>DASYRF010000108.1:0-6887 GCA_036004705.1 Myxococcota bacterium
CGTCATCTTCGAGATGCCCGCCGACGGGGCCATCGCCATCCGCAACGAGGGCTGCATCAACCTCGGCTTTCCCACCGACCGCTTCGCGGCGCTCCCCGCCGTCACGCGCGCCAAAGCCTATGACCGCAGCGTCGAGGTCATCCACCACGTCTTCAAGATGTCCGCCGACCGCGCGACGATGATGGTGACCGTCGGCGACTCCATCGCCTTCCGCCGCTACCTGTACCGCGTCAACGACGCCGGCGCCTGGGAGCTCTTCAAGGTGACCATGCCCGAGCTGGTGGTCGCCAAGCCGGTCCCCTAGCGCCGGCGCCTTGCCGCCCGTCCAGGGTGGGTCAATATACAAGTGAAGACCCGCGTCCAAGGAGACCATGCGCGCTCGACGGGGGCTCCTGACTCTGTGGCCGGTGATGGCGGGCGGTGCGCTGGCGGCCGCCGGCGCTGCCGTCGCGCTGGGCGAGCCGGTCGTCTCCACGCCGTGGGCGCCCGTCGGCGAGACCTGCACCTACCGCGTCGAGGTGCTGGGGGCCGAGGCGGGCCTGGTGCGCTTCGGCGTCACGGAGCGCTACGACGTCGCCGGGGCGCCGGTCGCCACGCTCGCGGGCGATGCGCACGCCATCGGCCTGTGGGCGGCGGTGCACCCCGTCACCGACGAGATCTTCAGCCGCATCGACCTGGCCGCGCGGCGCCCGCTGCAGACGCTCGCCCGCTACGGCGATCCAGGCCACCGTCTGCTGCTGCGGCTGGACCACGCCGCGGATGCCGGGCGCACCGACGTCGTGTATGCGCCCGAGGGCAAGAAAGAGCGGCGCTGGGCCTATCCGTGGCGCTCCGGCGCGCAGGACCTTCTCTCCTGCATCTACGCCGTGCGCGCGCACGGTTGGGCGCTCGGCGACAAGGTGCACGCGCTGGTCTATTCGGGCTACGAGCTGTACGCCGTCGACCTGCGCGCCGACCGCCGCGAGTGGCTCTCCACGTCGTTCGGCCCGGAACGCGCCATCGTGCTGGAGGTGACGGCCACGCTGACGCCGAACCCGCGCCTCCCGCCGCCCAAGAAGCCGGCGGCCCCCGCCGCCGCGAAGGGCGGTGCCGCCGCCGCGAAAGGCACCGCCGCCGCCGCGGCGAAGGGTGCCCTCGCCGCCGCCGCCGTCGGGAAGGGCACCGCGGCCCCGCGCCCCGGCGTCCCGATCTCCGCCAAGCCGGGCTCCGCGTCCGCCGCCACGCCCGCGCCCGCGCCCGCGCCCGCCAAGCCCAAGCCGCCCGAGCCTCCGCCCGTGTACCGCGCGACCATCTGGGTGACGGACGACGTGCGCCACGTGCCGCTGGAGGCCCGCACGACCTACGAAGGCATGAAGCTGCGCGCCGTGCTCGTGGATCACGCCGTTCCCGCCAGCTAGCGGCTAGCTCGCGCCGCCGCTCCCGTTCGCCACGCGCCGCGTCCTGTTCGACGCCAGCCGGCGCCCGTGCCGCCTTGGCTGCGTTGACAAGCCGCCCCCCATGTGGCAGTTTCGCCCAAACCTGGACGCCGCAAGGCGGTGCATGGCAGTTTGTCTAGTAATACCCGCTCGTTACGCTAGTAGTCGGCTACCAGGGAAAGCCCTCGCCGAGGTCGGCGGGGTGCCCCTCATCGCCCATCTGTGGCGCGCGGTGGCCGGCGCCCCGGGCTTCGCGCGTACGCTGGTCGCCACCGACGACGAGCGCATCGCTGCCGCGGCGCGCGCCGCCGGCGCTCCGGCGCGCGACGTCGTCATGACCAGCCGCCGCCCGCGCAACGGCACCGAGCGCGTCGCCGAGATCGCCGGCACCGCCGCGCTCGACGTCGACGCCGACGTCTTCGTGAACGTGCAAGGCGACCAGCTCGGCGTGACGCACGCGCTCCTCGCCACGCTCCTGCGCGCGCTCGACGAAGACGCCGGCGCGCCGCTCGCGACGCTGGCCACCGTCGAGCGCGGCGACGACCCCGCCACGCGCGCCGCCTTCGCTGCGCGCGAAGTCGTGAAGGTCGTGACCGACGCCGCCGGTCGCGCGCTCTATTTCTCGCGCGCGCCCATCCCGCACGGGCGCGACGTGTGGCTGCGCCACGTCGGCGTCTACGCCTACCGCCGCGACGCGCTGCTGGAGCTGGCCGCCGCCGAGCCCACGCCGTTGGAGCGCGCCGAGGGGCTCGAACAATTGCGCGCGCTGGAGATGGGCCTTCCCATCCGCGTGGCGCTCACCGCCGAGCGCCCCTTGTCCATCAACGTCCCTGCGGACCTCGGGCGCATCGCCGCGTCCGCGACCGGCATCACAGAGGAAGAATGCCACCGGGAAAGCGCAACAAGTTCATCTTCGTGACCGGCGGGGTCGTCTCGTCGCTGGGCAAGGGCCTCACGAGCGCGTCGATGGGCGCGCTGCTGGAGAACCGCGGCCTCTCGCTGGCGATGGTGAAGCTCGACCCGTACATCAACGTCGACCCCGGCACGATGTCGCCCTACCAGCACGGCGAGGTCTACGTCACCGACGACGGCGCCGAGACCGACCTCGACCTCGGCCACTACGAGCGCTTCACCTCGCTCAACACGAGCAAGGGGTCGAACTACACCGCGGGGCGCATCTACAACGCCGTCATCCAGAAGGAGCGGCGCGGCGAGTACCTCGGCGCCACCGTGCAGGTCATCCCGCACGTCACCGACGAGATCAAGGCCGCCATCCTGCGCGCCGCCGAAGGGGCCGACGTCTGCATCGTGGAGGTCGGCGGCACCGTCGGCGACATCGAGTCGCTGCCGTTCCTCGAAGCCATCCGCCAGCTCAAGGCCGACCTCGGCCGCGAGAACGTCGCCTACGTGCACCTGACGCTCGTGCCCAACATCCACACCGCGGGCGAGCTCAAGACGAAGCCGACGCAGCACTCGGTGAAGGAGCTGCTGTCCATCGGCATCCAGGCCGACATCATCATCTGCCGCGCCGAGCAGGCGGTCCCGCCCGACATCAAGAAGAAGATTGCGCTCTTCTGCAACGTCCCGGTCGATTGCGTCATCTCGGCGCGCGACGTCGACACCATCTACGCGCTGCCGCTGGAGCTGGCCAAGGAAGGGCTCGACGACAAGCTCGCCGAGCTCCTGAACATCTGGTCGCGCGCCCCGCGCCTGGAGCGCTGGGAGCAGATCGTCGAGAAGACGCGCAACCCGAAGAGCGAGGTCGTCATCGGCGTCGTCGGCAAGTACGTGCACCTCCCCGACACCTACAAGTCGCTCACGGAGGCGCTGCACCACGGCGGGCTGGCGAACGACGCGCGCGTCGTGCTGCGCTACCTCGACAGCGAGGTCATCGAGAAGGAAGGGCCCTCGAAGCTGCTCGCCGACGTGGACGGAATCCTGGTCCCCGGCGGGTTCGGCGTGCGCGGCACCGAGGGAAAGATCGCCGCGGTGCGCTACGCGCGCGAGAAGAAGGTCCCGTTCTTCGGCATCTGCCTGGGGCTGCAGATGGCGGTCATCGAGTTCGCGCGCAGCGTCGTCGGCTGGAGCGACGCCAATTCGAGCGAGTTCGACGAGTCGGTGGCCCACCGCGTGATCGACCTGATGGACGAGCAGCGCAACGTCGTCGACAAGGGCGGCACGATGCGGCTCGGGGCGATGCCGTGCGTGCTGAAACAGGGCAGCGTGGCGCGCGAGGCGTACGGCGGGGCGGCGGAGGTGAGCGAGCGCCACCGCCACCGCTACGAGGTGTCGAACCGCTGGCGCGAGGAGATCGGCGCGCGCGGGCTCGCGTTCAGCGGCACCTCGCCCGACGGCAAGCTCGTGGAGATGATCGAAGTCCCCGACCACCCGTGGTTCGTCGGCTGCCAGTTCCATCCCGAGCTGCGCTCGCGCCCGTGGCGCCCGCACCCGCTGTTCAAGGCCTTCATCGCCGCGAGCCTGAAGTCGCGCCGCCTGCTGCGCTAGGCGCGGCGATGGTGCGCATCGGCGCCGTGCCCGTCGGCGAGGGCGCGCCCCTGGCCTTCATCGCCGGCCCGTGCGCGCTCGAATCGGAGGCGCAGGCGTTCGCCGCCGCCGCCGCCGTCGTCGAGGCGGCTGCCGCCGCCGGGGCCGCCGGGCGCGTCGTATTCAAGGCCAGCTTCGACAAGGCCAACCGCACGCGCGGCGACGCCTTCCGCGGCGTGGGCCTCGACGCCGGGCTGCGCCTGCTCGCCGCCGTGCGCGCGCGCTTCGGCGTCCCCGTCCTCACCGACGTGCACGAGCCCGCGCAGGTCGCCGCCGCCGCCGCCGTCGCCGACGCGCTGCAGATTCCGGCGTTCTTGTGCCGGCAGACGGACCTCCTCGCCGCCTGCGGCGCGTGCGGCAAGCCCGTGAACGTGAAGAAGGGCCCGTTCCTGGCGCCCGAGGATCTCGCCCACGCGCTCGACAAGCTCGGCGCCTCCGGCCGCGCCCGCGCCCTCGTCACGGAGCGCGGCACGACGTTCGGCTACCGCGACCTCGTGGTCGACTTCCGCAGCCTCGTAAAGATGCGCGCGCTCGGCGTCCCCGTCGTGTACGACGTGACGCACTCCGTGCAGTCCCCCGGCGGCGCGCCCGGCGGCGGCGCCTCCGGCGGCGACCGCCGCTTCGCCCTCCCCCTCGCCCGCGCCGCCGTCGCCGTCGGCGTCGACGCCCTCTACGCCGAAGTCCACCCCGACCCGTCCCGCGCCCTCAGCGACCCCGCCACGCAGCTCGACCCCGCCGCCTTCCGCACCCTCGTCGCCCAAGCCTTGAGGCCTTAGCCGTCGAGACCCGCGACCGCCCCAAGTTCCGCGTTGTCATTGCGTCGTTTCGAACCCTTACGCACCGAGCCACCCTCGTCGTCCACCTTCTTCGCGCTCTAGTCCGGCCGTTCCCGGTCACATGCCGGTCGTTCCCGGTCACATACCACTTGCTCCAGCTCGTCCGCCGGTCGTTCCCGGTCACATGCCGGTCGTTCCCGGTCACATACCACTCGCTCCAGCTCGTCCGCCGGTCATCCGAAATCACAGTCCGATGATTCCAGGTCACATGCCACTGGTTCTGTGCGACCGGGACCCTTGTTGACATTGACCGGGCGCTCTGTTGACAGCGTCCAGGTACTTACGCGCACAGTCCGAGCTCCCTCGCAACAGGGACCGGGAGCCTTGGTAACAGTGTCCGGGTGCGTAGGACACAGTCTCCGGGCGCCTTCTCGACTCGAACCGGCTATCCCTTCCACACAGACCGACCTCAGCAGACAACGCGCCGAGGGCCAGCCCGACCTCTTGCCGGCTGTCTGTCCGGCCAGTACCGTGACGACATGCGCACGATTACGCCCATGGAGGGACCGTTTCGGGTGGCGGTGCTGGCCGTCGTGGGGCTGTCGCCCATGGCTGGTTGCGTCCCGGCCGGTTCCGGCGCGTCCGGCTCGACCGGCGCGTCGTCGGTCGGGGCTGGTGACGCCGGCTCCGTGGCCCTGCTCGATGCGGCCGCCTGCGACTGCGTGTCCGCCTGCGCCGTCGGCTCCTGGTGCGACCCCTTCACTTACTGCCGCGCCGATCCCGTGTGCGGATGCAACACTTGCCAGATGGTCTGCTACGCGCAGGTCATCACGTGCGACCCCGCCGGCAACTGCACCGGCGCCGTCAATTGCGATTGCCTCTCCGAGTGTGCCGACGACGCCACCTGCCAGATGAACCTCGGCCCCGGCTGGATCTGCGACTGCGACCCAAGCGACTGCCACTGCAATCGCTGCGTTCCCCAATGAAGCCGAATGGGCAGTTCCGGGCTCGCCTCACGTGCGGGCTCCGCGCCCGCGGTCAACGTGGCGGGCTCGGCGAGGCTTCCTCGAAGACGGTCGCCTCCCCGACGAGGCCGTCCGGGTCGCGCACCTTGATGAACCGCGTGTTTCTGGAAGCGATGCGCCCGCTGAACGCCACGCCGCGCCGGCGGAGGTCGTCCATCAGCGCGTCCAGCTCCTAGCGGACCGTCGGGCTCCCCTTCGCCGCGTTCAGCCGCACCGCGTCGCGCACCATCTCGGCGAGCGCGGCCTCGTCCAGCTGGTCGGGCGCGGTGAGCTTGAAGTGGCCCATGCGATCGCCGCGCTCGAGGATCCCGCGCGGGTCGGCGATCTGGGCGCCGCGCCAGAAGCCGAACGACACGTGGGCGCGGGCCGGCTTGATGAAGGCGAAGGGCCCGTTCTGCTCGAAGGTGGGCTGGCCCCACTTGATCGCGACGACCGAGCTCGGCGCCGCCGCCGCGACGATTCCGATCATCCGCCGGATCACGTCGCTCTGCCAGCCGGACGTCTTCGTCGCGATCCACTCCTCGACGGGCATCCCGCGCAGCGGCGAGACCGCGTAGGTCTTCGCCGCGGGGGTGCGCTTCTTCGTCGCGGCGCGCTTCGGCGCCGGCCGCCTCGTCGCTTTCTTCGCCATGCGCGGAGGCTAGCACGCCCGCCGCGGGCGATGTGCAGGCGGCCAGCCGGTCCCGGTTCCGCCGGTACCCGAGCGACCCGCTCGTCACGTCTCCGTCGCGCACCCGCACGCGCACGCCCAGGGAGCCGCCGACGAGGACCGCGACGGCATCGCCGACAACCTCGATCCGTGTCCTCTCGCGCCGGGGACGACGTGTCGCGCGCCGGTCGTCGCCTCGGGACCGCCGGAGCGCGATTCGATCCACCAAGAGACGACGCCGTAGGCGCTGCCCCGCGGCCCGACGACGTTGGTCGCAACCGACGGTGCGCCTGAAACCGACGCTTCCCTTCCGAGAGACGGCTTCGCGAGCGCGCGGACGGGTTCCGAGTGCTCGTCTGGGGCCCACCGCACTTCAGCGTCGGGGTCAGGGGGGGCCGCAGACGGCGAGGGAGTCGAAGTCGGATTCAGTGCCGACGGTGGAGAGGGCGGCGAAGCCGCTGAGGGCGCCGGCCGCGGG
>DASYRF010000109.1:0-2620 GCA_036004705.1 Myxococcota bacterium
CGGCCGGTTCGTGCTCTGGGACGGCGGCGGCGGTGTGGGTGGCGGCGGCGTCGGCGTGGGTGGCGCTTGAGGCTGCGTCTGCGTCGTCTGCGTCGTGCCCGTCGTCGGAGTTCCACCTCCGCCCGTGCTGGCAGCGACGCCGGCCGCGGCGGCGCCGGCACCTGCGACGCCCGCAACCACGAGCGCTGTGGAGGTCCCGGCAGCGCCCGCGACCCCAGCCGCGGCGAAGCCGATCGGCACCGTGGGCGCACCGGCCGCGGCACCGACAGCAACGCTGGCCTTCGAGACGAACGGCGCGATCGGCAGGTCGCGCTTGCACTTGCCCGCGGCATCCACGACGTCGGGCTGGTATTCGGTCGTCCGCGCCTCGGCGAAGCCTTTGTCGACGACCTCGACGTAGTAGTCCATCTTCAGGATGGTCTTCTTCGGCTTCGGCAGCACGCCCTGGAAGCAGCTACCGGTTGGTCCCGCGGTCGCCGCGGCCGGAACGACGTTCGCGGCTCCGACGCCGGGCTTCTTCGGCGTCCCCGGCTTCATCTCGACGAAGTACCAGTAGGGTCCGCCCGCCGCTCGAAAATAGACGCGCGCCCGCGCCACGTTCTCGACAGGGCTGAAGCACGCGTTCATTTGAGGATACTGACCAGCGACGATACACCCGACCGCCGAATGATCGATCGTGACGCCCTCGGCGTGGAGCAGCCCAGGGCATACGAATGCCACGACTCCAATGAGCGCGGCGCGCTTCAACATGTCGTCCTCCGCCTTCTTGGCCGCACGAAGCGGCCTGCGAATCGGTACACGGTCCTAGAGGGATGCAAAATCGTACCCGTGGGAGGGCCAAGTGGTCAAACTGGGGCCCCGTTTGAATTAGTGAACCGGCGCGGCGGATCGTTTCAGGAGTCGGCTTCTTTTTCTCGCGTCAGCGCGGGGCGATGCGTGAGGCCCAGCACCACGCCGGCGCCGAACAGCAGGCCTTCGTAGGCGCTCAGGAGCGTGCGCGTCGCGGGGCCGAGGCCGTCCTCGCCCAGCACGCGGGCGAGGGGGGCGAGGCCAACCTGTGAGCCGGGGAACTGGCGCGCCATGAAATCCAGGCTGACGCCGCCCAGGTGGCCACCCGACCAGGTGATGGCCACGGCGCCCACGGCGCAGCAGAGGCCCGTCGCAGCGACCGCGACGAGCCGCGCGCGGCCGCGCGGCGTTGCCATCCCGCCGTCGGCCCGCGGGGTCGAGAGGGCGTAGCCGAAACCCGCCGCGGCGCCAAGGACGATGCCTTCGAACCCGCCACCCACGGCGGTGAGCTCGTGGCCGAAGAGGCCCTCGAGAGTCCAGCGGCCGAGCAGATGGGAGATGGCGCCGACCGCGCCTCCGCCGAAAGCGCCGCCAAGGACCAAGGCCAGGCCGCGGAACGAGCGCGCCAGGGCTTCCGCCGCTGCGAGCCCGGCCCCGACGCCGCCCGCGCCGACGCCGCCGATCGCGGCGCCAATCAGGGCCAGGGCCACCGCGATCGTCGCAGGAATCCTGGGTCCTGCCGCAAGGCGCAGCGCCGCTCCGCCCAGCATCCCCGCCAGCAGGCCCGCGAGCGCTCCGCCCGAGGACGCCGCGGCCCACCGGCTCTGCGCCAAACGCGCTGCGGCCCCGAGGCGCAGCGTCACGAGACTGCCGATTGCCGCCGCGGCGCCCGGCTGGCCAAGCAGAGGAACCGGACCGGCGCCCGGCACGTCCCAACGCGCGTCACGCAGCAGCGCGCGGGCTGCGGCGTGTCCGGGGTGACGATCGAGACGCCGCAGGCTCTCGGCCGTGCCGAGGGTGTGGAGCGTTTCCGCCGCGGCGCGGCGCTCGTCGGGGTCGGCGCGCGGGTCGAGCACGATCGCGAGCGGAGCCTCGAAGGGGTCGGGCGCGGACGGTTCCACCGGGGCCGCGGCGCTTGGCGCGGCGAGCGGCGCGTCGTCCGGCTCCTCATCGACGCCGTCGTGGACGAAGCGATAACCGTGGCGCGAGACCGTTCGGATGAACGTGGGCTCCCGCGACTCGTCGCCTAAGGCGCGGCGCAGCGTCCGGATGGCCTGGGTCAAGGCACCGTCCGAGACGACGACGTCGCTCCACACCGCATCCATGATCTCGCGGCGGTGCACGGCCTCGTGACGCCGCTCGAGCAGCAGGATCAGCAGGTCGAGGTAACGCGGGATCAGCGGCACCTCCTGGCCGCCGCGCAACAGCACGCGACGGCCGGGGGAGACGGTGAATCCCGCGAAGCAGTAGCGCTGCCTGCGCGGCGGGACGAGGGCGGTGTTCACGTTCTCAGGCCAGATCGAGGCAGCAGCGGGCGGCAAGCTCCTTCGCAAGATCGGCACCCACGAAGGCCACCAGGCCGCGGCGCAGGGTCTCCTGGAGCTGCTGTGCCTTCACCGGATCGACCGGTCCGTCGCCGATCTCGTGCTTCGCGCACAGGTGGCGCGCGACGATGTCGGCCGTCGTCTCGCCCAGGTGAGGCCCCAGGATCTTGGCGATGCGCTCGGGCAGCGTCATGCGTTCACTCTACCCCGTCAGCTGGCAGATGCGCGCGAGGCCGGCGCGCGGGCTGGCAGGCGGCTCACGACGCGCAGCAGCTCCGCCACTGCCC
>DASYRF010000110.1:0-8411 GCA_036004705.1 Myxococcota bacterium
GTCGCCCGCGAAGAGCACGCCCATCCAGCGCGCCACGGGGTTGTGGCCGATGTCCCCGACCTCGGTCCAGGTGACGCTGGTCCCGGCGCCGGCGGGTGCGAGCACGAAGCTCCCGTGCAGCAGGATGTCGGCATCGGTGAAGCGGAGATCGTAGGCGACGCGCGCCGGGGGCACGCTCTCGGTCAGCGTGAACGTCCCGGCGCCGGACGCCTTGCTGTCCCAGGCGTAGGCCATGCCGACGCCCGTCGCGGGGCCCGCCGCGGGCGTCACCGTCAGCGAGGGATCCTCCTTCTTCACCCACGCCGTCCAGTCGTTCCAGCCGTCGAGCGTGCTGACGAACCAGAAGACAATCTCGGGGCGCGCATCGACGGTCACCGACCGTGCCACGCGCCACTCGCCCGGAAGGACGAGTCCGACGCCCAGCACGACGGCGACCAGGCCCAGCAGCACCGCTCCGACGATCCTCAGCTTCTTGCGCAAGGTCCTCCGTCAACGTTGGGCGAGGTCCTGCCACTTCTCGCCGAGCCAGCCGCCGAGCATCGCCAGCAGGAAACACGGGACGAGCGCGCCGGCGAGCGCACCGGCGATTCGCCAGGTGGCGACGCCGGCGGCCGCCATGCCCTCGCGGTCGCGCACGAGCACCTGCGCCAGCGTGAAGAGAACGGGCACGAGGGCGGCGAGCGCGGGCTCGACGACGGTGTGGCCGGCGCTCATGCGCCCGACGATGGCGCCGCCGGCAAGGTAACCGGCGGCGAGAAGCGCGGCCATCAGCAGCAGCGTGCGCGGCAACCGCCCGGCTAGCCCGTCCTCGACGACGGCGCGCAGCACGCCGCTGCCGCCCCCGCTGCCGGCGCCCGCGCTGGCGCCCGCCACCAACGGGAACACGAGGGTCACGATGATATACTGCGTGCCCGTGATGACGACCGCGCCGAACACGATCCACTTCCAGTCGAACGCGCGCGAGCGGCCCGGCGCGCCGGCTTCGGGGGCGGCGGTGCCGACGGTGGCCGCGGGCGGGGCGAGCGCGCCGTCTCCGGCGGGCGTGGCGGGCGCGGCAGGCGTGGCGAGCGCGCCGTCCGCCGCGGGCGTGACGGGCGCGCCGTCCGCGGCGGGCGTGGCGGCGGCCAACGGCTTGCCGCAGTGGCGGCAGAAGCGCGCTCCGGCGGGGCTCTGGGCGTGGCAGGCGGCGCAGCGCATGCGGGGCGGACGCTAGCGATGGCGCGCCGGGCGGTCAAGCCGCGGACGCGACCGGCCTGAAGCGCGCGGCCGATGCCCTTCCCTGCTCCGGCTGACGACGCGCCCCTGCCGGCGGACTTCCGGGCCGCGCTCGACCGCGCGGTGCCGGGGCGCTGGAGCGCAGGCCGGATGGAGCGGCTGGTGTACGGGCGCGACCTGTGGCCGCGCACGCACCTGTTGCGCGCCACGGGCGACGCGTCGCCGGCGCCTCCGCGGGCGGTGCTGTGGCCGGAGCGCGTGGAGGAGCTGCAGGCGATCCTCGCGGCGGCCGAGGCGCACGCCGTGCCGGTCGTCCCCTACGGCGGCGGCGCCGGCGTGTGCGGCGGCGCGATGGCGGAGCACGGCGCAGTGACGGTGGACCTGAAGCGGATGGCGCGCGTGCGCTGGACCGACGCGGCGGCCGGGCTGGCGTGCGTCGAGGGTGGCATCGTCGGGCAGCTGCTCGAAGACGAGCTGGGGCGGCGCGGCTTGACGCTGGGACACTTCCCGTCCTCGATCATGTGCTCCACGCTCGGCGGCTTTTTGGCGGCGCGGTCGGCGGGGCAGCTTTCGTCGCGCTACGGGAAGATCGAGGACATGGTGGTGTCGCTGCGCGCGGTGCTGCCGGGCGGGCGGCTGGTGGACACCGACGCGCGCGTGCACGCCGGCGGCGGAATCGACTGGAACGATCTGTTCGTGGGGGCGGAGGGCACGCTCGGCGTCATCGCCGACGCGACGCTGCGCGTGCACCCCGCGCCGGCGCTGAGCGTGGGCCGCGGATTCGAGGCGGCGTCGCTGGACGCGGGCCTGGAGGCCCTGCGCGACCTGTTGCAGGCGGGGTACCGCCCGGCGGTGCTGCGGCTCTACGACGAGCTGGACACGCTGCTGGCCCTGGGCGGCGGGCGCAAGCGCGGCGACCACGACAACGATCGCGATCGCGATCGGCGCGGCGAGCACGACCACGGGCGCGGTCCGCACGGCGCTCGTGACGGCGGCGGCGACGGCGATGGCGGCGACGGCGACGGCGACGGTTCCGGCGGCCCCAACCGCGACGACGACGACGACGACGACCGGAGCGACGACCCGGACGAGCCCGGCGTGATCGCGAAGCTGCGGCGCGCCGCGGCAGGGCTCGGGCGGCGCGCGCTGCAGGAGGGGCTGTACCGGCCGGGGCTGCTGTCGCGCGCGCTCGACCTCTGGCCGCGGGTCGCCCCGGCGCGCTGCCTGCTGGTGGCGATCTTCGAGGGGCCCGAGCGGGCGGCGCGCGCCGAAGCGGAGGGGGCGTTCGCCCGGCTGCGCGCACGCGGGACGCGCGACCTCGGAACGGAGCCGGCCGAGCGCTGGCGCCGCAAGCGCTACGCGGTCTCTTTCCGCCAGTCGAAGGTCTACGCGTCGGGCGCGTTCGCCGACACCATGGAAGTGGCGGCCACGTGGGACCGCCTCCCCCAGCTCTACCGCGCCGTGCGCCGCGCGGTCGGCGACCTCGCCGTCGTGATGGCGCACTTCTCCCACGCGTACCACGCGGGCTGCTCGATCTACTTCACGTTCGCCGGCGCGGCGCCGGACCCGGCCGCGGCGCTCGCGCGCTACGACGAGATCTGGCGCGCGGCGCTCACGGCGACGCTGGACGCGGGCGGCACGGTGAGCCATCACCACGGCGTCGGCCGCGCCAAGAAGGCGTTCATGGCGCGCGAGCACGGAGGCGCCCTGGTGGCGCTGCGCGCGCTCGGCGCGGCCCTCGACCCGCGTGGCCTCATGAACCCGGGCGCCTTGCTGCCGGCGGCGGGCGCGGGCGCAGCGGAGGCGGCGCGCGGCGTGGCCCCCGAGGCAGAGCCCGAGCCGTCCACTGCCGCAGCCGCGTCCGTGCTGCGCGCCGCACGCGCGGCGCTGGCCGAGGCGCGGACGGTCGTGCCGGCGGGCGCGGGAACGGCACGGCCGCGGCGCACGCCGCCGCCCGGCGCCGTCGTCGTGACGACCGCGGAGGAGACGCCGGAAGTGGTGCTCGACCCCGTGGCCGGCACGGTGCGCGCGGGGGCGGGCGCGCGCATCGCCGCGCTGGAGGCGCAGCTGCGGCCGCAGGGCTGGACGGTGCGGCCCTGGCACGGGGCGATGGCCGCGCCCGGCACGATCGGCGGCGCCTTGGCGCGCGCGCTCGCCTGGCGCGTCCCTTCGCTCGACGGCCCTTCGGCGGAGCGGCCGGTGGCGCTGTGCGCGCTGCTCCCCGACGGCACGCTCTTCCGCACGCCGCGCACGCCGCGGCGCGCCGCCGGGCCCGAGCCGGCGGCGGCGTTGCTGGGCGCCTACGGGCGCACCGGCCTGCTGCTCGAGGTCGAGCTGCGCGCCGAGCCGCTGCCCGAAGCGTCCGAGGAGGCGCACTGGCGCCTGCCCGAACGGGAAGCGCTGGACGCCGCCCGTGCGCTGTGGCGCGCCGCGGCGGCGACGCCGGCTTGGTACGAGGACGGTGCGCTCTTCGTGCGCTTCGAGGGTGCGCGCGGGCTCGTCGACGCGTGGACGGAGGCGGCCCGCGGGCTGCTCGGCCCACCCGCCGCGCGCGAAGCGCCGTCGGGCGCGTGGACCGGCAGCGCGCCCGGCGCGACGGCGCCGGCGCCAGCGCCAGCGCGAGCGACGCAGGCGCGCTTCGAGGTGCGCGCGCCCTGGGCGGAGCTGGGCGCCGCCGCCGAGGCGGCCCGCGGCTGCGTGGCGGAGGCGCTGGCGGACGACGCCGGCGCCGGCGAGATCCGCCTCTTCCACTTCGGCCACGAGGGCGGGCGCGTGCTGGTGCGCGCCCCGGCGGCGCACGCGGCCGCGCTGGCGGCGGCGTTGCGCGCCCGCTTCCCCCGCCCCGACACGCTGGCCGCGCTGGACGACGCGCTCGCTGCCGCCCTCGCCGCCCCGCGCGGCGCGTTCGCCGCGGGGGCAGAGCCGCCGGCATGACGCGCCCCCCCGACCGTCCGCTCGACACGCTCGATCCGCGCGCCCTGCTCGCCGCGACCCTCGGCCGCCACCACCGCGCGATCGACCTGTGCGTCTACTGCCCGAAGCTTTGCCGGCACGTGTGTCCGGTGGCGGTGGAGGAGGGCTCGGAGCTGTCGACGCCGTGGGGCTTGATGACCATGCTGGGGCTCGTGCGCGACGGGCTCGAGGCGCCGTCGCCGGAATGGGGCGCGGCGCTGGCGCACTGCACCACCTGCGGCCGTTGCCGGGACGCGTGCCTGCACGGCAACGACGTGACGGAGCCTATCCTCGCCGGGCGGGCGCTGGCGCAGATCGTCGCGGCCGCCCCGCCGGCCGCCGTCGCCGCCGTGGAGGGCTTCGCGGCGCGCTCCGCGCGGCTGGCGGCACGCGCGGAGGCCCTCGCCGGCCCGGCGACCGCGTCGAGCCGCATCGCCTATCTCCCCGGGTGCGCGGCGCTGGAGGCCGACCCCGACGGGGTCAGGCGCGCGTTGCGCGTGCTGGCGCGTCTCGGCGTGGAGGACGTCACGCTCTTCGGGCCGCGCGCGCCCGGCGGGGCTTGCTGCGGCGGGCCGCTGCGCGACGCCGGCGCCGCCGACGCGTTCCGCGCCCACGCGCGCGGGCAACACGAGGCGCTGCGCGCGTTCGACCTCGTGGTGGCCGACGACCCCGCCTGCGCCGCGGCCCTACGCGCCGGTCGGCCCTCCGGCGCGCGCACGCCGGTGGTGCGCACCGCCGCCGAGCTGCTCGCGGAGCTCGTCGAGGGCGACGACGAAAGCGAAAGCGGCGCCGGCGGAGGCGCACCAGCGGTGTTGCACGTCGCCTGCCAGGCCCGGCGCGACGGGGCCCCCGCCGCCGCCGCGCGCCGCCTCGTCGCCGCCTGCGGGCTCGACGCCGCCGCCCTTCCCGACGGTGATCGCGCCTCGGCCTGCTGCGGCGCCGGCGCGCTGCTCCCCGAGACGGTCCCCGAGACGGCGCGCGCGCTGGCCTCGCACGTCGGTGCCGAAGCGGAGCGCGCGCGGCGCGGCGCCGCCGCGCGGGCGGGCGGGGGCGGAGGAAGGGGCGCCAGCGGAGGAGCGCCACTGGTGACCACCTCGCCCCGCTGCGCGGTTCATCTGCGCAGCGCGGGCGTCGCCGTCCGAACGCTCTGGGAGATCGTGGAGGAGGCGCTCGGGGCCTAGCGGAACCGCGGCCAGAGCGCAACCGGAACCGCAGCCGGAGCCGGAACCGGAACCGGAACTGGAGCCGGAGCCGGAACCGGAGCCGGAACCGGAACCGGAGCCGGAGCCGGAACCGGAACCGGAACTGGAGCCGCAACCGCAGCCGGAGCCGGAACCGGAACCGGAACCGGAGCCGGAACCGGAACCCGAACCGGAGCCGGAGCCGGAGGGAGGCGCTAGGCGCTGGAGGGGGCGGTCAGGGTCACGCGGGTGATCTCGGCGGGGGCGCCGAGGCGCATCGGGGGGCCCCAGAAACCGGTGCCGCTGGAGACGTACACCCAGGTGCCGTCGTGGAGGTGCAAGCCCTCCACGTAGGGCTGCGTCAGGCGCACGATGTAGCGGAACGGCCAGATCTGGCCGCCATGCGTATGGCCGCTGAGCTGCAGGCCCACGCCGGCGGCGGACGCCTGGTAGATGGCCTTGGGCTGGTGCGCGAGCAGCACCAGCGCGCGGCTCGCGTCGCGCCCTGCCAGCGCGCGCGCAAGGTCCGGCCCGCCGCCCTCGCCGCCGGCGAAGCCGCGGCCTTCGTGGTCGTCGACGCCCGCCAGGTCGAAGGTCGGTCCGCCTTCCGGCCCCACGCTGGCGCGCGCGTTGCGCAGTACGCGCACGCCCATCCGCCCCAGCTCTGCGCACCACGCATCGACCCCGGAGTAGTACTCGTGGTTGCCGGTGACGAAGTAGACGCCCCAGGGCGCGCGCAGCGCGCTCAGCGGCTCTACCAGAGGCCGCAGCTTCTCCACGCTGCCGTCCACGAGGTCGCCGGTGACGGCCACGAGATGCGGGGAGAGCGCGTTGGTGCGGCGCACCACGTCTTCCATCCACGCGCGCCCCAGCGTCGGCCCGACGTGCAGATCCGAGAGCTGCGCGATGACCGTCCCGTCGAGCGCGCGCGGCAGGCGCGGCACCTCGACGCGCACGTCCTTCACGGCCGCCGCGCCGCGCGCCGTCACGTGTCCCCAGCCGCCCGCCGCCGCGGCCGCCAGCGCCGCCCCGCCGTTGACCGCGCGCGCCAGGAAGACGCGCCGCGCCGGATCGGCGGGCGGCGCCGCGCCGGCCGGCAGCCACTGCGCCAGCGCCGACCACAGCGCGCGCACGCCGTCCGCCGCCCCCAGCGCCAGCAGCAGCAGGAACATCAGCCCCATCCAGAGGTACGTCGGCAGGAGCGCCACCCGCGCCACGCCCGGCGAGAGCGCGCGCTGAAGGAAGAACGAGAGCGGAACGCTCACCGCCAGCAGCACCAGCCCCCACGCCACCAGCTGGCGCCACGGCGCCGCCAGCGCAGTGTCGCGCGCCAGACGTGCGTAGAAGTAATAGTGCGTGCCGCCGGCGACGGCGCCAAGGATCACCAGCGTGGCGCCGATCGCCAGCAGGAGCTTCGGCAACGGCCAGCGCGGCATGCCGCCGAATGTAACTCATCCGGGGAGGTCCCGCCTGCTCGGCGCTGCTGTGCGCCGCCTGCTGGAAGGTCCCGCCTTCTCGGTATTGTCGTGCGCCGCGCAAGTCTCCGCACCTCCTCACAGACGTTTCGTGAAGGCGGAGACTCCGAGAAGGCGGCACCCAGCGGTCGGAGGCGCCGGGGATCACAGAACAGTTGCGCGAGGGCGGAGACTCAGAGAAGGCGGGGACGCCGAGGGTCGTACAGCAGCATCGAGAAGCGGCGATTCCGAGGCTACGGCGCGGACGGCGCGGACGGCACGGACGCGCGCGCGCCCGGCAGCGGCTCGACGTCGTGGAAGACCCGGTAGTCCACCTGGCGCTTGCCGTCGGGCCGCTCCGACAGGATGTCCACGAAGCGCATGTCCCAAAGGATCTCACGCGCCACGTAGGACCAGCGCGCGTGGACCGTCTGCGACGACGTCTCGTCGATGCCGATGAGCGAGGCGATGACCTCGGCCTGCGCCTCGGCCAGCGACGCCGGCGTCATCCCGTGCAACGGGCTGCGATCGGTGATCGGGCTGATGACGGTCCACGTCAGCGCGAAGATGGGGTTCGAGTGCCGCAGCAAGGGCAGGTCGTGGAACCGCCGCACGCGCTCGCCCTCGCTGGTGCGCTCGTTGCGCGCCAGCGTCACGCGCACGTTCGCCTCCACTACCTGGTTCCCGCGCTCGTTGGCCAGCCGGAACATCAGCGCCGGCACGCCGTCGCGCGGCGCCACGACCGCGACGTGGCTGAAGAGCACCCGCGCCGTCGGGCGCGAGAACTTGGCGAACACAAGCCCGGTGGAGATGGCCACCGTCAGCAGCCCGAGCAGCGCCTCGAACGTCACCACCACGTGCGCGAAGAGGCTCACCGGGGCCATCTTCCCGTAGCCGATGGTCGCCATCGTCTGCACGCTGAAGAAGAAGGCGTCGCCGTAGGAGCCGGGGCGCATGTTCTCCACGCCGCCGCGGTCCGCCCAGTAGGCCAGCCCGAAGAGCCCGTTGAGCCCCAGGTACAGCGCCGCCACCAGCAGCGCCAGCCGCCCCCAGGTGGCGTTCAGCAGCGAATGGTACAGGTCGCTCAGCGGGCGCCGCCGCCGCCCCACCGCGATGATGGACCTCGCGCGCGGCTGCCGCGCGATGATGCGCGGCTGCTCCGCGGAGGGCGCCGCGCCCGCGCTCAGCGCTTCTTTTCCTTGCGCATCAGCACCTGGTCGCCGATCTGCACGTCGCGCGTCGACATCGTCACGAAGCAGGTGCTCGTCTTGGACTTCACGTCGATGACGCGCAGCTCGGCGATCGCCTCGAACGGCAGCTCCGTGCGCGCCGCGTCCTTCGACTCGATCTTCTTGGCCTCGTCCGGTCCCGGTAGCCCGTCGCCGCGCCGCAGCACCAGGAACGTGTTCCCCGGCTTCACGCCGTCGTCGTCGCCGCGATTGACGATGACCACGCTGTCGCGCCCGATCACGCCCTCGTCGCGAATGGCTTCGACGACCGCGCCCTTCAGCTCCACGGCGTTGGGAACGGGTGGAACGACGGCGAGCGTGCTCTTGAACGGGCCGGCGTGCTGGCCGCGCTCGATCGTGCCGATCGCCTCGCGGATTTC
>DASYRF010000111.1:0-12315 GCA_036004705.1 Myxococcota bacterium
GCGCACGGTGGTCGTGGTGGCGAACCTGAAGGCGGCGAAGCTCATGGGCGTGGAGTCGCGCGGCATGGTGCTGGCGGCGACCGACGGCGCGGGCGCGGCGCTGCTGGCGCCGTGGCGCGAGGGCCTCCCGCCCGGGACGAAGGTGAAGTGATCGGCGCGCGCGAGGCGGCGATGACGCTGGAGGCGGCGCTGCGCGACCTTCGCTCCGAAAAGCCACGCGTGCGCGCCGGCGCCGCCGATGCGCTGGCGGGGTTGCGCGAAGCCAGCCCCGCCGAAGAGCTGGCCGTCTACCAGGCGCTCCTGCGCGCGACGCGCGACGACGAGGCGCCCGTTCGCTACAGCGCGGTCTGCACGCTCGTGGAGCTGGAGATGCGCGACGCAGTGCGCCGCCTCTTCGAGCTGTGCGACGACGCCGACTCGTTGGTCGGCCAGGCGGCCATCGCCGGCCTGGGCGAGCTGGGCGTAGCGGAGGCTTTCGAGCCGCTCGCGCTGTTTCTGCGCACCGCGTCGGCGCCGCTACGCTTCCAGGCCGCGCTCTCCATCGCGCAGATCGACGCGTCGCGCGCCGCGCCGCTGCTGATAGACGCGCTGAGCGATCGCGACCCCGAAGTGCAGGCCAACGCCGCCGCCGCGCTCGGCGACTGCGCCCGTGCCGGCGTGCTGGAAGACGCGCTGCGCGCGCTGGCGTGTGTGCGCCTCACGGGGCTGCTCGAAGCGGCGCCGCCCGACTTGCGGCTAGAGGCCGCGCTGGCGCTGGCGTGGCTCGGCGACCGGCGCGCCACGGCGCCGCTCTGCGACGTGCTGGCCGACGCGGGGCGCGGCGTCGCTGCCGCCGAGGCGCTCGCGCGGTTGCGCGATCCTGCGGCGCTGCCGGCGCTGCGCCGCGTGCGCGGGCGCTTCTGGGCGCCCCGGGTGGCGCGGGTGGCGGCCTCGGCGGCGCTGGCGCGGCTGGGCGAGGGCGACGGCGAGCGCGAGTTTCTGCTGGATCGCGCGCGGCGCGGGCCCGCCGACGCGCGCGGCCTGGCCATCGCCGCGCTCGGCGAGGCGCGCGTTCCGGGCGCGCGGGAGGTGCTGGAGGGGATCCTGGCGCGTCGCCGCGACGACCAGGCCGCCGCCGCCGCCGCCGCCCTCGGCGCGCTCGGCGATCCCAGCGCCCGCGCCGCGCTCGAGCAAGCGCGCGCCGCCCACGCCGACCCCGAAGTCCGCGACGAAGCCGCCCGCGTACTCGCCCGCCTCGCCCCCCCGCCCGACAGCGAGGCCGGCGCCCGATGAGCCGCTTGCCGTGACCCATCTGCTTATCGATTCTCACTGCCACATCGATGGGCCTCAGTACGACGCGGACCGTGAGGCGGTGCTGGAGCGCGCGCGGGCGGCGGGGGTGGCGGGGTTCGTCTGCATCGGCGCGGACCACGTGCTCGACTCGGCGCCGCGCGCGCTGGCGCTCGCCGAGCGCCACGCCGACGTGTGGGCCACGGTCGGCGTCCATCCGCACGACGCCGGGAGGATGCCGGCCGACGGCGTGGAGCGGGTGCGCGCGCTGGCCGCCCACCCGCGGGTCGTCGCCATCGGCGAGTGCGGGCTCGACTATCATTACGACCATTCGCCGCGCGACGTGCAGCGCCGCGTGTTCGCCGACTTCGTCGGCCTCGCCCGCGCGCTCGACCGCCCGCTCAGCGTGCACACGCGCGCCGCCGACGACGACACGCTCGCCATCCTTCGCGCCGAGGGCGCGCGCGGCGCCGGCGCGCCGGTGCGCGGCGTCATCCATTGCTTCTCGCACGACTACGCCTTCGGCCGCGCGGCGCTCGACCTCGGCTTCTTCCTCTCTGTGCCGGGCATCGTCACGTTCAAGAAGGCCACGGCGCTGCGCGAGGCGCTGCCGCGCCTGGGCCCCGCGCGCCTGATGGTCGAGACCGACGCCCCCTTCCTGGCGCCCGTCCCGCACCGCGGACAGCGCAACGAGCCAGCCTTCCTGACCGCCACCGCCGGCGAAGCGGCGGCGCTGCTGAAGATCCCCGCCGAGGAGCTGGCGCGCGTCACTACCGCCAATACGCGCGCTTGCTACGCGCTCTGAGAATCGGCGGGCGCTAGCCGCGGGTCAGGTACCAGAGGAACGTTCCCACGGCGCCGATCTCCACGGTGGTCAGGCCGTTGTCCAGCAGCAGCGCGCCCGCCAGCTCGGCGCGGAACGTGAAGCGCCCGGTGGAGCTGTCGAGCGTCACGCCCAGGCGCGCCGGCACGCGCAGCGCCGGCCAGTCGTGCGCGCCGCGCACGACCGCGCCGCCCAAGCCGAGGCTGCCGCTGGCATGGATGACCCCGTGCGCGGGCACCAGCGCGGCGATGGAGACGTCCACGTCGTAGCGTGACGTGGCGTCGGTCTCGAGATCGTAGACGGCCCAGAAGGTCGCGTCGGCGCGCAGCATCGTGACCAGTGGAACGGACGCCTGGATCATCAGCGCCAGCGCCGGCACGCCGGTCGTTGCCGACACCAGCGCCGCGCCGCCGAAGCCCAGGCCGAACACGCGCCGCGCCACGCCGGCGTCCACGTCGAGCGCGCCGGGCGGATCCACCAGCCGCAGCGGCCCCGACTCCCACAGCCCGCGCCCCGTGTCGCCGCGGCCGAAAGGATCGACCGGCGGCCCTGGCGGCGGCGCCGCATCGGGTCCCGCGCCCGTCGCCGGCGCCGGCGCGGGATCCGAGGCGGGCGCGCCGCCCAGCGTGGGGGTCGCCGACCCGTCCGGCTCGGGCCGCGCGCCGTCGCGCCGCGCCACGCCCGGCGCACCTGGGCCCTCGAGCGCTCCGGCCGCCGCGTCCTCCACGCCGGGTCCGGTGCCGGCGCGCGCCGCACCCGGCGCAAACGGGTCGCGCAGCCCGCCCGAGGCGAGACCGCTGGGCCCCGCGGCGTCGCCGGCCAGCGCGGGCCCCGTCCCCGGCGCCGCCTCCAAGGCCGTGCTCACGCGCGCGACCAGATCGCGCAGCGCCAGCGAAAGCGCTCCTTCAAGCGCGCAGCGATGCGCGGCCGGCGTGGTGCCGCCGCACATCGCCACGCCGGAGACCTCCTCGTTCACCAGCACGTGTCCGCCGCGCTCGAGCTGCAGCGCCAAGCGCACCCGCGCCCCGGCAACCTCCGAGGCGCTGCGCCGCTCCGCCCACGCCTCCAGCAAGTACACGCGCGCCACCGCCGCGTCCGGTACGTCGCCCGCGCCGGTCGCCGGCAGCAGCGTCGCCCCGCTCTCGTGCAACGCGATGTTCACTGCGCGCCGCACCCACTCCGCGGGCTCCACGTCCGACAGCACCTCGATCCGGCTCGCGCCGTAGCGCTCGAAGCCGACCATGTCGCCGAAGGGCGGGCGCTCGTCCTCGACAGGAGCGACGACGATCGGCGGCCCGGGCTCCGGCTCCACGGCGCGCCCGCGCAACGCCGGCGCGTAGGTGAGCGGCGTCGTGACGCTGCCGCGGCAACCCGGCCCCGCCACGCCCCCCGCGGCGGCGACGGCGGCCAGAGCCACGACCACCGCGCGGCGCTCCAGCATGACGCCCCATTATTGGAGGGGCGCCGGCGCGTGTCCACCAGCCGCCATGCTATCCTCGCTGCGAGGCGCGCGTGCCGTGGCATGGCCGGCGGCGCGTCTCGGAGAGCACCCGTGATCCGCACGCCAAGAATTCGCCGTGGCGCGTCCGCCCTCGGCGCCCCTCGACCACGGTGACGCGCGGCGATCTCGTGGGAGGAACCATCGTCGTCTGCTGGGCGGCGGTGCTCGCGGCCATCGGCCTCACCGAGCGCGGTGCGGCCGCCCCTGACGGCGCCGCCCCGGACCGCCGTCGAGTCGAGTCGCTGACCCCGGCCGCCGGCGTCGGCTTGCCCGCGGACCATGCGACCTACGACGTGCGCCGCGGCACCGAAGTGGTCGGGCGCGTCGACGCTGACCAAGGGCGCTTTCGCGACGACGCCGCCGCGCGCGGCGCCGTCGCCCCCGGCGCCGTGTATTGGCTCAAGCGCGTGCTGCGCCTCGACCTGGCGCGGTTGAAGATCCCCGGCGAGCTGCCGCCGGCGCTCGGCGTCTCCAGCACGCTGGAGGCCCAGCTCGCCGACGACCTGTCGCTGGCCTCATTCCGCTTCGAGGCCGCCGGCCCCGACGGCCCGCTCGCCTCCGCGCACGGCACGCTCACCGGCAGTGTCGCGCGCCTGACGCTCACGTTCGGCGCCTCGACCGAGGACGTGTCGGTGCCGCTCACCTCGCCCCCGCTGCTGGAGGAGGCGGCGCTGCCGCTGCTGGCGCATCGCGGCGACCTCGCCCGCCTCGGCGCGCGCTTCAGCCTGGCCGTCCTCGACCCGCAGACCGGGCGTCCCGACACCGTGCTCCTCGAAGTCGCCGGCCCTGAGGTGGTCGCCCTCGCCGACGGCGGGGTCATGTCCGCGATCAAGGTCGTGCGCGAGCCGGGCTCCGCCGCGGCCCGCGCCGTCTGGGTCGATCCGCACGGGCGCATCGTCCGCGAGGAGCTGCCGCTCGGGCTCGTGTCGGTCCGCGCGGCGCTGCCCGACCCCATCGGCCCGCCCGGCCCAGCAGGCCCGCCCGGCCCGTCCGTCCCACCCGTCCCACCCGGCCCGCCCGCGGGTGACGCCCCCGCGTCCGCCCCGCCGCGCGCGCTCCCGGCCCCGTCCCCGCCCGTGCGGCCGCCCGCCCCATGACCGACACGCCCGCGCTGGAGGTGCGCGACCTTTGCAAGCGCTACGGCACGCACGTCGCCGTCGAGGGCGTGAGCCTGACGGTGGCCTCTGGCGAGGTGTTCGGCTTCCTCGGACCCAACGGCGCCGGGAAGACCACCACCATGCGCGTCGTCGCCGGGCTGCTGCGACCCACCTCGGGGCGCGTGCGCATCGGCGCGGTGGACGCGCTCGCCGACCCGGTCGCCGCCAAGCGCGTGGTCGGCTACGTCCCCGACCGCCCGTTTCTCTACGAGAAGCTCACCGCGCTGGAGTTCATGCGCTTCGCCGCCGGGCTGTACGGCCTTTCGCCCGCCGACGCCGTGCGCCGCGCCGGCGAGCTGTTGGAGGTGTTCAGCCTCGCGGAGCGCGCCGGCGACCGCATCGAGCGCTACTCGCACGGCATGAAGCAGCGGCTCGCCTTCGCCGCCGCGCTCGTCCACCGGCCGCGCCTGCTCATCGTGGACGAGCCCATGGTGGGCCTCGACCCGAAGGGCGCGCGCCTGGTGAAGGAGCTCCTGCGCCGCATCGCCCGCGACTGGGGCACGGCGGTGTTCCTCTCCACGCACGCCATCGAAGTGGCGGAGAAGATCTGCGATCGCGTCGCCATCATCGATCGCGCGCGCATCGTCGCCGAGGGCACGGTCGCCGCGCTGCGCGCCCGCGGCGCCGCCGAGCACGGCTCCGGCGCCGGCCTCGCCGCCGGCTCCGCCGCCGGGACGCGCTCGCTGGAGGAGATCTTCATGGAAGTCACCGGCGCGGCCGACCTGGAAGGCGCGCTGGAGGCGTTGCGCTCGTGAACGGCACCGCCTCCGTGCCGTTCCTCTTGTGGCCGAAGGTCCGCTCGGTGCTGCCGCACGGGGGCGGGCGGCGCTTCGCCGTGCGCGCCGCGCTGTTCGTCCCGCCCGGGCTCGCCCTCGCCGCCGGCGTCTTCGCCGCGTCGGCCTGGTTCCTCCGTCAGGTCGCCGCGCTGGAGATCGTCGGCCCGCTGCTGGCCGGACGTCTCGTCGACCTGGCTCTCGTCGTCCTGCAATCGGTGCTGGTGATGTCGAACCTCATCGCCGCGCTCTCCACGTTCCTGCTCGCCGCCGACCTGGAGCTGCTCGTCGCCGCGCCCATCTTGCCCGGGCGCCTCTTCGCCGCGCGCTTCGTCGAGAGCACCGTGCAGGCCTCGTGGATGGTCACGCTCTTCGGCTTCCCCGTCTTCCTCGGCTTCGGGGTCGCCACGCGCGCCGGCGCCCCTTTCTACGCCGCGCTCGCCGCCTCGTTCCTGCCCTTCGTGGTCATCCCCGCCGCCGTCGGTACGGCCGTCTCGCTGCTGGTCGTCTGGGTCTTTCCGGCGCGCCGCGCCCGCGAGGTGGTCGTCGCGGCGGCGCTCGTCGGCTTCGTCCTCCTCTACCTGTCCTTCCGCTTTCTCGAGCCGGAGAAGCTGCTGAACCCGGAAGGCTACGCTTCCATGCTGGAGCTGGTGCGCGGGCTGCGCGTGCCGTCGGCGCCGCTGCTCCCCAGCCATTGGCTCTCCGCCATCCTCGGCGCCCATCTGCAGATTGCCGCCGACCCCGCCGCCGCCGCCGCGCTGGGCGACGCCGCCCCGCGCGCGCCGCTGTGGCTCTACCACGCCGCGCTCTGGACGACCGCCGCCGCCGCCATCGTGCTCGTCTGGTGGCTTCACCGCGCCGTTTTCGCCACCGCCTACAGCCGCGCCCACGAGGGCCGCGGCCGCCGGGGCACGCCCGCCGCTGGCCTGGACGTGCCCGGCAGCGCCGCCACCGCGGCGCGGGCGGTCCCGTTCGACTGGGGGCGCGCGCTCGGCCGCGTGTTCCCGCGCGGGCTGGTGCGCGAGATGTGGGTCAAGGACCTCAAGATCTTCACGCGAGACGCCACGCAATGGTCGCAGCTGCTGCTCGTGGGCGCGCTCGTCGCCGTGTACCTCTTCAACTTCCGCCATTTCCGCGCCATCGGCGAGGCGGGGCTCATCGGCCCGCTGGGTCTGTACAACCTGTGCGTGGCGCTCGCCGCCTTCGTCGTCGCCGCCATCGCCGTGCGCTTCGTCTTTCCCCAGATAAGCGTGGAGGGCAAGGCCTTCTGGCTCCTGCGCGCCGCGCCCATCACGCCCCGCCAGCTGTTGCGCGCCAAGGTCGTCGCCGCCGTCCCGCCGCTGCTGGTGCTGGGCGAAGGGCTGGTCGCCGCTTCCAGCGCCACGCTCGGGCTCGTCCTGCCGCTGCGCGTGCTGGCCGCTGCCACCGTGGCGCTCGTCACCATCGTCGTCGCCGCGCTCGGCATCGGGCTCGGCGCGCGCTTCCCCGATTACCGCGCCGAGACGGCCGCCAAGGTCGCCACCTCCTTCGGCGGTGTCGCCTACATGGTCACCGGCGTCGTCACCGCGCTGGGGCTCGTGGCGCTCGTCGCCTACCCCGCTTATCATCTATTCTGGTTCGGCTGGACGTGGCCCGGCGGCTGGCGTGGGGCGGCGCTGGTCGGGACGGCGCTCGGCGCGGCGGCCGTCGCCGCGCTGGGCACCTGGCTGCCGCTGCGCATCGGGGCGCGGGCGCTGGAGCGCATGGACGACGACGAGGCCGACGCCTAGCAATGACGCGCGACCTTCGCCCCGTATGGCTGCAGCTCTCGTGTGCGCGTTGCGAGCGGCGCGCCGCCGCCAAGCTCAGCGACGTGTTGGCGCACCACCGCGCCGACTACGCCGTCTACCGCTGCCCCAACTGCAACGCCGTGCGCACGTTCGAGCGCTTCGCCGACGGCGCCGCGTTCGCCTGGCGGCGGCGCACGCTCTACCAGGAGATCCAGGCCGCGCTGGAGCGCCTCACGCCGGCGCGCCTTGCGCGCGATCCGCACGCCGCCGTGCGCCCGCGCGAGCGCATGGCGCGCTGCGTACGCGAGCTGGAGACGCTGGACCGCTACCACGGGCGCAACCCGCCGCGCTGCGACGAGTGCGGCGTTCTGCACGAGCCGCTGGAGGGCGAGCGCCCCTACGACTACGCCGCGACCTGCTCGAGCTGCGGCGAGCACCCCATGCGCTATACGGTGGTGTTCGCCGCCGCGCCCGGCCCGCGCGCCGCGTTCGCCGGAGGGGTCGCCTGTCCGGCGTGCGGCGCCGGCGTGGACGTGACCGGCCTCGTCGAAGGGCAGGGTCGCGCACGCGGCGGGCGCGACACCGTGCGCTGCGGCGGCTGCGGCCTGGCGCTGGAAGGGGACGCGGACGTGCGATCGACGGCGACGCGCACGCTGGTGCGCTCGCTGACGCTCAGCGCCGAGGGCGCTGCCCTGAGCGCCGCGCGCCGCCCCGAGGCGCTCCCGGTCACCAGCCGGCGATCGTGAGCGTCGCGCCGGGCGCCAGTCGGCCTGACGGCGACGGCACGCCCGGCAGCAACGAGAGCGCTGGGCGCGCCTCCGCGCCCGCGCGGCGCTTGCGCTCGCGCCGGAGGTCCTTCGCCGTGGTGATCCACTCGTAGATGATGTCGCCCAGCCACGCGCCGCCCGACACGAAGAACACCGCGGCGCCGCCGACGGTCAGGTACGGATCGCCAGCGAACGCACCCACCAAGGCCAGGACGCCGCTGAAGGTGCCCAGGCCGCCGGCGGCGACGCGGATGGCCGAGTGCGCCAGCGACGGCCCCCACAGCCCGCCGTAGATGTGGCCGGCGCTCGGACCGATCGCCAGGCTCGCCAAGAGGAGCGTCGCGCCCGCGACGTCGCCCGCGCTGCCCTCGCGCGGCGCGATCATCAGCGTCCCCACCAGCGCGCCCGCGAAGGGCAACGCCAGCGCCAGGGCCGTCCCCGTGCGCGGGTTGGGGTAGGGCGGCAACGGCCGCGCCGCCATCGCCGCCGCTTCGCCGCCGTCCCCCTCGCCCTCCAGCAGCGCCGGCCGCTTCAGGCGCGGCTTGGGTGCGGTCAGCGACCGCGCCGCGGCGCTGGGCGGGAGCGTCATCGTCAGCGCCAGGGGCTCGCCGACGGCGATGAGCTCGGCGACGCCCGGCTCGTGGTCCTCGAGCGCCAGCATGACGCGGTGCGCGCCGGGCGGCACCGCCCCCACGTACGGCGTCATGCCCACGTTGACGCCGTCCACCAGCACCACCGCGCCCGCCGGGCTCGAGTCCACGCGCAGCGGCGTCAGGCTCGCCGGCAGCGTGGCGGCCGTCGCTGGCGTCGTCGCCGCGGGCACGGGTGTGGCGGTCGCCGCCGCGCCGGGTGCCGCCGCCAGCGTTCCCGCCGGCGCGCCCAGAAGCCCCGTCACCAGGGCGAGCCCCGCGGCTCGTACCGGCCCCACCCGCACGCGCTTCATTTGCGCGAAGCGTACCATGCGTGCCGCGGTGCGTCCGCGTCGCCTTGCGTCGCGCCGGCGCGCGTGTCCATCATGCGCGCCGAAAGGAGAGCCCCATGCTCAACGTCGGAGACGTCGCCCCGCCCTTCACCGGCACCACGCACGACGGGAAAACAGTCAGCCTCGCCGACTTCGCCGGCCGCTGGGTCATCCTTTGGTTCTATCCGATGGCCAGCACCCCTGGGTGAACGGTCGAGGGTCGCGGGTTCCGCGACCAGAAGGCCGCCTTCGACGCGGCCAACGTCCAGATCCTGGGCTGCAGCTTCGACACCGTCGAGGCCAACGCCACGTTCCACGAGAAGCAGGGCTTCAACTTTCCCCTCATCAGCGACACCAGCCGCGAGATCGGCCTCGCCTACGGCGCCGCCGCCGCCAAGGACCAGGCCATGGCCAAGCGCGTCAGCACGCTGATCGGGCCGGACGGCAGGGTCGCCGCCGTCTGGCCGAAGGTCTCGCCCCCCGCGCACCCCGCCGAAGTCCTCGCCGCCGTTCTAGAAGCCTAGCCCGTCGTCCGGCTGTACCCGGCGCCGGCGCTCGTGCTATTCTCCCGCGGCCCGATTCCCGGCGCGCGGCGAAGCGGCTGGGGCGGCGGGCATGACCCTTACAGCGCGCGGGGCGGGGTGCGGGGACGAACACGTGGGTACCGTCTACGTCGGCACCACGGGCTACAGCCACAAGGACTGGCTCGGTCCCTTCTACCCGCGCACGCTGCGGCCCGGCGACTTCCTCTCCTACTATGCCGACTTCTTCGCCACCTGCGAGCTGAGCCACACCTACCACCGTATGCCCGACGCCGTGGCCTTCCGCCACCTCGTCGAGAAGAGCGAAAGACGCATCCAGTTCGTCGTCAAGCTGCACCAGGACCTCTCGCAGACGGACGCCCCGCCGGCGGCCGCCCTCGCCGCGTTCCGGCAGGCGCTCGCGCCGCTGCGTGACGCGGGTGTCCTCGGCGGCGTCATCGCCCAGTACCCCTACGCGTTCGGTCCCGACGCGCGCGGCAAGGACCACGTGAAGCGCCTGCGCGAGGCGTTCGGCTCCATCCCGCTCGTCGCGGAGCTCCGTAACGGGCGCTGGTTCGCCGACGAAGGCCTGCGTTTCTTGCGGCGCCAGGGGGTGGCGCTCTGCTGCGTGGACGAGCCGAAGCTCGACGGGCTGCTGCCGCCGCTGGAGGTCGTCACCAGCGAGGTCGCCTACGTGCGCTTCCACGGGCGCAACGCCGAGCGCTGGTGGCGCCACACCGAGCCGAGCGAGCGTTATCACTATGCCTACGCCGACGACGAGCTGGGCGAGTGGGCCGCGCGCCTCGGCCGGATGGCGCGCCAGGCGGAGCGCGTGTATGCCGTGCTCGGCAACCACGTGCAGGCCAACGCCGTGCACGACGCGCGCCGCCTGCTGGCGCTGCTCGCCGGGGCCGGCGTCTCCTGCGCCGCCTCGCCGGCCGCCCCCGCGAAGGCCCTCAGCCGCCGCATCGCCGCCGCGGGCCGCGCCACGGCCGCGACGCTGCCGCGGCCCGTGCTCGCCGACGCGCGGCTGCCCGCTTCGGCCGCCGTCCGCCCACAGCGGAGCCGCGCCCCCTCGCGCCCGTCACGCGCCCGCCCGTCCGGCGCCGCCCGACGCCGCGCCTGAGCCTGGAGTCGGGGGGCCGGCTCAGAGCTCGTCGGCGCCGATGTCGGGCGTGGCCGGGTCGCGCGGGTCGCCTTCGAAGTCCGTCAGCGGGGCGCCGACCGGTGTACCGGCGCCGACGCAGGGCGACGCGGCCGTCAGGTGGAGGTCGGTCGGGTAGCCGGCGAAGAGGGCGTCGGAGGAGAGAGTGCCGGAGGCGATCGTGACGGTGAGCGCGTCGACCGCGGCAGCGGTCGTCAGGCCGGTCGTTCCTTCGTCGAAGTAGATCGAGAGCGGCGCGCCGGTGGGGTCGAGGTCGTTCGACTCGAAGAGGCGCGGGTCGGCGGCGGGGACCGTCTCCACGAAGACGTTGTTGTTTCCGCAGACGCCGGCGCGGACGATGTTGTTGCGGAAGATGCCGATGCCCGCGGTGGGCATCGTGCCGCCCGTCCAGTCCCAGACGACCCCCGTGCTGGTGCAAGACGGGTTCATCTGGCCGACGCCGTCGATGTCGTTGGAGTGGACGTCGATCTCGTTGGGGCCGCCGTCCACCGCCACGTACAGCGCCACGAACGTGCTCGACGAAGCGGCGCCGAGGTTGCAGGCGCCCCCGCGGATGACGTTGTTCTCGAGCCGCGCGAACGAGTCGGCGGCGTAGAGCCCCGTCGTCGTCACCGAGCCGCAGCCGCCCGTGATGTCGTTCGACTCGATGACCGCGCCGGTGCTCTCCAGCACCACGCCCCACACGTCGACGCCGCCGTTGCCGAGGATGACGTTGTTGGCGATGCGGTTGCAGCCGTCGCCGTCGCAGCGTACGCCCACGGCGGTGGGTGGGAAGCCGAAGCTGGAGCCGTGGATGGAGAGGTTGCCGAGCACCACGCAGGCGCTGGCCACGCCCGCCAGGTTGGCGCCGCAGTGCACGCCGTTCGTGCCGGACGTGCCGCCCTCGCCGCCGCCCGTGATCGACAGGTTGGAGTCGATGACGGGGTGGCAGTCGCCGATGGCGCGCACGGCGTCCACCGCGGTGGTGGCGCTGTCGCCCGCCGCCTGCACCGCGAAGTTGTCGACGACCCAGGGCGCGGCGCCGGCGCAGTCCTCCATCCAGATGCCGTGCGAGTCCGCCGCGCCGCCCCAGGCGTTCACGAAGTTCGCGCGTACGACGGTGCCGGTGGCGTCGCCGCGGATGCGCAGCCCAGCGCCTTCGTCCGCGTCGTTGCCGCACATCGCGCTCGTTTCCACGACGGCGCCGGGCGAGTCTTCGAGCAGCACGGCGTAGGCCTCGCCCGAGCCGGTGGTGAGCCGCCCGCACAGCCCCGGGTCCGCGCACCCGTTGCAGACGTCGTCGCAGTGGCCCGCGGCGTCGAGCGACAGGCAGTTGTCCTGGATGGACGGCGTCGCGCCGACCGAGCGCACGCCGATGGACTCGACGCTGCCCGTGCCCCCGGTGATCGACGAGCGCGTGATGATCGCCTCCGCGCCGTTCACCAGGCTCACCCCGTAGCTGCTCATGCCGCCGGCGTCGTTGCTGATGCGCAGTCCGGAGAGCGTGACGTTGGTGGCGCCGTCCACGGTCACGCCCGCCGTCGTCGGCGACGCGGCGGCGCGGTCGATCTGGAAGCCGTCTAGCACGGTGGCCGCCGACACCGTCGCCGGGAAATAGACGCCCTCGGGT
>DASYRF010000112.1:0-16856 GCA_036004705.1 Myxococcota bacterium
TGCACGCGATGATCTGGTCCGGCCCGGCGTCGGCGACGGGCCGCCGATTCGTCAGATCCGCGTGGATCACGAAGGCGGCGCTCCCGGTATCGAGGGTGAACGTGCCCACGAGATCCAGCGTTCCCGCTGCGAAGTCCACGGTTCCCACGAGCGGCTGGTCGTTCACGAGCACGGCTGAGTTCGGCGTGAAGGGGTCCAGCGGCGTGTCTCTCTGCATCCAGTTGAGGACGAGCGCGATCGTGCCCGTTTCGAAGAAGACCGCCCCGGACGAGACAGTCCCCTCGGTCACGTCGTGGTTGCGCAGCGTACCGCCCTCCGCCGCGAGCGGGCCCAACTCCAGGGGGTCGAGCTGGTGCGCCGTCAGGGCCCGGAACGTCACCGGGCACGTCGCGCCGGCGCAGTCGCCGCCGTCCAGAGCGACGAAGCCGCTCGCGGCGCTCGTCGCACTCGTGACGGTGAACGAGGACAGCGCCGGATCGAGTGTGAACACCCACTCGGCCCCCTGGATGGTCGGGATCGGGGGATCGACCGGATCGAGGAGATCCGGGCAGACCGTCGCCGAGGGGGTCGACACGACGGTCGCGGCACGGACACCCCGCACGGACGGCTTCAGCAGGCTGCAAAGGTCCGCGCCGCAGTTGGATTCCCAGCAAGCTTCGCGGTCGTCGCAGGGGCCGGTCGTCGGACAATCGATCGTGCACTGGCAGGCCACGCTCGGAGCGGCAGCGAGGTCCAAAGTCGGGGTGCAAGTCGCGGGCGTGGAGAAAACGGTGCAGATGGCCTGGTCCGATCGGGGGCGTCTGCGCCCTCCACGGGGGAGCAGACGGCCGCCGCGTTCATCGACATCGCCAGTGCGCTGGCCGCGTCGAACGCGCCCGTGCAATCCGCCATCGGACTCGTCTGGCGACCGTGTCAGTACACATGGCAGGAAGCGTCCGTTAGGGATAGTAGGCGCCGCCGCTCCCAAGGTTCCGCCACGAAAACTCGTACGTTCCGTCGTCTCGTTCCAGGAGCTCCATATTCCCGTGGCCTCCCCAAACGACCATCTCTGTGCCCGTCCACACGGCCGTCGCAAGGTAGCGAGGCTCGGGCTCGAATCCCCCCGCGAATGGAGCCCATGCGTCTTGGTAGGAATCGTAACTTGCCCCGCCTCCGACGGGGTCGTGACAACACGCTTGCCCCGGCGCCCAGCCACCCCAGACAACCAGCGCGGACCCGGTCCAGACCGCGTAAGGAACACGGGCCTGGGGCGCTCCCGGTGAGGCCATCGGCGTCCACATGTCGGTCGCGGGATCGTACAGCGCCCCGTCACCTCGGAACAGGTACCCATTCGGGATCGGGCTAGGGCCAATTGAGGCGCCACCCCAGACGATCACCTCGCGGCCTGTCCAAATCATCGCAGGCACGGCCCGGTCCTCGAGGTACGCCGCCATCGGCGACCACGTGTCGTCAGCCGGCCGATAGCGGGCACCGTCGGGGAGAGTGCCCTCTGTCGGAAATTCGTAGTAGGCGCCTCCCCAGACGATCATCTCCTCACCCGTCCAGACGGCGCCGGCGTGGGCCCGCGGGATCGGCGCTCCGTCGGTCGCGACCATCGTCCAGGCGTCCGTCGACGGATCGTACCGTGCGCCATCGCCGTACGCGCCGACCCCCTCGAGGGATGGGCCCCCCCCACTGTCGTGCAGGGGGCCGAATGCGCCCTGGCCGCCCCAGACGATCATCTCCTCGCCGGTCCAGACGGCGACGTGATTCAGCCGTCCATCGAGCGGGGCGTCCGCGACGGGCGTCCAGGTGTCCATGGCGGGGTCGTAGCGAGCGCCGTCCCCAAGGGCCACGGGCACACCGTTCTCACGCCTCCCCTGTCCACCCCATACGATCATCTCGGCGCCGGTCCAGATCGCCGAGTGCGCCGCGCGGGGCGAGGGTGCGCCGACGCCGGAGACGGAGGTCCAGCGATCCGCGCGAGGATCGTACCGGGCACCCGTATCGAGGTATTCGCCGGGCGTCTTCGGTGGGAGACCGAGCCGCTCCGTCGTTCCGCCCCACACGATCATCTCGGTGCCGGTCCACACGGCCGTGTGGGCGAAACGGGCGAGCGGAGCGCCGTCCGCGGACGTCGGGCACCAGGTGCCCGGCGCCTTGTCGCAGTCCAGCTCGACGGTCCCGGCGTCGGAGTCCGGCGTGGTCGGAAGCGGCCAGCCGCTCGGAACGCAGCCGGCCAGACCCACGAGTAGCGCGACCCAGCGACGCCCCGGAAGCGCCGCGACGCAGGCGCGACCGTCCCCGCGTGTCGCCATCACCCAAAACGGTACCGCGCCCGGCGAGAGGCGGCAAGCGCGCCGCGTGTGCACAGGTCGCGGGTCTTCACGCTGGCCACAGGCGCGCGGGAGTTATCGATACTACAAGCAGGAGCCGGGGAGGCGCCTACGTACGACGCTGCGGGCGTGCGTCGCGCCAGCCCCCGGCGGGGAAGGGGGGCTGCGTGGGGCTGGCACGCCGCACGCTAACGTCGACGGGCAACGCCTCCCGGAATCGACAGCGCCATGTCCGCCACCTCCCAGAGAGGGCAAGGAGGTGGCGGACATGGCTTTGGTCGATAGGAAGGCAGAAGGGTTCCCGCATCATCGACTCGACGCGTACGTGGTGGCGCGCGAGGTCGTGGGGTTCGTGGCGGCGAACCGGCAGCGGTGGCGCGGGCTGCCGGGCGAGGCGGGGCCGCAGCTGGAGCGGGCTGTGGTGAGCGCGATGCTCAACGTGGCTGAGGCGGCGGGGCGGCAGGGGGTGCGGGACCGCGCCCGGGTGTTCGCGCTGGCGCGGGGCGAGGTGCTCGAAGCCGAAGCGGCGCTGGACGTGGCGGTGCTGTTCGGCGCGATCGGCGACGCGGAGGCGGCGCCGGTGCGGGCGCTGATGGCGCGGCTGGGGCAGATGCTGTCGCGGCTGTCGCGGTAGCGCGGTGGGCGCCGGCGTCGCCTGCGGGCGCCGGCGTCGGCGTCGTGCTCGGCGTCGGCGTCGGCGTCGTGCTCGGCGTCGGCGTCGGCGTCGGCGTCGTGCTCGGCGTCGGCGTCGTGCTCGGCGTCGGCGTCGTGCTCGGCGTCGGCGTCGCGCTCGGCTGCGGCTTCGGCCTCGGCTGCGGCTTGCGGCTTTGGCCTCGTGCTCGGCGGCGGCAGCGTCGTGCTCGGCTCGGCGTCGGCGTCGTGCTCGGGGTCGGCGTCGTGCTCGGCGTCGGCGTTGGCGTTGGTTGGGCGTCGCCTTCGGCGCGTCGGGCCCAGCGTTGGTGGTCACCGCGGCGGGATCCTGCTGCGGATTGCGCGGCGGGGGCGCGCGGGGTAAGCACGGGCGATGCGAGGGCGCGGACGGTGGGGGGCGGCGGCGTGGCTGGCCGCGGTGGCGGCGGTGGGGGTGCTCATCGGGGGCGCGGGGGGGCGGGCGGCGTGGGCGATGTCGCCCTGCGTGAATGACAGGGTGCCGGAGCCGACGGGGCCGGGGATGCCGCAGCCGGGCAACTTTCCGCTCGAGCCGGGGGGGCCGGCGGTGGTGAGCGTCCGGCCGACTTGCTGGATGCTGCCGGTCTACTTGGCCGACGGGCTGGTGGGGGCGCTGGGCGTCGTCAAGGGGGCGCGGGGCGCTTGGCCGGGCGTGCGCTGGCAGACGGCGGCGGCGCTGCTGGGCGCGGCGAATCTGCTGGGGGGTGGCGCGGCGCTCTTCAGCTTGACGCGCGGCGAGGTCGAGGGCTTGACGGACGACGAACGCAAGGACTGGACGCGGCATGCGGTCATCGCGACCTTCGCGGGGGCGGCGCTGTTGGGGACGGCGATCGTCGCCGCGGCGGCCACGCGCCGGGGGCCGGCGGACGACTCCGACGACGCCGCCGGCGCCCGCGCGGCCGCGGTCGGGCGGTCCATCGTGGCGGCGCCGGTGCTGCTGCCGGGGGGGGCGGGGGTCACGCTTCGGCTCGCCTTCTGACGCGCCCGCGGGGGCCTTGATCCCGATCTTCGGGCGTCCTATCGTGTGCGACACGCGGCTGGGGTCTGTTGACCCCGGCGCCAAAAGGCCATGTCCTCCAAGAAGTTCCCCGACGAAGTCCCCCTGACGCGCATGCTGTACGTGGGGGGGCGCGCCACCACGCTCCACCTGCGCAAGTGCAAGTTCGTGCTCGAGCGCGAGGGGGGCGCGACCCAGGAGTTCGTCGTCGAGAAGAGCCCGCTGGGCATCGGGGCCATGGAAGATAACGACCTGGTCGTCGAGGACGACACGGTCAGCCGCTACCACTGCCGCATCTTCCAGGAGCAGGACTCCTACGTGGTGCACGACCTCGAATCCACGAACGGCACGTTCGTGAACGGCGTGCGCGTGAAGGAGGCCTACCTCAAGCCGGGCTGCTCGCTGGCGCTGGGCGACACCGAGCTGAAGTTCTACCCGTTCGACGAGAAGGTGGACGTCCGCCCGTCGTCGCAGGCGCGCTTCGGCGGCATCATCGGCTTCGACGTCCGCGTGCGCGAGATCTTCGGCATCCTCGAAAAGATCGCCCCGACGGGCGCCACGGTCGTCATCGAAGGAGAGACGGGCACGGGCAAGGAAGTCGTCGCGAAGTCCATCCACGCCGCCAGCCCGCGCCGCAACAAGCCGTTCATGGTGTTCGACTGCGGGGCCGTGCCCGACAACCTCATCGAGAGCGAGCTCTTCGGCCACGAGAAGGGCTCGTTCACCGGCGCCATCATGACGCGCCAGGGAATCTTCGAGCTGGCCACGGGCGGCACCATCTTCCTGGACGAGCTGGGCGAGATGAACCTGGAGTTGCAGCCCAAGCTCCTGCGCGTGCTCGAGCAACGCGAGGTGAAGCGGGTGGGCTCGGCCAAGCCCATCAAGGTGGACGTGCGCGTCATTGCTGCCACCAACCGCGACCTGGAGGCGGAGGTCGCCGCGGGGCGCTTCCGCGAGGACCTCTACTACCGGCTGAGCGTGGTGCGCATCAAGCTGCCACCGCTGCGCGAGCGCATCAGCGACCTGCCGCTGCTGGTCGATCACTTCCTCAAGACGCATTCGTTCAACCGCGGCGCCGACGGCGGCATGCTGGTGCGCGAGGTGTCGAAGGCGGCGTTCGACGTGCTGTCGCGCTACCGCTGGCCGGGCAACGTGCGCGAGCTGCTGAACGTGATCGAGCGCGCCGTCTCGTTCGCCGAGGGCGAGGTCATCGACGTGCGCGACTTGCCCGACTACGTGCGCGCCGCCGCGGGCGAGGCCGCCTTCGCCGAGCCTTCGCCGCTCTCGTTCATGCCGCCGGCCACCGCCGCCGCGGTGATCGATCTGCCCTTCAAGGAGGCCAAGGAGCGCTGGGTGAGCGCCTTCGAGAAGGATTACGTGATGTACCTCCTGCGGCGCAACGGCATGAACATCTCGCACGCCGCCAAGGAAGCCGCCATCGACCGCAAGTACTTCCGCAAGCTGATGCGCAAGTACGGCATCGACACCGGCGAAGGCGACGCCGAGGCCGAAGAGGGCGCGGCCGCCGAGCCGGACGCGGCCGACGCCGAGTGACCGCCGCGCCGCCGCCCGACGCCGACGCCGGCGCCGGCGCCCGCACCGGCGTGCTGGCGCGCGTGCGCGAATGGGTGCGCGGGCCGCGCGCCTGGCTGCACCGGCTGTGGGCGCACCTGCGCGCGCAGCACACCGGCACGCTGCGTCTGGCGGCGGCGGTGGGGGTGGGCGTCTTCATCGGTAATCTACCGTTCTACGGCTTCCATTTCTGGATCTGCGTGGCGGTAGCGTGGGCGCTGCGCCTGAACCAGCCCACCACGTACCTGGCGGCCAACGTGTCGAACCCGCTCTTCGCGCCGTTCTTGATCTTCGCCGCGGTGCAGGTCGGCGAGCGGCTCCTGGTGGGGCGCTGGCTGCCGTTCTCGGTCGCCGAGCTGCACGCGCGCGGCGCCGGCAGCTTCTTCGCGGCGTGGCTCCTCGGCAGCGTGGTCGTGGGCGCGGCGCTGGGCGTGGTGGGCTCGGGGCTCGTCTACGCCGCGGTGGACTTCTGGCGCGTGCACCGCTCGCCGCTGGAGCCGGTGTTCCGGTTCGTCGCGGCACGCTACCAGCGGGGCCCGGTGCGGCGCTTTGTGGCCGGCAAGCTGCGCCGCGATCCGGTCTTCCGGCGCTTGCCGGAGCACCTGCCGCCGGAGGGGCGCGTCGTCGACCTCGGCAGCGGTCGCGGCCAGCTCGCGCTGATGCTGGCGAAGCTGTGGCCGGGGCGCGCCGTCGTGTCGATCGACTGGGACGAGCGCAAGGTGGAGGCGGCGCGCGCCGCGGCGCGCGACCTCCCCGGCGGCGAAGGGCTGCGCTTCGAGCAAGGCGACGCGCGCACGGCGGACATCCCGGGGGCGCGCTGCGTGGTGATGCTCGACCTCTTGCACTACTTCCCGGCGGCGGAGCAGGACGCGCTCTTGGCGCGCGCCGTCGCCGCGCTGGAGCCGGGCGGGCGGCTCCTGGTGCGCGAGGCGGACGCGGCGGCCGGCCTGCGTTTCCGCCTGACGGCCTTCTTCGAACGGCTGGCGCTCGGCTCGGGCGTCACGCGCGGCGAAGGGCTGGTCTTCCGGCCGGCCGCCGAGATCGCCGGGGTGCTTCGGCGCCTCGGCGCCGCCGTGCGCGTGCTTCCCGTGTCCGAGGGGACCCCGCTCGCCAACGTGCTCTTCATCGCGGATCGCTAAAGCGCCGAATGCAGGCGTCCGGGAGGAGGTACGGAGATTTGCGCGGCGCACAACAGCACTGAGAGGCGCGACGCCGAGGATGCGTGGCGGGCGGCAAATGGTCTATAAAGGTGGCAACGTGTCCGCCGCCGCGCCCATCACCACGGACTTCCTGCGCAGGCTTCCCAAGACCGACCTGCACTGCCACCTCGACGGCTCGCTGCGGATGTCCACGCTCATCGAGCTGGCGCGCGAGTACCGGGTCGAGCTGCCGAGCTACACCGAGGCGGGGCTGCGCGAGACGGTCTTCAAGGACCGCTACGCCAGCCTCGGCGAGTACCTGCGCGGGTTCGGCTATACCGTGGCCGTTTTGCAGTCGGAGGCGGCGCTGGAGCGCTGCGCCTTCGAGCTGGCGGAGGACTGCCAGGCCGAGGGCGTGCGCTACGTGGAAGTGCGCTTCGCCCCGCAGCTGCACATGCACGCGCACATGGGCGCCATCATGGTGCTCAAGGCCGTGGACCGCGGGCTACGGCGCGCGCGCGACGAGTTCAACCGTCGCCCCGCCGTGACGCAGGACAAGGAGCCGCCGTTCGAGTACGGCATCATCTGCTGCGCGATGCGCATGTTCCGCAGCGGCTTCAGCGAGTACTACACGAACCTGCTCGACCTGCACCCGCACGCGCCCATCAAGGAAGTCTACAAGATGGCGTCGCTGGAGCTGGCGCGCGCCGCCGTCGTGGCGCGCGACGAGCACGGGCTGTCGGTCGTGGCGTTCGACCTGGCCGGCGAAGAGGCAGGCTACCCGGCCGACGACCACGCCGCCGCCTTCCGCCACGCGCACAAGAATTTCCTGAAGATCACCGTACACGCCGGCGAGGCCTACGGCCCGGAAAGCATCTTCCAGGCCATCACCGACCTCCACGCCGAGCGCATCGGCCACGGGACGTACCTGCTCGACCCCGGCGCCATCACCGATCCCGACATCCGCGATCGCGAGGGCTACGTGCGGCGCCTCGGCGGCTACATCGCCGACCGGCGCGTGACGCTGGAGGTCTGCCTGACCAGCAACGTGCAGACGAACCCGCAGATCAAGACCTACGCGGAGCACCCGTTCCGCAAGATGCGCGAGCATCGCCTGTCGACGACGATCTGCACGGACAACCGCACGGTGAGCAACACCACCGTGACGCGCGAGCTCGACATGGCCGTGCAGCACCTCGGCATGACGCGCTCGGACCTCAAGTCCATCGTCATCTACGGCTTCAAGCGCAGCTTCTTTCCGGGCGACTACCGGGTGAAGCGAAAGTACGTGCGCCAGGTCATCGACCACTACGACGCGATCGAGCGCGCGCACTTCGGCGCCGAGTAGGCGGTCCCCCGGTTCCGGTTCCGGTTCCGGTTCCGGTTCCGGCCGCGGTTTCGGTTCCGGGCGGCGCCCTACGGCACGCGCGGGAGCGGCTCGGGCATGTCGGCGAGGACGTAGGCCATCAGCGCCATGGCGGCGACGCAGGCGCGCAGGGCGGCGGGGTCGACCTTCTCGAGCGTGTCGGCGTCGGAGTGGTGATAGTCGAAGTACGTGGAGCCGTCGACGGACAGGCCGAGGGTGGGGACGCCGGCCGCGAGGAGCTGATCGACGTCGGCGCCGCCGCCGCCGGGCTTCACCTTCGTGGCGCGCAGGGGCGCGAGGAGCGTGGCGGCGTCGCCGACGACGGAGGCGGCACGCAGGCCGGCGGTGGCACGGGCTTTCGCCAGGGCCGCGGCGGCCGCGTCGGCGGGGGCGGGGGCGCTCGCGGGCGGTCCGTCCTCGTCGCCGCCGCCGGCAGTGAAACCCTCGGGGGCGAAGGCGCCGCTGTCGGCTTCGATCGCGGCGACGTGGCGGGCGAGCTCGTCCTTGTGCGCCTCGGCGTAGGCCTTCGCCCCGCGCAGGCCGTTCTCCTCGTTGGTGAAGAGCACGACGCGGATCGTGCGCCGCGGCGCCAGGCCGAGCCCGCGCAGCAGCGTCAGCGCCTGCATCACGATGACGCAGCCGGCGCCGTCGTCGTGCGCGCCTGCTCCGACGTCCCACGAGTCGATGTGCGCGCCCAGCACCACCACTTCGTCGGGGCGCTCGCGCCCGCGCAGCTCGCCCACGACGTTCGCCGATTCGGCGTCGGGCAGCGTCTTCGCCCCGAGCCGCAGGCGCACGCGCGGCTTCGCGCCGGCGGCGGCGAGGCGCACGAGCAGCGCCGTGTCCTCCAGCGTCAGCGCCGCGGCCGGGACCCGCGGACCCTTGTCGTCGTACTTCATCATGCCCGTGTGCGGAGACCCGAGGCTGCGCGCCGTGGCGGAGCGCACCAGGACGGCCAGCGCCCCGAGCTTGCCGGCGCGCGCCGCGCCGCTGTGGCGGTAGGCGACCGCCTCGCCGTAGCCCGACCCCGCGGGCCCGTACGGCGGCATCGGGTGGTCGAAGAGCACGATCTTCCCTTTCACGCCGGCTTCGCCCAGCGCGGCCAGCTCGGCGAAGTCGTGCGCCACGACGACCTCGCCCGTGACGCCCTTGGCGGCCGTGCCCACCGAGCCGCCCAGCGCCAGCACGCGCAGCGGCCGGGACACCGGCGCCAGGATCTCGGCTTCGGCAGCGCCGCGGACCCAGCGCGGCACCATCACCTTCTCGGTGTGCACGCCGTCGTGCCCGTCGGCGAGCATGGTGTCGGCCGCCCAGCGCACCGCCTTCTCGAGGCTCGGGGACCCGCTCAGGCGATTGCCGATGCGGTCGGTGAGCCACGACAGCTTCGCCCAGGCGCCGTCGTCGCGCGCCGCTGCCGCCAGGATGCGCGCCGCTGCCTCGCGATAGGCGTCCGCGAGCGGTGTCTTGTCGGCTCCGGCCGCCGCCGCCGCCGCCGCCGGCGCGGCCGCCGCCGCCGGCGCGGCCGCCGCCGCACCACCTCCCTTCGCCTTCCCCGTCGCGGGCGACGGAGCCGGCGCTGGAGTGGCCGCGGGGGCCGCCGCCGTCGCTGCGCCCGCCAGCGCCACGAGAAGGGCCAGACCGGTTCCTGTTCGCTTGCGCATGAGGTTCATCCTCCGAGCCGGCGCTTTCGGTCGGCGCGTGCCGCCGCGGCGATGAGCGCGCGCGTGCGCGCCGCCAGCTCGCCGGCGTCGGCCGCCGCCACCTCCGCCGGCGGGATCGGGTCCAGCACTTGCAGACTGACGGGGTGGGGCCAGAGGCGGCTGCCGCCGCGCAAGCCGTGCTTGGGCAGCACGCCGCGCGAGCCTTCGATCATGACGGGCACGATGCCCACGCCGGCGGCGCGGGCGATCTCGAAGGCGCCGCGGCGGAAGCGGTGGACCTCGCCGTTGGGCGTGCGCGACCCCTCGGGATAGAGCAGCACCCACGACCCGGCGTGCAGCGCCGCCACGGCACGCTCGCGCAGCCGCGCCCCGCTCTCGGCGTCGCCCACCACCAGCGGCAGGTCGCCCTCCGCCCACAGGAAGAAGCCGAACACCGGCAGCACGAAGGTGGCGCGCTTCACCACCCACGACAACGGCCGTGGCAAGGCGTGCGTGACGACCACGTCGAGCAGCGACTGGTGGTTGGCGACGACGACGTGCGGCTCGCTGGCCGGCGGCAGCTTCTGCAGGCCGCTCTGCTCGAAGTGGCGCCCGAACGCCACCGCCAAGACGACCTGCGCCCAGAATCGGTTCGCGCGCCGCGCCACGCGCCAGCGCACGCGCCGGAACGGGGCCGTCAGCACGAGCACCGGCAGCGCCGCCAGCGCGTACAGCGCGCACCACAGGAGGAACCAGGACCACCACCAGAGTGACCGCGCCACGCCGAGCCGCGCTTCCATTGCGGCTAGTTGAGCAGGCAATTCGCGGCGAGGGGACCGGCGGCGTTGTTCGTCTCGTCGCACTCGTGGACGAGGCTCGCGGCGGCCACGCCGGCGCCGTCGTCGTTTACGACGGCCACGATCTGGAAGGTGTCGAGCTCGCGGCCCGCCGGGATGGGCCAGACCAGCGTCACGAGCTCGGACTGGCCGGGCAAGAGCGCGACGGTCGTGCTGACCACGCCGAGCAGCGTCAGCGCGCCGCTGGCGGGGTCCATCTCGTAGAAGGCCACCGGGATCGGCGCCGGCGCGCCGCTAGAGCCCTGGTTCACCACGCGCACCGACAGCTCGAGCGCGGCCGGGCAGGCGAAGCCGCTGTGCACGAGGTCCGCCGCCACGAGGTCGGGCGCGTTGAGCAGGCCGTCGGGCTGCACGTTCTGGCGGAAGTTGTTCAGCGCCGGGTCGAGCCAGTTGGCGGGCTCCACCGCGGGCACCGTGCCGTCGTCGTTCACGTTCGTTACGTGGTACGTGTGCTCGTTCCAGACGCGGCGCGTGCGCACCCAGTTGTTGAGCGCGTCGCCGCGCACGCGGATGCCGGTCGTGGGGATGGACCCGTCCAGGCACGCCCAGCCGGTGTAGGTGTTGCTCATCGTCACGATCTCGGCGTGGTCGTCGGCGTCCACGTCCACCACCAGCGGATACTCCCAGAGCGTGCCGGTCGTGTTGCAGGTCTCGAGCAGCACCGAGCCGTCGGTCCCCGCGTACACCCACAAGCGCAGCTCGTCGGCGTAGACCACCTCGGCGGCGCCGTCGCCCTCGAAGTCGAACACGGACGAGCCGGTGACGCGCGACGACAGGTCCTGCGTGGGGACGAACCATTTCGACGAGCCGTCATTCTCGAAGACGACGTAGCCGTAGCCGCCGGCGGCGGCGATCTCGGGCAGCCCGTCGCCGTCGAAGTCGGCGATGGTCGGCGCGCCGCCGCCCGAAGGGCCGCTGGGCGTGGGGACGCCCTGATTCACGTCGAACGGCCCCCAGAACGTCCCGCCGGTGGCGCCGTCGAGCGCCATCACGGTGTTCACCGACGGGGCGACGACGACCACCTCGGGCGCGCCGTCCAGGTCCAGGTCCGCCACCGCCGGGTAGCCGTCGTTCAGGTCGGTGCGCTCCCACAGGAGCCCGCCGAAACGGTCGTAGGCGACGTTCCCGCCCACGACGTCGAGGTAGCCGTCGCCGTCGAGATCGGCGGCGGTGGTGATCTCGCCGCCGGCGCTGAGCGACGTGGTCACGCGGTTCGCCCAGATGACCGTGCTCGACGCGTCCAGCACGGCGTAGCGCACCAGGATGTCGGGTGTGCCGTCCTGGAAGAAGTCGGCGATGGACGGCATCGAGTAGCCGCACTGCGCCGACGGCGAGGTGGACGCCCACTTGAGCGTGCCGTCGTGCTCGAAGACCAGTACGGGGCCGGCCGCGCCGCCGCCGCCGGCGCCGCTGCACGTGACGATCTCCAGCTCGGGATCGGCGTCGAGGTTGCCGATGGCGACGCCCGCGCCCGGGACGGTGCGCAGCGCCGGGTCGGTCACGGCCCACAGCTCGCCGGACCCGTCGCCGCGGATGGCGCGCAGCACGCCGTCGGTGCCGTAGTTGCCGCCGGCGAACGTGTTGAAGACGATGTCGGGCATGCCGTCCAGGTCGATGTCGGCGACCATCGGCGCCATCATCACCTGGTCGTAGGCCGGCGCGTCGGGGCTGCCGGTCCATTCCCATTCGACTGCCGGGGCGAACACGCCGGCGGGCGGGCGGTACTCGCACGTGGTCATGCCGGGAGGCGCCTCGGGCAAGCAGCGCGCGAGCGTGATCTCGCAGTACCACCCCGTCGGGCAGGGGTTCAGGGTGTCGCACGGGTCGCCCGGCAGGGTGCAGGCGCCCAGGTAGCAGACCTCCGTCGGATCGCAGCAGTCGATGGCTCCCGGTTCGCCGCATTGCACGAGCGCGCCGCAGTCGACGCGACAGCCTCCGCCTTCGCAGACCTCGTTGGCGCCGCAGCACTCCGACCCGCAGAGCGCGTCGAGCGCGCAGCACGCCGCGCCGTTCAAGCACACTTCGCCCGCCGCGCAGCAGCCGCCGGGGCACGACGGGCCGGCGCAGGCGTCCGGCGCCCCGACCCCGCTGTCGGAGGCGCCGCCGAAGCGCCCGGTGCAGCGCAGGCAGCCGGCGAGCGCGACGGCCAGGCCGAGGGCGAGCCCAAGCGCGAGCGCGCGGCGCGCGGTGTCGAGGCCGCTCGGCAGCATTCGCTCATTGTACATGCCGCACGGCCTGATCCGGTCCCGAACGCCCGACCGGCCCGGGTCGCGGCGGATCACTCGGCCGGGGCGGCGGCGGGGGCCGAGTCGGGCGCCGAGGAAGGCGAGGTCGCGTAGGCGGGGCCGCCGCCCCCGAAGAAGAGCGCGGCGACGCTGAATTGCACCAGGAACGCATTGCCGAAGGCGGCGCTCCCCATCATGCTCGTGCCGCCCAGGTCCTCGGACACCCACACGGGACGCATCACGCTCACTTCGGGCATGAGGCGGAACTTCTCGTGCAGCTTCAGGACGAACCCGACCGAGCCGCCGACGACCAGCTCGTCGAGCACCAGCGAGCTCAGGCCAATGTCCCCCAGCAGCATCCAGTTGGCGACCTTGCCGGCGAAGACGAGCTGGTGGCCGTGGCCTACGCCCACGCCCAGCAGCAGCGGGAGCGTCACGTAGACGACGCCAATGGGATTGTCGGGGATGGGCACCGCGCCTCCCGCGACCGACGGCGCCAGCGACAGCACCAGCCCCTTGTCCGCCGGATCGGTCAGCTGGAACTTCGCGCCGAGCTCCAGGCCCGTGGAGCCGATGCGGCCGGCGAGGTCGACGCGGTCCGCCACGCCGTAGCGCAGGGCCAGGTCGAAGCGCGGCACGTAGATGGGCTGCGGCGTGCCGACGCCCATCTCGAACGCGGGCTCCAGCCCCATCTGGAAATTGCCGGCGCCGAGGGTGTTGGCGGTCTGCAGGGTGCCGAGCGTGGCGCAGCCGTGCGTGCCGGCGGCGGCCAGCAGGACGGCCGTCGCGCCGGCGACCGCCACCGCCGTGGCCCGTACGCCCGGTGCGGCGCACGCGGCCCGTGCAGTCCACTTGGCCCGTGCGGTCCGTGCGGCGCATGCGGCCCGTGCGGGTAGGTGCATCGTTCCATCGTATCATCACGCGCCGTGAGGGTGTGCGCGCTCATCCCGACGTACCGCAACGCCGCCACGGTCGCCGACGTCGTGCGCCGTGCGCGCCCGCACGTGGACGAGGTCTTCGTGGTCGACGACGGCTCGGGCGACGCGACGGGTGACGAGGCACGGCGCGCCGGCGCGCGCGTCGTGACGCACGCCTTCAACCGCGGCAAAGGCGCGGCGCTGGCGACGGGCCTCCTTCGCGCCTGGCAGGCGGGCTACACGCACGCGGTCGCGCTCGACGCCGACGGGCAACACTTCCCGGAGGACATCCCCGCGCTGCTGGACGCGGCGCGCGCCGCGCCGGAGGCCGTCGTCGTGGGCGCGCGTCCGCTCGGCGGCACGGCCAACGTCCCCAGCGCGAGCCGCTTCGGGCGCGCGTTCTCCAACTTCTGGGTGCGCGTCGAGGGTGGCGTGCGTGTCGACGACTCGCAGTCGGGCTTCCGCGTGTACCCGGTCGCGCCCGTCTTCGCGCTGCCCGTGCGCGCGCGCCGCTACGACTGGGAGGTCGAGGTGCTCGTCCGCGCCGCATGGGCGGGGATTCCGGTGCTGAGCGTCCCGATCCGCGTGCATTACCCGCCGGCGGCGGAGCGCGTGTCGCACTTTGACCTGTGGCGCGACAACGTCCGCATCTCGTGGCTCAACGTGCGGCTCTTGCTGACGCTGCTGGTCACGCCGCGGCTGTGGCTGCGGCGCGGCACGCGTCGGGCCGCGCCGGCCGAGACGCGCTGGACGGGGCGCTCGTTCGGCGGGCGGCTGGGCTACCGCATCTGGAGCGGCGGCGTGCGCTGGCTGGGCATGCCGCTCGTGCGCTTCATCATGCTGTTCGTGGTCGCCTATTACTTCCTGTTCGCGCGCGCCGCGCGCGCCGCCTCGCGCGACTACCTCGCCCGCGTGCTGGGCCGCCCCGCCGGCGGGCGCGCCGTTTATCGTCACCTGTATGCGTTCGCCGCCGCCATCGCCGACAAGCTGCTGCTGCTCGTGCGCGGCCCCGGCTCCTTCCGCTTCCACGGAGGCGAGGCGGTCGGGGCCCAGCTCGACGCCGCGCGCGCCGCCGGCCGCGGCGTCGTTCTCTTGACCGCGCACGCCGGCAGCTGGGAGGTCGCCTCGGCGCGCCTCGCCGTGCAGCTCCCCGACCTTCCGGTGCACCTGGTCATGTTCCGCGGCGAGGAGCGCCGCCTGGCCGAGTTTCTCGACCGCCTCGGCGAAGGCGTGCCGCGCCCCGATGTGATCGCGGTCGGCGAGGACGAGCTCACGCCGGTGCGCCTGCTCGACGTGCTTCGTCGCGGCGAGTGCCTCGCGATGATGGGCGACCGCTTCCTCGTTTCAGCCGCCGCCGCCGCCGCCGCCGCCACCGCGCCTGCGGTCCGATCCGCGTCTGCGCGCAGCGGGCCCGCGCGCGCGGCGCGCGGCGTGGTGCGGGTCCCCTTCCTGGGCGCGGACGCGGCGTTCCCCACCGCCCCCTACGCGCTGGCCGCGCTGAGCGGCGCGGCGGTCCTCCCGGTCTTCGCCTTCCTGGAGCGCTCGCGCGTCTATCAGCTCGAAGCCGGCCCGGCCCGCAGCTTCCGCTTCGAGGACCGCTCCGGGCGCGGCGCCGTCCTGCGCGACGGGGCCGCCTGGTACGCCGGCGTCGTCGAGGCGCACCTCCGGCGGCACCCTTACCAGTGGTACAACTTCTATCGGTTCTGGGACGCGGACGCCCCTAGGCCGGCGCAGGCGGCTCCGCCTTGATGGCGCGCTCCAGGAAGTCGTAGACGTCGCCCACCGTCTTCACGGCGCGCGCCTGATCCTCGGGGATGCGGATCTTGAAGCGCTTCTCCAGCGCCACCACCATGTCCACGGCGTCCAGGCTGTCGAGCTGCAGATCTTCGCGCAGCTGGGCGTGCGCCCCGACGTCCTTCTCTTCGAGCTCGAACTCCCGGACGAAGATCTCGTTCACCGCGCTCTCGATCTCCTTGCGCTCCATCGCCATCGCCATCTCCCGTCCGATCCCTTGCGTCTACGCCGCGCCCAGCACCAACGACGTGTTGATGCCGCCGAAGGCGAAGTTGTTGTTCATCACGCGCCGCGGCCGCGCCGCGACGACCTCGGTCACGTGCCGCAGCCCGCGGCACGCCTGGTCGACTTCCTCCAGATTCAGCGTCGGCGCCAAAAAGCCGCCGCGCATCATCAGCAGGCAGAAGATGCTCTCGATGGCGCCGCACGCCCCCAGCGTGTGGCCCGTGTAACCCTTGCTCGACGACACCGGCACGGCGTCGCCGAACAGCCGCCGCGTCGCCTCCGCCTCGGCGGGGTCGCCCACGTCCGTGCCCGTGGCGTGGGCGTTGATGTAGTCGACGTCGCGCGGCGCGAGCCCGCCGCGCTCCAGCGCGCGGGCCATGCAGCCGTGCATCCCGGCGGGCGCGGGCTGCGCCATGTGCTCGCCGTCGCACGTCGTGGCGAACGACAACACCTCGCCGTAGATCGTCGCGTCGCGCCGCACCGCGCGCTCCCACTCTTCGAGCACCAGCACGCCCGCCCCCTCCGCCACCACCAGCCCGTCGCGACGCGCGTCGAACGGCCGCGGCGTGCGCGACGGCGCGTCGTTGAACCCGTGCGACGCCGCGCCCACGATGTCGAACGTCGCGGCGGTGGTGTAGTGCACCTCCTCTGCGCCGCCCGCCAGCATCACGTCTTCCATGCCCGCCGAGATGAGCTCCCACGACAGCCCGATGGCCTGGGCGCCGGACGTGCAGGCCGAGTTCGGCGACAGCACGCGCCCCGTGAGGCCCAGCATCACCGCCACGTTGGCCGCGCAGGTGTGCGACATGCACTTCAGGAAGTCCGTCGAGCGCAGCCCGCGCACGCCCTCGGTGTCGACCGTCTTGTAGAACTCGCCGATCGCGAGCGGCGACCCGGTCGTCGACCCCAGCGCCAGGCCGACCGTGCCGCCGCGGAGCTCCGCCTCGCCGAGGCGCGCGGCGGCGACCGCCTGCTGCGTGGCGAGCGCGGCGTACTGCGCCACCGTCCCCATGCCGCGGCGGAGCGGGCGCGGGATGGACTTCGGGTCGACGCCGGCGACGAGCCCGGCGACGCGCGGGCGCAGGTCCGCCACCGCGTCCCACGCCGCCACGCGCCCGATGCCGGAGCGCCCCGTGCGCA
>DASYRF010000113.1:0-3812 GCA_036004705.1 Myxococcota bacterium
CGCCCGGGCGCGCGCCTCCGCGAGGATCTCGGCGGCCACCGTCCACGGGTCGCGCCGCCGCGCCACCAAGTCGTCCAGAACCTGCCCGTCCGCGAGCCGCGCCGCCACCTGCGCGCGCACCTCCGCCTCGACCACCGCCTGGACCTCGGCCTGCGCGCGCCGCCGCGCCGCGCCCGCCGCCCACCCTTCCCCGGCCGCCAGGAACGCGTCCACCGCGCCCACCAGCGCGTCGACCCCCTCGCCCCTGCTCGCCACCGTCTTCACGATCGCCGGCACGAAGCTCGGCCGGTCCGCGCGCGCCCCCGACCCCAGGCTCATCGCCCCGTTCAGCTCCTGCACCACGCGGTCGGCTCCCTCGCGGTCGGACTTGTTCACCACGAACACGTCGGCGATCTCCAGGATGCCCGCTTTCAGCGACTGCACCTCGTCGCCCAGCCCCGGGACCAGCACGACCAGCACCGCGTCGGCGATGCGGCTCACGTCGACCTCGTCCTGCCCGACGCCGACCGTCTCCACCAGCACGTCGTCGAACCCCATCGCGTCGAGCACGCGCACCACGTCCATGGTGGCGCGCGCCAGCCCGCCCAGCGCCCCGCGCGTCGCCATCGAGCGGATGTACACGCCCCGGTCGCCGCTGTGCCGTTGCATACGCACGCGGTCCCCCAGGATCGCCCCGCCGGTGAACGGGCTCGACGGGTCCACCGCCACCACGCCCACCGTCCTTCCCGCCGCGCGCAGCCGCTCCACGAGCCGATCTACCAGCGTGCTCTTTCCCACGCCCGGCGCGCCCGTCACCCCCAGCAGCCGCGCCCTCCCCGTGTGCGCGTACAGCACCCGCAGCGCCTCGCGCGCCCCCGCCACGTCGTCCTCGGCGTCACGCATCAGGCGCGCCGCGGCGCGCACGTCGCCCGCCAGCACGGCACGCGCCACGTCCTCCGCGCTCCTCGGAAGGTCCGCGCTCGGCTCGCCCACGGCTTCGTCCGTCGCTCCGGCGCCAACCGCCGCGGCGCCTACGCGGCGCTCCGCAGCGTCGCCAGCAGCTCGCGCGCGATGATCATGCGCTGCACTTCGGAGGTCCCCTCGCCTATCTCGCAAAGCTTCGCGTCGCGCCAGTGCCGCTCCACCGGGAACTCGCGCGTGTAGCCGTAGCCCCCGTGGATCTGGATGGCCTCGCCGCACGCCCAGGTCGCCACCTCCGAGGCGAACAGCTTCGCCATCGACGACTCGGCCGTGTGGCGCTGGCCGCGCGCCGCGAGCACCGCCGCGCGCAGCACCAGCAGCCGCGCCGCGTCGATCCGCGCTTTCATGTCGGCGACCTTGAACTGCACCGCCTGGAACTCGGCGATGGGCCGCCCGAACTGCGCGCGCTGTTTTGCGTAGGCGACCGACGCCTCCAGCGCCCCGCGCGCGAGACCCACCGCCAGCGCGCCGATGCCGATGCGCCCGCGGTCCAGGATGCGCAGCGTGTCCAGGAACCCCGCGTCCACCTCGCCCAGCCGCGCGTCGTCGCCCACCAGCACGTCCTCCAGCACGATCTCGCAGGTGTCGGAGGCGCGCATTCCCAGCTTCTCCAGCTTCTTCGAGACCGAGAAGCCCTTCGACTGCTGCGGCACCAGGAACGCCGTGACGCCGTGCGCCTTCTTCTCCGGCGACGTGCGCGCCAGTACCACCGTCACGCCACCCACGCTCCCCTGCGTGATGAACATCTTGGTGCCGTTCAGCGCCCAGCCCTCGCCGCGCCTCACCGCCGTGGTGCGCATGCCCGACGCGTCGCTTCCGCTCCCCGGCTCCGTCAGCGCCCACGCGCCCAGCACCTCGCCCGTGGCCAGCCGCGGCAGCCACCGCCGCTTCTGCTCCTCGCGCCCGGCCAGGTTGATGTGCCCCGAGCACAGCGAGTTGTGCGACGCCACCGTCAGCGCCAGCGAGCCGTCGCCGCGCGCCACTTCTTCGATGATGAGCGCGTTGGCCACCGGGTCGAGCCCCGCCCCTCCGTATTCGTCCGGCGTGAGGATGCCCCAGATGCCGAGCGCCCCCAACCCTTCGATGACCTTCGGCGGGAAGAACTTCTCTTCGGCATCCCAAGCCCGCGCGTAGGGCACCACCTCGCGGTCCACGAAGGCCCGCACCTCGTCGCGCACCAGCTTCTGATCGCCAGTGAGCTCGAAATTGATCATCGGCGGCCGGCGCGCGCCGTCCGCGGGGCGGTGCGATGGGGGACCGGGTCGGGGAACGTCTCGTCGTGCGCGGAGCGCTTGAACGCCTTGGCGGGCGGCGCCTTGAACCGCGCCTCCGGCCCGCCGGGGGTGTAGATCTGTAGCGCCAGGAGCGGCGTGCTGCCGGTCAGCACGAACGAGTGCTTGACGCCCTTGGGAATGTAGACCGCCGTGCCGGGGCCGACGCCGCGCTCCGAGCCGGCCAGCGTCAGCAGGCCGTGCCCTTCCAGCACGTACAGCAGCTCCACGCTGTCCTTGTGCTCGTGCTCGGGCACGGCGAAGCCGGCGTCGCCGCTCAGCATCTCCATGGCGGCCGCGGTCTCGCCGGTGACGTCCTTGCCGAAGATCAAGTTCACGCTGAGCTTGTCGTTGACCTTCCAGTACTCGTCCCCCCAATCGCCCCGCACCGCCCACGGCAGCGCCGGCGCCCAGATGGGCGTGGCCGCCGCCGGCGACGCAGTGGCGGCCGCCTTGGCCTTCGCCCCCGTCCCCGGCCCCGCTCCCGCTCCCGCCGCCGCCTCGGCCGGCCCGCCGCGCGCCGCCGCCGCCGTGAAGCCGGCGCCGATCACCACCCCCACCAGCACGCCGGCGCCGAACGTCCGCGTCCGCCGCGACTGCGTCATCACGCCGCTCCTCCCTGGGCCACGCGCGCGCGCCGCGCTCGCACTGCCTCGCGCACGTAGTCCACGATCTCTGCGAGCTTCGTCCCCGGCCCGAACACGCGCTCCACGCCCTTAGCCGCCAGGCCCGGCATGTCGCTGTCCGGAATGATGCCGCCGCCGAAGACCACCACCTCGCCCAGCCCGCGCTCGCGCAGCAGCTCCACCACGCGCGGCATCAGCACGTTGTGCGCGCCGGACAGCACCGACAGCCCGACGGCGTCCACCGCCTCCTGCAGCGCCGCGTCGGCGATCATCTCCGGGGTCTGGTGCAGTCCCGTGTAGACGACCTCCATGCCCGCGTCGCGCAGCGCGCGCGCCACCACCTTGGCCCCGCGGTCGTGGCCGTCCAGCCCCGGCTTGGCCACCAGCACACGGATCGGTCGCTCGCTCATGTGGTCACCTTCGTCGCTCCGCTCAGCCGCCCGGCCCGCCGGGCGCCGCCGCGCCGCCGCGCCCCGCTTCCGCGCGCCGCCGCTGCACCTCGTCGCGCACGTAGGCGCACACCGCGTCGAGCGGCGCACCGGGCGGGAACAGCTCGCCGCACCCCATCGCACGCAGCGCGGCGATGTCCTCGGCCGGGACGATGCCGCCGCCCGTCACCAGCACGTGCCCCAGCCCACGCTCGCGCAGCAGGCGCAGGATCCTGGGGATGAGTGTCAGGTGCGCGGCGTTGTGCGTCGATATCCCCACCGCGTCGACGTCTTCCTGCAGCGCCGCGTCGGCCACCATCTCGGGCGTCTGCCGCAGCCCCGCGTAAATGACCTCCATGCCGGCGTCGCGCAGCGCGCGCGCCACCACGCGGATGCCGCGGTCGTGGCCGTCGAGCCCGACTTTGGCCACCAGCACCTTGACGCGCCGCTCCGCCATCGTCAGATCACTGCCGCCTCGACGTACGTGCCGTAGACGTCGCGCATCGCGCCCACCATCTCGCCCAGCG
>DASYRF010000114.1:0-16759 GCA_036004705.1 Myxococcota bacterium
CGCCGAGCTGCCGCAGCTCGTACGCGCGAACCTCGTGACGGAGGCGGCGCGTCGCAACACCGCCGCCGCGGTGGGCTACGCCGCCGTGGAGGTGCGCCGCCGCCGGGGACCGGGCGCGGTGCTCGCGGTCCTTCCGACGGATCACCACGTCGCGGGCGCCGAGGCCTTTGACGCCGCCGCGCGGCGCGCCGCCGCGCTCGCCGCCGAAGGGTACATCGTGACCATCGGTGTGGCGCCGACGCGCCCGGAGACCGGCTTCGGCTGGCTGGAGATAGGTGCGCCGATTGCGTCGGGTCCCGTGTCCGGTTCCGCGTCCGGCCCTGCGTATGGACCGGCGTCCGGCCCCGCGTCGGGCTCCAGGCCCGGCGGCGCGCGCGACGCGGCGGGGGGCCCGGCCGGCACGGCAGAGCCGCCGGCGGCGTTCGAGCTGGCGCGCTTCGTGGAGAAGCCGGCGCGCGCGCGCGCGGAGGAATTTCTCGCCGACCCGGCCGGGCGGTTCCTCTGGAACGGGGGCATGTTCTTCTTCCGCGCCGACCGCATCCTGGCCGAGATCGCCCGGCAGATGCCGGCGCTCGCCTCCGCGCTCGACGCCATCGCCGCCGATCCGTCGGCGGCCGCGGCGCGCTACCTCGGCTTGCCCGCCGACCTGCCGTCCATCGACTACGGCGTCATGGAGCACGCCGCGCGCCTCGCCTGCGTCGCCGCGCCGCCGGCGCTAGGCTGGAGCGACGTCGGCTCGTGGGCGGCGCTGCGCGAGCTGCTGCCGCCGGACGCGCACGGCAACGTCGTACACGCGCCGGCGCAGGCGCGCGTCGTCGCGGTCGACGCGCGAAACAACCTGGTGCACGCGCCGGTGCGGCTGGTGGCGCTCCTCGGCGTCGAAGGCCTGAGCGTCGTCTACGAGGACGGCGTGCTGCTCGTTTGCCCGCTCGACCAGTCGCAACGTGTGCGAGAGTTGGTTGCGCGCGTGCGCGCCGACGAAGAACTGAAAGAGGTGCTCTGATGGGCGAGGCCGTGAAAGCGAACCCGGCGATCTTCCGCGAGTACGACGTGCGCGGCGTGTCGGGCCGCGACTTGACCCCCGACGTCGTGCGCGCGCTCGGCCGCGCGCTCGCCGCCTACGCCGCCCGCAAGGGCGAGCGCCGCCTGCTGGTGGGACGCGACTGCCGGACCTCGTCGCCCGGCTTCCGCGACGCGCTCGTCGAGGGCATGGTGGCGGCCGGCGCCGACGTCCTGGACGTCGGGCTCGTCCCCACGCCGGTGCTCTACTTCGCGCACTTCCACTTCGAACGCCCCGCCGGCGTCATGATCACCGGCTCGCACAACCCGCCCGACCACAACGGCTTCAAGATGCTCGTCTCGAAGGCGGCGCTGCACGGCTCCGAGATCCAGGAGCTGAAGCGCATGATCGCGGAGGACGACTACGGTCCGGCGCCCGAGGCGCCCGGCCGCGTTTCGGAAGGCGACGCCATCGGTCCCTACCGCGCGCGTGTCGCCGGCGACGTGAAGCTGGCGCGCACCGACCTGCGCGTCGTGGTCGACGCCGGCAACGGCATGGGCGGCCCGACCGCCAGCGCGCTCATGAAGGACCTCGGCCTCGACCCCACGCTGCTCTACTGCGACCTCGACGGCACGTTCCCCAACCACCACCCCGATCCGTCGGACGAGCACACGCTGGAGGCGCTCAAGCGCACGGTGGTCGAGACGAACGCCGACGCAGGGATCGCCTACGACGGCGACGCCGACCGCCTCGGCGTCGTCTGTCTCGACGGCGGCAAGCCGCGCGTGCTCTGGGGCGACGAGCTGCTCATCCTGTTCGCCCGCGCGGTCTTGCGCGCGCAGCCCGGCGCGACCGTCATCGGCGAGGTGAAGTGCTCGCAGCGGCTCTTCGACGACATCGCCAAGCACGGCGGCAAGGCGATCATGTGGAAGGTCGGCCATTCGCTCATCAAGGCGAAGATGCGCGAGACGGGGGCGGCGCTGGCCGGCGAGATGAGCGGCCACATCTTCTTCGCGCACCGCTACTACGGCTACGACGACGCCATCTACTCTTCGGCGCGCTTGCTGGAGATCCTCGCCGCCGCGCCCGCCGGCACGACGCTGGCCGGCCTGCTCGCCGACGTGCCGCCGGCGGTGAACACGCCGGAGATCCGCGTCGAGTGCCCCGACGAGACGAAGTTCGACGTCGTCGCGCGCGCCACCGAGGCGCTCAAGCGCCGCTACCCGGATGCCAGCGTCGTCGACCTCGACGGCGTGCGCATCCTCTGGGCGGGCGAGGGCTGGGGACTGCTACGGGCGTCGAACACGCAACCCGTGCTGGTGATGCGTTTCGAGGCGGTCGATCAGGAGCGCCTCGAAGCGGTGCGCGCACGCGTGGAGCTGGCCGTGACGCAGGCACGGCTCAACGCCAGCGCCTGAGGTCGATCTCTCGCTACGGCGGCGGCGTCGCGCCGCCCGGCGCCGCCGCCGGGGCGGCGGGCACGGCCGAGAGCGTCGTTCCGAAGTAGGCCGACGCCAAGAGCGGCAGCGGGATGGCGCCGTGCGCCAGCAGCTTGTCGTGGAACGCGCCCAACGCGAAGGCAGACCCGAGGCGCGCGTGCTCCGCGGCGGCCAACTCTTTGATCCAGAGCTTGCCGAGCGTGTAGACGTAGACCGTCGCCGGGTTGAGCGCCACGCGCCGCGCTTCCATCTCCGCAGTGGTGGCCGCCTGGTAGCATTCCTTGGCGTAGAACGCCTTGGCGTCCTCGTAGGTCCTGGCGCCCGTGCCGACGAGCGGGTCGAGGTACATGCGGCAGGCGCGCAACAGCGCGTCCTTGAGCTGGAAGAGGCGCAGCTTCGGCGAGGCATGGAAGCCGGCGTCGACGACCATCTCCTCCGCGTAGTGCGCCCAGCCTTCGCCGAAGACGTTGTTGAAGACGAGCTTGCGCACGGGCGAAGGCACGGCGCGCGCCGCCAAGAGCTGCACGTGGTGGCCCGGGTACGCCTCGTGGATGGAGACGACGTCGATGAGCGAGAGCCCGTGGTCGGCGGCGAGCTGCTCCTCCTGGTCCTTCTTGGGGCGCGAGGCGTCCACCGGGGTGACGACGTAGTAGGTCGTCAGGTCCACCTTCTCGAACGGCCCGGCGGTGAACACCGCCGCCGAGATCATCGACCGCGCGAACTCGGGCGTCGGCATGATGGTCAGCTTGTCGCCGGGCGGAACGGTGACGAGGGCGTGGTCGACGATGAAGGCGCGAAGCTCCGCCTGGCGCGCGGTGTAGGTGGCGATGAGGTCGGCGGCGGAGGGGTGGTCGGCGCCGGCGAGGGCGATGGCGGCGGCGATGGACTTGCCGGGCGCGAGCGTGGCGGCGACCTTGGCCATCTCCGCTTGCAGGCGGCGCACCTCAGCGAGGCCGCGCTCGGCGATCTGCTCGGGCGTCACCGTCACGCCGTTTAGCGTCGCCGACTTCTTCAGGTAGGCGTCGCGGCCGATCGCGTAGCGGCCCTTGGCGCGCGGCGCCAGGTCCTTTTCCAGGAAGGCCAGGTACGCCTCGACGGCTTTGCGCGCGCCGGTGACGGCGGGATCGATGCGCGCGGCGAGCGCGGCGTCGCCAGGGGCGGCCCCGGCGAGGAAGGACCGCACGTCCTTGTCGATGAAGCTGATCGTGCCCTTGGCGTCGCGGGCCGCCGTCTCCACGGCGAGCGCCGGCGTGTCGGCAGTGAGGTTGGCGCGCCCTTGCGCGAGCAGCGCGGGAATCTTCTCCAGCCGCGCCAGCACGGAGAGCGCGCGCGCCGCCGGCGAGGCGAACGCGCGCATGAGCAGATTGAAGAGCCCGTAGCTGGCAAGGTCGTTGTAGAGCCCCGGGCTGGTGGCCCAGCTCTTGAGGCCGTCGAGGTCGAAGAGCTCCCACTCGCAATAGTGATGCAGGATCTCGTGGTCGACGCGCCGGTCGACCGAGAGGGCGTCGGGCGCGATGGCGTCGAGCCGCGCGAGCGTGGCGCGGAACAGAGCCACCTTGCGCGCCACGCCCGCGGCGCCGAAGTCCTCCAGCTCGCCGTCATGCTCGTGCACGCCGGCGCCGGTCGCCTCGCCGGGAAACTCGGCCCAGTACTTCGGCAGCAGCTCCGCGACGGCGGCGTCGAAGTCCGCGTCGCGCGCGCCCCCGCCCGTTGCCGCCGCTCCCGCCGCCGCGGCAGCGCCCGTTACGGTTGCCGTTCCCGTGACCATTCCGCTCCTCGCGCCACCGTCGCCGCCGCGCAGATCGATGACTATGGTGGGCTCGCCGCGGCAACCGCCTGCTGCGAGCGCCAACGCCGCAAGCCCAAGACACCACGCCACCGCCGAGCCCGCCGCCGCCGCCGGCGCCGAAGTCGCCGCCGAAGCCGAAGCCGAAGCCCACGCCGACGCCGACGCCGACGCCCACGCCCACGCCGACGCCGACGCGGAAGCCGAAGCCGTGCCCGGCGACCGCTCGTCCGCTCGCTGCCTCATGCCGACGCTCCCTTCAGGCCGGCTTTGGGCGCGCCGCCGGCCCATTCGCGCGCCAGCGTCTCGGTGCGGGCGTTCACCGGCAAGGATAGGAAGCTCGCGCGCATCTCCGGGTCGCCGATCGACGCGGCGCGCGCTTTCAGCCGCGCGTGCGCGGCGTCGAGCGCCGCCTTGGCCTCGGCGCGCGCGCCGCTGGCCAGCAGCGCCTCCGCCAGCATCAGATGGATCAGAGACTCGTTCTCGTCGCACGCGCCGAGCCCGTCGTAGAGCGCGCGTGCCTCGCGCGCCGTGGCCAGTGCGGCGTCGACCTTCCCCAACGCCAGCTGCGCGCGCGCCAGTCCCGCCAGCGCGCCCGGCCGGAGCGGCGGCCCCGCGCGCAGCGCCTCGGCAGCGCCGCTCGCTTCCTCCTCGGCGCCGGCCGCATCGCCCGCCGCCCAGGCGATGCCTGCCAGGTACATGCGCGACATGCCCGCCAGGCGCGGCGAGCCCAAGACCACGCCCGCCATCAACGACTCGCCCAGCGCCCCCCGCGCCTCTTCCACGCGCCCCAGGTGCGCGAGCACGTTCCCCAGGATGACCTTCGTCCACGGCGCGATGAAGTGCAGCCCCATGCGCTCCGCCGCCGCCAGCGCCAGCATCAGCACGCGCTCGGCGGCCGCCCAGTCGCCCACCTCGCCCAGCGCGAAGCCGAGGTTGGCGCGGTGCACGCACACGTGCCGCGGGTGGCCGGCCGCCTCCGCCGCCTCCACGCTGCGCACGTAGTCCAGCACCGCGTCGCCCGCGCGCCCGCCGTGGTGCGCGCGCTTGCCGCGCACGTCCCACACCAGCGCCGCCGCGTGCGGCTGCAGGCCGGCGATGTCCCCCGTCAGGGTCTCGATCTGCGGCAGGAGCTGGTCCACGACGCCGTAGCGCCCTGCCACCAGCAGCGCGCCGACCGTGCGGCACAGGCAGACGATCTGCGCGGTGACGCCCGCCGGCGTGGCGGGCGTGGCGCGGCTCGCCTCCAGCGCCCACTCCTGCACCGCCTCGAAGCGCCCTTCGAACACGGACGCCGTGGTGATGGCCTCGACGGCGTGGAACCAGGCCGGCGACCCGGCCGCCAGATCTGCCGCCGCCTCCGTGCCGCGGCGCAGCGAGCCCTCCAGGTCGCCGCGCCAGATGAGCGCCTCCGCCTGCACCAGCCGCAGCGCGCCGCGCGTCTCGCCCTCGGCGCCGCGCGCGATGCCGCGCTCGGCGCGCTCCACCGCCGGCCCGAGGTCGTTGCCCTCCAGCGCCGCCTCCGCGCCGCGCCGGTACCAGGCGACCGCGCGCGCCGGCTCCTGGCCGCGGTCGAAGTGCTCGGCCAGCGCGATGGCGTCGGTGTAGCCCACCCGCTCCAGCCACTCGCCGGCGAGGCGGTGGCCGAGCACGCGGTCGTCCTCGGTGAGCATCGCGTACGCCGCCTCGCGGACCAGCGCGTGGCGGAAGGCGTACTCCGCCTCGCCCGGCAGCGTGGACGTCGCGCGCCGCGCCACCACCTCGCGCTCCACCAAGTAGTCGAGCCAGTCGCCCGCCTCGGTGGTGCGCTGCTCGCCCCCGAGCAGCGCCATGATGCCGCTGCGCCAGAACGTGCCGCCGAAGATGCTGGCGCCGCGCAGGACGCGCCGCGCCTTCTGCCCGAGCGCGTCGAGGCGCGCCTGCACCATGCCCAGCACCGTCTCGGGCAGCGCGTCCTCCTTGCCCTCGGCCACCGCGCGCATCAGCTCTTCCAAGTAGAAGGCGTTGCCGTCGGCGCGGTCGACCACGACGGCCACCTTGCGCGGGTCGGCGCTCGGGCCGAGCACCTCGCGCACCAGCTTCTCGGCCGCCTTGCGCGACAGCTTGTCGAGCCGCAGCTCTTGCAGCGCGCGGTCGCCCCACAGCCCCGGGAACTGGTCGTGCACCTCGGGGCGCGCCAGCGCGAGCACCATCAGCGGCGCCTCCGGTAGGTTGCGCAGCGCCGCGTCGACGAAGTTCACCGTGGGGAGGTCGCCCCAGTGCAGATCCTCCAGCACCAGCAGCACGGGCTGGACGGCGCACTCGGCGGCGAGCCAGTCGGTCCAGGCTTCGCGCATCGCGTCGCCCATCAGCATCGGGTCGAGGCGCGCGGCGCGCAGCCCGGCGCTGTCGTCGTCGGGGAAGGGGACGCTGCACAGCTCGCCGAGGAACTCGGTGACGCGCGCCGCCTCGCGCGGGCGCCCGCTCAGGCAGCGGCCGACGCGCGCGGTGAGCTTCTCGCGCCGCTCCGGCAGCGGCTCGCCTTCGAGGATGTTGGCGCTGCGGCGCACCGCCTGGGCGATGAGCGCGAACGGCGAGCCGGCGCGGATGGGGTCGCCGCGCCCGGTCAACACCTCCAGCGCGCCGCTTTGCCGGCGGGCGCGGTCGACGAACTCCCAGCCGAGGCGCGACTTCCCCACGCCCGCCGGCGCCAGCACCAGCGCCGCGCGCGCCACCGGCTCGCCGCAGCACTCGCGGAAGAGCGCCAGCAGCGTGTCGAGCTCGCGGTCGCGCCCCACGCAGGTGGTCGGGCGGCCCAGCACGGTGCGCGCCGCGTCGAGCGAGTCGCGCTCCCCGCGCAGGTACTGTCCGGCGTCGTCGCCGGCGACGTCGAAGCGCGCGTCGAGGAGCCCGGCGCTGAGCGTGTCGAGGCGGATGCCGGCGACCGGCGCCTTGGAGAGAGCGCGCACGGCGCGGTCGATCACCTCGCCCATGGGCAGGCGCGCCGACAGCACGCCGCGCCCGGTGGCCAGCACCATCGGCAGCTCGGGGAGCAACGGGCGCAGCGCCAGGCCGCAGCGCGCCGCGCGCACCGCCTGGTCGGTCGCCGCCGCGCCGCTCCCGGACAGCGTCACCAGCAGCGACCCGTCGGCCAGCCCGTCGGCGCGGCCGCCGTAGGACGCCACCAGGTGGCGGATGTGCTCGTCGACGTCGGAGGACTGGGCCGGCGACAGCGTCGGTCCGACCGGCGCGGCGCGCCCTGCCAGCAGGATGCACATGACGCGCTGCTCGCTGGCGGTCAGCGTGGGGCGCACGTCGCGCGGCGGCGCGGCGCCCGTCGCCGGCATCGCCTCCAGCGCATCCAGCTCGTCGGCGACGACGCCGCCGTCGGCGGGCCGCCCCTCCGCCTCCTTCACCAGCATGCGCGCGACGACCGCCTCCAGCGCCTCCGGCACGTCGGGGCGGATGGTGCGTACCGGCGGCGCGTCCTCGATGAGGATCTTGGCGAGCACGGCGAGGATGTGGTCACCCATGAACGGCGAGCGCCCGGTGAGGCACTCGAAGAGCACGCAGCCGAGCGAGAAGACGTCGGCGCGCGCGTCGATCTGGCGGGCGCCCTGCGCCTGCTCGGGCGCCATGTAGCCGGGCGTGCCGATGAGCGTTCCGGTCGTGGTGACGGCGCGGGTCGCGCGCGTGAACCGCGCGATACCGAAGTCGAGCACCTTCACGCGCTCGATGTCGCCACCGGGAAGGAACAGGTTGGACGGCTTGATGTCGCGGTGGATGATGCCGCGCGCGTGGGCGCCGGCGAGGGCGCGCGCCACGCGCCGTGCCAGCGTGACGGACTCGGCCACGGTGAGGCCGCGCCGCGCCAAGCGGTCGGAGAGGTCCTCGCCGTCGAGCCACTCGGTGGCGAGGTAGTCGCCGGCCGGTGAGGTGCCGTGCGCCACGTAGCGCACGATGCCCGCGTGCGTGAGCGACGCCAGCACCTCCGCCTCGCGGGCGAAGCGCTGCGTCTCGAGGTGATCCGGGCCGCCGTGCAGCAGCTTCAGCGCCACCTTCACGCCCAGGCGGCGGTCGCGCGCGCGGTAGACGGTGCCCATCCCGCCCGTTCCCGCGGTCGCCTCGATCTCGAACCGATCGTCGACGAGGTCGCCTTCTCGCACGTTGCCCCGAGCATGCGGGCGGGCGGGGGGTGCCTGTCAAGCGCCGGGACGGCGTGCGCCGATCGTGATACGTGTCGGGCGGCATGACGATCCTGGTGACGGGCGCGACGGGGATGGTCGGTGCGAATCTGGTCAGGCTGCTGCTGGAGCAGGGGGAAGGGCCGCTGCGCGTGCTGGTGCGGCGCGGCGCCAATCGCCTGGCGCTGGAAGGCCTGCCGGTGGAAATTGCCGAAGGCGACGTCGAGGACGAGGCGTCGACGGCCGCGGCGGTGAAGGGGTGTGCGGTGGTCTTCCACGCCGCCGGGCTCGCCGACGTCGGCGGCGCGCCGGTCGAGCGCCTATGGGCGGTGAACGTGCGCGGCACCGAGAACGTCTGCCGCGCGGCGCTGGCGGCGGGGGTGGAGAAGCTCGTGCACACCTCCAGCGCCGCTGCCGTCGACGCGGCGCCGCCCGGCGCGCTCGCCGACGAAGAGACGCGCACCGGCGTGCTCGGCCGCGGCGCGCAGCCGTACGCGCGCTCCAAGAAGGAGGCCGAGGCGGTGGTGCTGCGCTACGTGGCGCGCGGCCTTCCCGCGGTGATCGTGAACCCGTCGCTGATGTTCGGCGCCTGGGACGTGAAGCCCACGTCGGGGAAGACCATCGTGGTCGCCGCGCGCCGCTGGGTGCCGTTCTACCCGGTGGGCGGCGCCAACGTCCTCGACGTGCGCGACGCCGTGGCGGGCCACGTGGCCGCCTGGCGGCACGGCGCGGTCGGCGAGCGCTACATCCTCGGCTGCCGCAATCTGACTTACCGCGAGCTGCTCCGCATCATTCACGCCGCGGTCGGCCGGCGCCCACCGGTGGTCCCGCTGTGGCCCGCGCCCGCCAGGCTGGCCGCGCGCCTCGCCCGCCCGTTCGCCGCGCACCTGCCACCGGTCGCGCGGGAGCTGACCTCGCCCGACGCCGTCGACGCCGTGTCGCGCACGCACCATGTGAGCGCCGCCAAGGCCATCCGCGTGCTGGCGCTTCCGCAGACGCCCGTCGAGGAGGCCGTGGGGCGCGCGCACGCCTGGCTGCGCGACCACGGTTACCTGAACGGCGAAGGACGATGACGCGCGGATGACTCTCGCGGCGTCCGCCCGCTGCCGGACGCCGGACGCCGGACGCCGGCCGTCGGCCGCGCCGCGCGCCGTTGCGCCGCGGAGGCGGGCGGCCCTGGCGTCACATCTCCAGGACGACCTCGTCCGGGTATTTCGGATGCCAGAGAACGCCGACCTCGCGGCCCACGAGCATCTGGGCCTGCCCCATGCCGAGGAGCCGCTTGCTGCTGGCCTTCCGCCGCGGATGGCCCTCGACCTCCAGCTCCACGTCGAGGCGCATGACCGGGACGCCGTTGATGCGCGTGCCGGTGGCGGAGGCGCCGAGGATGCGCCCGCGTCCGTGCAGCCCGTCGCGGGCGATCTCGCGGGCGCGGCGCGCGCCGCGGAACATGCGCAGGCCCCAGCTCCCGAACAGCAGCGGGAAGAGCAACATCGTCAGCATCGGCAGCTGGAATTGATCCTGGTAGGCGAAGACGCCGAGCATCAGCAGCGGGACGCAGCCGGCGACCATGATGACCAGGCCGATCATCTCGCCGCCGGTGCCCCCGGCGGCGCGCGCGCCGACCTGCTCGCGCACCACGCTGCGGGCGCTCTGCATCGACTGGGCGCACACCTGCCACTGGGGCGGCAGCGCGGCGACGATGCTCTCGACCGCGTTCGAGAGCCCACCGCCGCTGGTCATGAACCGCGCCAGAAGCTGCTTGGCGCGCGGCACGTCGCCCCGCTGCTCCCAGGCGTTGGCGCGGAGCACGGCGGCGAGCGCGTCCATGGTGTCCTCGATCGGCACGTCCTGCTCGCTGTCGCCGAGCGCCGCCAGCACGCCGTCGGGGTTCCTCTGCGCCGTGTCGACGAATGCCTGTGACAGTCGATAGGCGCTGTCCATCTCCAGATCCTCGCTGGCCGGGTCGCAACCCGCGAGCCACTTCTGGGCGCCGTCGACGTCGCCGGCGCGCGCGGCCATGCGCGACAGGCGCGTGCGCATCGTCTGCCGGTGGCGCGGCAGCATCAGCACCTCCAGGGCGCCCTCCGCAAGGGCGCGGATGCCGGCCTCGTCGTTGCTGGCGAGCAGCGTGTTCACGAGCACTGTCGTGAGCCAGACCAGCCGCTCGGCCGCGGCGACGTCGGCGGGCTGGGAGGCGAGCTGCTTGCGCGTGGCGGCCCAGATGAGCGTCGCCTCCTGGATCTTGTGCGCCGGCACGCCGCCGCCCGACACCATCTGCTCGAGCCCGGCGGGCGGCAGCGTCGGCCGCCCGTCCTGCGCGCGCAGGCGCTCGCGGCGCTGCGCCTCGTCGCCCGAGGAGGATCGCGGGACCGTCGTGTCCGGACGCGGCGGCGCCAGCAGCGCCGTCCGGCAGCGCGGGCAGTGCGCTTCGCCGCCTTCGATGGGCACGGTGATCGGCGCCGTGCACGAGTCGCAAGGCAGCACCCGCTGGCGAGGAGAGAAGGAGGCCGTGCCTGATATGGACATCGTGCGACTCTATCACCGAGCCCGGCACGCCGGAACGGCGCGCGCGGGTGCGGCGCGCCGGGAGCGTCGCGCGGCTACTTCGGCTCGCGGATGCGGCTACTTCGGCTCGCGGATATCGATGCCGTCGATGCGGTCGCCGATCTGCAGGCGGTCGACGATGTCCATGCCCTTGACGACGCGGGCGAAGACGGTGAAGCGGCCGTCCAGGTGCGGGTGGTAGGCGTGCATGATGAAGAACTGCGAGCCGGCCGTGTCCTTGCCGGCGAGGGCCATGCCCACGGCGCCGCGCACAAAGGGGAGGGGCGAGATCTCGTCCGGAATGTAATAGCCGGGACCGCCCATGCCGTCGCCGCGCGGACAGCCGACCTGCATGACGAAGTCGGGCACGACGCGGTGGATGACGATGCGGTCGTAGAACTTGGCGCGGGCGAGTCCCAGAAAGTTCGCCGCCGTGTAGGGCGCGGCGTCGGGCAGAAGCTCGATCTCCACTTCGCCCTTGGTGGTCTTGAGCACGGCCACGGTGCCGGGCTTCACCGGCGGGAACGTGCGCGGGTCGGGCGGCGGCGCGGGGCGCGAGTCGGGGGCGCCGGACGCGCCGGCGGCGGTGTGCGGCAGGGGCGGCAGGGGCGGGGGCGGGGGCGAGGGCGAGGGCGCGGGCGCGGGCGCGGGGGGGAGGTCGGCGCCGGCGACGGCCTTGTAGGCGGCGCGCGCGGCATCGCGCACGGCGGTGTTGGGGTCGGCGGCGGCCGCGGCCAGCAGCGCGCGCACCTCGGGGGAGCCCGGCTTTAGCGCGCCCAGCGCCGCCAGGATGGCGGCCATCGCTTCGAAGTCGGTCGCGCTGTCGAGCCGCGCGTAGGCGCCGAGCAGCGCCGGAGCGGCCATGGCGTCCAGGTGGCCGGTCTTGGCGGCGTCGCCGATGGCCTCGGCGGCAGTGGCGAGCACCCCGATGTCGGGGTCGGCCAGGCGCTCGCGCAGGAAGACGCGCGCGGCGGTGAGGTCGAGCTCGGCGGCGGCGGCCACGGCCGCGGCGCGCACGCGCGCATCGGCGTCGGCGGCCAGCGTGCGCAGGCGCGCCAGCGCGGCCGTCATGACGTCGGGCGCCGGCTTGGCCGCAGGGCCGGCGAGCGCGCCCCACAGGCGCGCTTCCAGCGCCAGCCGCTGCCACGGCGGCCAGGCTTTGCTGCCGCAGCGCTTCACGCGGTCGGCGTGCCCGGCGCCGAGGTCGGCGAGGTAGGCGGCGCCGCAGTTCACGAGGTCGATCGAGAGCAGCTCCTTCGGCTGATAGTCGACGACGGCGTCGGAGACGTCCGACAGGTCCAGGATGTGAGCGACCGAGGGGGGCGTCCAGGCGCCGCGCGTGGCGGGCGCGAAGAAGCGCTCGCCCGCCTCCAGCGCGGCGAGCACGGCGTGGAGCTTCGGGCCGGTCAGCTCCATGTGCGACGAGGAGACGTTGTTCCAGAGCGCCTCGAGCGATTCGTCGAAGGCGCGGCCGGCTTCGGGCCCGGCCGCCTTGCCCAGCGCTTTCATCGTCTCCACGCGCACGCGCCAGTCGGCGTCGGACGCGCCGGCGCGCAGCGCGCCGATCGTCGCGGCGTCCTCGGGGGCGCCGGCGGCGAGGAAGTCGCCGAGCCCGCGCGCGGCGGCGGCGCGAACCTCGGGATCGACGTCGGCGAGCGCGGCGACGAAGTCCGGGGCGGCCGACGGCTCCTTCAGACGCATGAGCGCGTAGACCGCGCCGAAGCGCACGTCGCGGTCGGGATCGCGGGTGGCGTCGCGCAGGCGCACGAGCGTGTCGCGGTCGGCGCGGTTGCCGCGGAAGGCGTACACGCCGAGCGCCACGCCGGCGTGTGCGCGCAGGACGGGATCGGGCTCGGCGAGCGCGCCGCCCAGCAGCGACAGGGCCACGGCGGGCGTGCCCACGCGGCCGAGCGCGTCGAGCACGGCGAGGCGCACCGCGCGGCGCGCGGCGGCGGCGGCGGCGGCGCCGGAAGCGGCGGCGAGCGCGTCGGCGGCGTCGGGGGCCTCGGCGGCGTAGCGCGTCACCAGCGCCAGCTCCACGTCGCGCGTGGCGAGGTCGGCGAGCAGCCCGCAGCCGAAAGCGGCGGTGGCCCGCACGGCGGGCTCCAGGTCGGCGAGCGCGCGCACCAGCTCGGGCAGCGCGTCGGCGCGGCGCAGCCGGGCGAAGGCGAGAACGGCGCGCGCGCGCACGTCGGGGTCCGCGTCGCGCGCCAGCTCGGCGAGGCGCGGGGCGGCCGGGGCGCGCGCCCGCTCCAGCGCGGCGATCTCGGCGAGGATCGCCGGATCGGCGGCGCCGTCGGCGGCCGTGGCGCCGTCCGCCCCGCCGTGGGAGCCGCAACGGCAGCCCGCTGCGCCGCCGAGCAGCGCCGCCAGGGCGGCGGCGAGCAGTCGCGCCGGCCGGGCGGGGAAGCCGGCGCGCCTCATTCCAGCACGCAGCGCCCGTCGCGGCAGCGCAGACCGCCGGCGCAGGCGGCGTCGGGGTCCTTGGGGCACGCGCCACGCGTCGCGCAGTGCGCGCTCGCGCCTACGCGGGCGGACCAGGCGTCCGACCAGGGCGCCGCCAGAGCGACGTCGCGGCCGCCCCCAGCGCAGCCGCAGCAATCGGCGGGGGCGCGCACGCAGTCGGCGTCCGCCGCGCACGCGAGCCACTCCGCCGGCACGAACGGCACCTCCGCGGCCGCCGTCGTCGTGGCAGCCCCGGCGCCTCCCGCGCCCGCGCCGTCCGCCGACCGCATCCCCGCGCCCGCCGCACCCAAGCACCCGGCGAGCAGCGGCAGCGCCGCGATGGCTGCGGCGCCTCGGCGCCAAGACCGAGACTGATGCCCTGGAACCGGTCCCCAGACTCCGGCTGCGGGGCGCGGGGCGGAGTCCCGGCTGAGCGAGGGCTGGCTTGGCCAGCCTGAGCGGGCGAGGGTTTTGGGAGCGGTGATCAATCGAACGCCGCGATCCCCGTCAGCTCGTTGCCGAGGATCAGCGCGTGGATGTCGTGCGTACCCTCGTAGGTGTTGACCGTCTCCAGGTTACAGAGGTGGCGGCCCACCTGGTAGTCGAGCAGGATGCCGTTCGCGCCCAGCATGTCTCGCGCGGTGCGGGCGATGTCCAGCGCGTGGCCGACGTTGTTGCGCTTGGCCAGCGAGATCTGGTGCGGCTCCAGCGTGCCGGCCTCCTTCAGCTGCCCGAGCCGCAGGCACAACGCCTGCGCCTTCGTCAGCTCGGTGGCGATGTTCGCCAGCTTCCACTGCACGAGCTGGTGCTTGGCGAGCGGGCCGCTGAACTGCACGCGCGTCTTCACGTAGCCGAGCACCTCGTCGAACACCGCCTGCATCGCTCCGACCGCCCCCCAGCAGATTCCGTAGCGGGCGTTGTTCAGGCACATGAACGCGGCGCGCAGGCTGCCGGCGCCCGGGAGCGCCGCGCTCGCCGGAATGCGGCACTCGTCCAGCACGATCTCGCCGGTGAGGCTCGCGCGCAGCGACCACTTGTTGTGCGTGAGCTTCGTCTCGAACCCCTTGGTGCCGCGCTCCACCAGGAAGCCGCGGATCTTGCCGTCGTCGGGGCCGCCCTGCACCTTCGCCCAAACGACCGCTACGTGGGCGATGGAGGCGTTCGTGATCCACATCTTCGCGCCGTGCAGCACAAAGCCGTCGGCGCCGTCCCAGCGCGCCGTCGTCTTCATCCCCGCCGGGTTCGAGCCCTTGTCGGGCTCCGTCAAGCCGAAGCAGCCCACCGCCTCGCCGCGCGCCATCGCCGGCAGCCAGCGGTCCTTCTGTGCGTCGCTGCCGAACGAGTAGATGGGGTACATCACCAGCGCGCCTTGCACCGAGGCGAACGACCGCACGCCGGAGTCGCCGCGCTCCAGCTCGCGCATGACCACGCCGTACGCGGTGTTGTCCATGCCGGCGCAGCCGTAGCCGTGGATGTTCGCGCCGAACAGGCCCAGCTCCGCCATCTGCGGGACGGTCTCCATCGGGAACGTGCCGTCATGCCAATGGCGGGCGATGCCGGGCAGCACCTGCTCGGTCACGAACCGGCGCACGGTGTCGCGCACGGCGCGTTGCTCGTCGGTCAGGAGCGCGTCGAAATCGTATAGATCGAGGGCGCTGTACATGGCGGGGCGTTACCACGCGGGCGCGCGGGTCGGCAAGCGCGGGAGACGGCGCGCGGCCCGCGGGAACGGCGCGCCGGCGGGAACGAGGAGCACCGATCAGGCCTCCATGCGTAGTAGAAGAGTCGGTCGCGGCCGCCCGGGGGCCGGGGTGCGTCGTGGCGGTCCGCCAGGAGGAAATCGTGAATTGTTCCGAGCACGTGACGACGAAGACACGACGGATGTGGGTAGCAACGTCGGGGTCGGCTTCGGGGTCGGCGTCGGCGTCGAGGTCGGCGTTGGCGGCGGCGCTGGCGGTCGCGGTCGTGGGATGCGGCTCGCAGGGAACGGACATCACACCGGCGCTTCGGCTGATGCCGCCCGACACCGAGGTCGTCGCCGTGGTCGATCTGGCGGTCGCGCGCAAGACCGACGGCTGGCGCGAGGCAGCCGAGCCGTTCTTCCGGATGATGGCGGCGCCCGCCGCCGAGCCGCCCGCGCCCGAGTCCGCGCCGGCGGCGACGGCCGGCGACGGCGCCGCGAAGTTCGCCGCCCCCAAGGACGAGCACGCGCGCAAAGCGAAGCTGACCGGTCCGCTCGGCGCAGCGGAGACGCTGCTCGACGACCTCGACGACGAGGCGCACGTGTCGATGGCCGCCGACGTGGACGCGCTGGTGCTGGGCGCGCATCTGAACGCCGACGCCGGCGGACCGTTGCTGGTCGCGCTCGGCCGCGGCTTCACCGACAAGGGGCTGGAGGCGCTGCTGGACGCGCGCGACCTCGACGCCGACGCGGTGCGATCGCACGGGCTGCGCTACCACGTCGTGGGCGACGCCGCCTTCGCCGTGCTCGACGAGCATCGCTTCGTGGCCGGCGACGAGGACGCCGTGGCCGACGCGCTGAAGCGCGCCACGGGCGAGGCGGGGCTGAAGTCGGCCGCCGACAGCGACACCCTCTCTGCGGCGCTGGCCGTCGTGGAGCGGCCGTCGGCGGCGTGGCTCGCGGTCGTCCCGGACGACGACCTGCAGGACCGCCTGGAGGACGTCTGGAAGGTGAAGGACGCCGAGCGCGCCAAGGTGCTGGGGGCGTGGGCGCGTTTCGACGGCGGCGACGTACACGTGGTCGGCGCGGCGCGCGCCGCCGACGCCGACCATGCCGCCGCGCTGGCCGGCGCCGTGGAGGACGCGCTGCGCGAGGCGCGCAAGGGCGCCGGCGCGGCCCTGCCGCACCCGTACGCGAGGCTCTTGAAGGAGGCGGCCGTCGCCACGCGCAAGGCGGACGTGCTGGTGTCCGTGGACCTGGGGGCGTCGCGCTTCCTGAGGGACGTGGAAGCCGACGGCGCCGCGGCGGACTTGGCGCGCCGCGTCGCCGGCGCGGCCCTGAGCGTCCTGGCCGCGTTGACGCCGGGTCGCGGCGGCCCCGGAGCCGGGTCGGGCGGCGGCGCGCTGGCGCGGCTCGGCCTCGGGCTCGGCGTGGGCGGCAGCCTGGGCGGCGGGCTCAGCGCCGCCGACACGACCGCGCTCGTCGGGCCGCTCTCCCCGTACTCGGAGCTGGTGGTCGTCGCCGACGCCGCCGGGCTTCGCCGGCTCGGCGTCCCAGGGTCGCTCGACGCCCTGCGCACGAAGGTCCCCTCCGTGGACGCGAGCGCGATGGGACGCATGGCGACAGCGCTGGGGCTCGACCCGCTGCGCGACGTCGACGCCTTGGCGGTCGGCTTCGAGCGCATCTCGCTGTCGGGCC
>DASYRF010000115.1:0-2831 GCA_036004705.1 Myxococcota bacterium
CTGGAGCGGTGGGAAGTCGCGGATCGTGGTGAACGGCATCCGCAGCACGGGTGCCGTCGGTGCAGTCAGGGAGAAGGCGGAAAGATCCTGGCCGAAATGCTCAGCGGACGCTGCGGGATCGCGCGAAGTGGCTAGTGCGTCGGCGTTGGCGTCCGCGTCGGCGTCGGCGTTGACGTTGGCGTCGGCGTTTGCGTTGGCGTCGGCGTCGGCGTCGGGGTCGGCGTCGGCGTCGGCGTCGGCGTCGGCGTCGGGGTCGGCGTCGGGGTCGGCGTTGGCGTCGTGGTGGGCGTTGCGTTAGCGCCGGGGGACGGGGGCGCCGGGCTCAGTCCTTGTCCCCGGGGTCGTCCTTGTCTTTGCCTTTGTCCTTGTCTTTGTCCTTCGGGGCGGGCGCCGCGGGCGCGCCGTCGCCGCCGCCGCTGAAGGGCGGGCCGTACTCGGCGCGCAGCTTCTCGGCGAGGCGGCTGTGCAGCAGCGTGTGCGGCAGCTCAGGCTTGTCGGCGATCTCCAGCTTCACCTTCACCACGGCGCGCCCTGTGCCGTCCTTGTCGCGAACGAGCTCGGCGGTGGCGCGATACACCTTGGCGTCCTTGGCGCTGTCCTTGAACTCGAATACGATGTAGCCGGTCTCGATGTCCTTCTCGACCACCTTGAAGCCGCGTTCCACCCGCAGCAGACGGACGGTCGCGCTCCAGACCTGGTCGTACGTGTACCCGTATGCGCGCATCAACCCGGCGGCGGCAGCGGGACGCGGCACGGCTGCCGTGGCCAGGGCGGCGGCGAGGGCCGCGACGGCGGCGAGCGCGGCGGCGGAGCGCACGGGCGCCATGGCGTTGGCGATAGCACGCACACCGGGGCGGGTCCACAAAAGCGCATGAGCGCCCTGCCGCCGTGGGTCTGGCTCGACGGGCGGCTGGTGCCGACGGCGGAGGCGCGCGTGAGCCCGTACGACCGCGGGCTGCTGCTGGGCGACGGCCTTTACGAGACGGTACGAGTGCACCGCGGGCGCGGCTTTCGTGCCGCGCAGCACGTGGCGCGCCTGGTGAAAAGCGCGGACTGGCTGGGGCTGGCGCTGGCGCCGGAGGACCGCGCCGCCCCGGCCTGGGAGGAACGGTTCGCCGCGCTGTGCGCGGCCAACGGGCTGGGCGGCGCCGACGCGCGGGTGCGCATCACGCTGACGCGCGGCACCGGTGGCCACGTGGGCGCGCCGGAAGGGCTCGTCACGACGCGGCTCGTGACCGCGGACGCGCTGCCCGGCGACGTGGACGCGCGCGAGGAGAGCGGCCTGGCCGCGTGGCCCGTGCGGCTGATGCGCCATCCCGACCACGCCGAGCACAAGACGCTGGCGCTTCTGCCGTCGGTGCTGGCGCACCGCTGGATGCGCGCGCGCGGCGGCAACGCCCTGGACGAGCCGCTGTTCGTCTCGCCGGAAGGCTGGCTGCTGGAGGGCGCGACTTCCAACCTGTTCGTGCGGCGGGCCGACGGCGCGCTGCTGACACCGCCGTTGTCGCGGCCCATCCTGCCGGGCGTCACGCGCGCGGCGCTGCTGGAGCTGTGCGCCGAGGCGCGGGAGGCCGACCTGACGCTCGACGACCTGCGCGGGGCGCAAGAGGCGTTCTTCACGCGCTCGACGCGCGGCGTGAGCCCAATCGTGCGCCTGGAGCGCGCGCCCGTGGGCGACGGCCGCCCCGGCCCGCGCACGCTGGCGGCGCGCGCCGCTTACGCCGCGCTCGTCACGCGCGAGCTTGGCGTGTGACGGTGGCGGTACGGCGGCGCTACGCCGCGCTCGTCACGCGCGAGCTTGGCGTGTGACGGTGGCGGTGGCGGACGTGGCGGCGGCGCCGCCGTCGCCCCCGGACGCCGCGCGCGGGCCGCCTGCCTCACCCGCGTCGTCGCCGCCGCCCAGGTCGCCCGCGAGCGTACGGCGCAGGGCGTCGATCGTCCCGGCGGCGGACGCGTCGCCCGATCCGAGGAACAGCAGGGCGAAAAGCGTCTGCGTGACGAGCTGGGTGACGTGCAGGATCAGAATGTAGGCGACGCCGGTCGAATCGACGAGCGCCGCCGGCAGGAACATCAGCATCCCCCAGCGCCCGAAGAGCTCGAAGTTTCCTAGCGCGCCGGGGCCGCCCGGGATCATCACGCCGATGACGAGGAACGACATGACGGCGTAGGAGGCGCCCAGGCCGACCGGCAGGTGGAAGGCGCGGAAGAGCCACCACATGCCCACGCCGTTGATGCCCCAGTAGGCGAACGTGTAGGCGAGGAAGGTCGCGAGCTGGCGCGGGCTGGAGATGCCGGCGAGGCCGTCGGCGAAGGTGACGACGGTGCGCTCGACCAGCGTGCGCAGGCGCGCCGAGAAGAAGAGGGCGCGCGAGACGAGGCGGCGGAAGCGCTCGCGGTCGCGGTGCGCGAGCAGCAGCACCACGAAGCCGAGGACGAAGACGGCGCCGAACCCGAAGCCCCACCGGCGCAGGAGCCCCGCCCAGGCGGGGTCGAGCGGGCCGTAGGCGGGGAGCGTCATGAGGAGCACGAAGATGAGCGCGGCGACCAGCAGGCCGTCGATGACACGCTCGGCGGCGACGGTGGCGAGCGCGGCACCGAAGCGGATCTTGCGGCCGTCGCGGATCAGCATCGGGCGGACGAACTCGCCGAGGCGCAGCGGCAGCAGGATGATCGCGGCCAGCCCGATGGAGGACACGGCCAGCAGGCGTCCGAACGGGACGCGGTCGATGGGCTTGAGAAGCTCGCCCCAGCGCAGCGTGCGCATGAGGTGGATGAACACGAGCGACAGGACGTAGGGCGCCAAGTAGATCCACTCGGCGGCGGCCAGCGCG
>DASYRF010000116.1:0-6715 GCA_036004705.1 Myxococcota bacterium
TCCAGGGGCATCGGAGCAGGGCGACTTCGCCGCGCGGACGAGCCCCTGGGTAACAATTGGAGGTGAGCGATGCGCAGGACAGGGCTAGTAGGGGCGTTGGTGCTCGCCGGGTCCTTGGCGGGGTGCTTCGCGACCGACCCGAGCGGCGTCAAGGTCGAGGAGACGGGGGCGTTCATCGTGGAAGGCAGCGGCCGCCTGACCGACATCACGTTCGACCAGAGCAGCGGTCACGTGCTGGCGCTGGACGGGCTGCAGCTCACCGAGGTGACCCCGGCGGGCGACTGGGTGGCCAGCTACGACCTGACGGCGCCCATGTCGGCGACGGGCTTTGGCACCACCACGTTCGAGGCAGTGGGGACCACGCCCGACGGCGAAGTGCTGCTGACGAGCATCGACGCCAACGGCTGGCGGCTCAGCCGCGCGACGCTGGCGCTCGACTGGTACTTCTGTCTAGACGCACCCGATCAGCCGCACGGCGTCGAGACCTGGTCGAACGGCGGCGTGGCGGTGGACGAGGCCGGGCTGGCCATCTACACGATGCCGTCGATGACGCGCGACAACACGATCCTCACGTCCAGCCTGGAGCACTACGACATGCTCACGGGCGCGCCGCTCCAGGAGGCCGACTTGGCAGACGCCGGCGTGCGCAGCACGGGCGTGGCCTTCGTCGCCGAGCGCGGCACGCTGCTGGTCGCGGAGCGCGACGCCCTGCTCGAGATGACGACGGAAGGACACATCCTCAGTAGCCACGCCGTGCACGGCGGCGCCATCGCCGGCGTCGCGTACGATCCCACCGGCGGCACGGTCTTCCTGGTCGACGACGCCGACGCCCGGCACGTGTCCGTCAACCGCATCGAGCACTGGTGATCGGACGGCGGCCCCGGCCGCCGCTCCCAGCTACCTCTTGCCGCGGTACGGGTTGCCGCCGACCCCGGTGACCTCCATCCACTCGCCCGCGCCTTCGGCCTGCGCCAGCGGCGTGGCTGACAGCCCCATCACCTCGTAGATCGGAATCGGGTGGCGCTTGCCCTTCACCTGCACGGGCGGCAGGGCCTTCACGTCCACGCGCCCCTTCACCTTGCTGAGCGTCTCCTGCGGGAAGAGGATCTGCCCCGGCTCGGCCACCGCGCACAGCCGCGCCGCCAGGTTCACGTGGTCGCCGATGGCCGTGTACTCCATGCTCTTGGACGAGCCCATGTAGCCGGCGATGACGGGGCCGGTGTTCAGCCCGATGCCGATGACCACCGGCTCTTCGCCCTTCGTCGAGCGCGCGGCGTTGTAGTCCTTGAGCACCTGCATCATCTCCAGCGAGCAGTGCACGGCGTTGAAGGCGTCGTCGCCGTGGCTGAGGGGCGCGCCGAACAGCGCCATGATGCCGTCGCCCATGAACTTGTCGAGCGTGCCGTGGTGCTTGTAGATGACGTCGACCATCAGCTCGAAGTACTCGTTGAGCACGCCGACGATGTACTGCGGCTCGTGCTTCTCCGACCAGGCGGTGAAGCCGCGGATGTCGCTGAACAGCAGGGTCGTCTCGCGTAGCTCGCCGCCGCGCACCAGCTGCACCTGCCCGGCGACGATCTGCTCGACGATCTCGGCGGGCAGGAGCCGCTCGAAGTCGCGGCGCGCCAGGGCGTTGCGCTCGATCTGCCGCGCCTTGTAAGCGTTGTCGAGCGCTTGCGCCGCCTGCGAGGCCACGCCGGTGAGGATCTGCAGATCCTTGTCGCTGAAGGCGTTGGTGGCGATACGCGAGTCCAGGTGCACGATGCCCATCAGCTCGTCGTGGTGGATCATCGGCACGCACATCGTCGAGCGGATGCCTTGCATGATGATGGAGTGCGCGCCGGAGAAGCGCGAATCGACCATCGCGTCGCTCGTCAGCACCGCCGCCTTGTTCTGCACCACCTCGTTGATGATGGTGGTCGACAAGATGATGTTCTCGTCCGCCGAGCCCTTCTGCTTGATGGCGCGCGGCACCAGCTCCTGCGTGTCGGGATCGACCAGCAGGATGACGCCGCGGTTCGCCGGGAGGAGCTTGAACGTCTCGTCGAGGATTCGGGTCAAGAGCTTGTCGACGTCGGGCTCGAGACCGACGGCCTGGTTCAGCTCGTGGGCGATGCGCAGCTTCTCGTAGTCGCGCCGCAGCTGCGCCAGGTCCGTCACCTGGTCGGCCGGGACGAACCGCCGCTCCTTCTCGCCTTCGAGCCGCGTGCGGATGTGCGAGTCGACCATCCCGGGCGCGATGGTGACGCGCGACAGCACCGACGTGTCAGTCGTCTTGCGGTCGTAGAAGACGAGCCGCGTCGAGCCCATCGACACTTCGTCGCCGTCCTTGAGCGGGGCGGTGTCGACGCGCACCGAGTTGACGAACGTGCCGTTCATGCTGCCGAGGTCGCGCAGCACGAACGTGCCGTTCTCCTTGGTGATGGCGCAGTGCTCCTTGGAGATGATGCGGTCTAGGATCTGGATGGTGTTGTCGGGATGGCGCCCGATCGTATTGACCTCTTGGAGCTCATACTCGGCACGACGGTCGTCGGTGATGATTACGAGCTTCGCCATGGGGGCGCCACGGTGTGCAGCGCCAGAGTGTATGAAAGCTCTGGGAAAAAGTAAACCCGCGCGGTCCGGCCGTTTCGTGGGCTGCGCGGCACCGCCAGGAGGTGCCCGTGGTTTCGCTAGCGGATACCCAGGACGTGGCAGGAGACGGGCGACGTTTCGACGTGCAGCGTCTCGCCCAGGAGCAGCGGCCAGCGCACACGGCCGCCATCGAAGTAGACGACGACGTCCCGCATCCGCGCCTCGATCTCCATCCAGCCACCCGGAGCCAGGATGCCCTGGCGCAGGCGCGGGCGCTCGCGGCCGTCGCGCCCGCGGTAGGGCTCGCGGACGACGAACTGCAGCCGCTGCGACCGAAGCGGCAGGACGCGCCCCCCGGCGGAGCGTATGGCCGCCGTGGAGCCCGCGGCCGACGAGATCCACAGGCCGCTCGAGCGCTGGCGCTCCGAGGCGCGCGCCGCGCTGGTGGTCAGGACGTAGGACGTCGTGGAGGACGGAGAGTGGTGCGCGATCAGCAGGTCGTTCAGCGCGTCGTCTTGCCCGCCGGCGCGACGCGTCGTGGCGCGCAGCCGGCACAGGCGCACCGGGGTGAGCCGCCCCGCCAGAAACGCGCGCAGCACCCGGCGGAACTCGCCGCGCGTGGCCGCGCAGAAACGGCCCACGCTGCGCGCGGGGTCGCTGTTCACGCCCAAGACCGGCGTCGCCTGCGCCAGGCGGGCGGCGTCGAGGAACGTGCCGTCGCCCCCGACCGACACCACCAGGTCGGCGCGCTCGGAGCGGGTGCGCGCCGCGCTCGCGACCACGCGCTTGAACGCCACGCCCTCGGCGCGCAGCACCGTCTCCACGGCGGCAATCGTACCCCGGTGGGCGGCGTCGGCCTCGCGCAAGGCGCGCGCGAGCGCGCCGCCCCCGCGCAGCACGGCGCGCACGGCCGGGTCGGCCCCCTCCTCGGCGTAGATCTGAAGGGAGCTGCGCTTGAAGACGACGAGGGCGCGCACGGAGGGGTCGGTCAGGCGAGGGGCGCGCTGCTGCCGCCCCCGGTCGGACCGCTGCTGCCGCCTGGAGTCCGCGGCGCCGGCATGCCGCCGGGGATGAGCGTTCCGGCGGGGCTGCTCGGCGCGGGGGCCGCCGCCGGGCCAGTCCCGGCCAGAGGCGCGCCGACACCGGCCAGGCCCGCCGTCGCGGCGGGGGCGCTCGGCGTGGAAACGGCCACGGGGGCGGGCGCGGCCGGCATCGCCGCGCCCCCGGCGGTCATGGGGGCGCCGTAGGCGGCGCGCGCGCTGCTGACCGCCGTGCTGGCGAAGCCGGCGGCGCGGGCGCCGGCGCCGCTCCCCTGGCTGCGCGCCACGGCCGTTGGGCACTTCTGGTTGATGAGCTCGACGAGCTGCTCGACGCCCGCGACCTTGCCGTAGTCGAGCGGAATCGACAGCCGCCGCACCGAGGCGATGACGTCGAGCCAGCTGTGGACCTCCCCGGGCGACCCGCTTTGCTGGCGGCGGTACACGTAGCCGACCTCGTCCCAGCGCAACGTCGTCGCCGCCGACAGCTTCTGGCCGAACAGGCCGTAGTCGCTGGTGGCGTAGCGCTTGAAGCCGCCGCCGCTCCACAGGCGCACGGCGCCGGCGCCGCCGCTCAGGGTGACGAACCGGTTCAGGCGACCGCGCCGCAACACCACCAACAAGAGCGGCAGCCACAGCGGCGTGGCCACGACGCCCACGCCCAGAATCATCGCCACCATGGTGCCGATGCGCTCGCTGCGCAGCGCGGCGGCGACCTCTTCGTTGTCCGGGTCGATCTCGGCCGCCTCGGCCAGAAGCTTGTCCTTGTCCTCGCCGTAGGCGCCGTCCGCCTCCTTCAGCAGGATCTTCACCTTGAGGTCCTTGGCGTCGTCGCGCTCGCCGTCGGGGTCGGCGCGATCCACCAGCGCCAGCGCCTCGGCATAGCGGCCGCGCGCGTCGAGTGTAGAGCCCTCCGCCGAGGCGAGCACCGTCTCGGCGCGCTCCAGCAGCGCGTCGGCGAGCACGTCAGCCGCGCCGCTCTTGGGGTCGACGGCGCCCGCGAGCTTCAGCAAGCGCTCGCCCACGCCGACGCGCCCGCCGCCGATGCGTGCCTTGCCGCCCGCCACCAGCGCGGCCGCGAGGACCTTGGCGTCGGCCGCGTCCATCGCACCCGCCTCCGCCGCCTTGCCGGCCCAGCGCACCTCGAGCGCGCGCAGCGCCCTTTCCGCTTGCTGCGCGGCCTCGTCGACCGCCACGGCTGCCGCCCCCTTCCGCACCTTGCCGCCGCCGCCGCCGCCGCCACCGCCACCGCCCCCGCCGCCGGACTTCAAGTCCTCGAGCGCGTCCTTGTAGGCCGCGTCGGCACGCGCCGTCATCTTCTCGCGCACGTCCTTCAGCAGCGCCTCGCCCGTCGGGGCGCCGAGCTTGCTGCCGGAGGCGGAAAGCCGCGCCCCCAGCAACGCGTCCTTGGCGTCGTCGCCCATCGCCAGCAACGTCTTCTCCGCCAGCGCCGCGGCGGCGGGGTCGGGATGCGCGAGCCCGTCGACCAGCCCGTCGAGCGCCTCGCCGCGAAGCCCCGCGAGCGCCTTGTCGGCGCCGGCCCGCTTCGCCGCCGCCAGTGAAAGCAGCACCAGCGTCGTGTAGCGCCCGCCCTTGCCTTTCACGACCGCCTTGGCACCGTCGTCGTCGAGCGCGGCCGCAAGATCGACGGGGCCCGCGAAGCCGAGACCACGCGCCAGGAACGCCCCGAACGCCGCTGCCTCCGGCGCGCTCGAGTCGCGTGCCGCCACCAGGGCCGGCACGGCCGCCGCGCCGAGGTCGTCGAGCGCCTCGACTAGGAGATCGTCGTAGCTCTTCGACTCGAGCGACTCGCTCTTGCCGTCGAGCTCACCGTAGAGCGCCGCCGCCGGATACGGCTCCAGCGTGGACCACTTCTCCTCGTTGGCCGCCGTCACGAGGAACTCGATCTCGCCGTCGAAGTCGCGCGTGTCGACGCGCGCCGCCGCCGCCACGACGGCCGCGACGTCCTCGGGCTCGCCCAGCGCCAGAAGCGCGCGCACGGCGAACATGTGCTTCAGGTAGCCCATGTGCGACGAATGCGTACGCGGGAGGTCGAGCCACTTCAGGAGCGTCGGGCGCACGTCGTCGGCGTGCTTGCGCACGTCGGCGAGCGCGGTGGCGTTGGCGTCCGCCGTCACCCGCCAGCTCATCCCGAACGTACGCATCGCCGCCTCCATGGCCGCGTAGCCGCGGTGGAAGTGCTTCAGCGCCTCCTCCGCGTCGGCCCCGTCGTAGCGGTACCCCACCGTCCACAGATCGAAGACCTTCCAGTCGGTGCGGATCGAGTGCGAGACGTGATGGGAAACGCGGCCGTCGCCGTCGACCGACTTGAACGTCTCCTCTACCCAGGACTCGTGGTCGAAGCGGTCGGGGTTCTTGGGGTCCCAGCCACGGTCGTCGACGGAGGTGTTGTTCAGCTCGACCACGAACGCGACGTCGTGGATGGTGCCCTTGCCGTGGTTGACGAGGGTCACGTCGAGCGACTCGCTGTGGCTTCCGTTATCGGTGTTGACGAAGCCCTTGGCGTCGGCGAGCTCCACGACCCCTTCGCCGGGTCCGATGCGGTCCCCCAGGCTCATGGGGTCGTCGTCGGCGACGTCGTCCGAGCCCTCTGTGTGGTGCCGTTCCGACCCTCCGCCGCCCTCGCCGCCGCCCTCGCCCTCGGGGTCGTCGGCCTGCCTGGCCAGGGCCAGGGAGCCACCTACCAGCACGAACAGCCCGGCGAGGGCCGCGATGTGTAAACGGTTCGCGCGCAACGAAGTTCTCCTGCGGGCCCGCCCCGCGCGGCGAGCGACGAAAATCGAGCCGTCAGCCTAGCATACGGCGTGCCCCTTGCTACGGCCGCAGGGGCCCGAACCCTCCCGCTCCGCGCGCGCCGTCGCGGTCGGTTGACAACCCGCCCCCGACCCTCTAGCCATCAGGCGTGCGCGCCATTTACCTCGACCACGCCGCCACCACGCGCCCGGACCCGCGGGTGGTCGAAGCCATGCTGGTCGCGCTGCGCGACGGCTGGGGCAACCCGTCGTCGGCCCACGCGCTGGGGGTCGCCGCCGACCGCCTCCTCAAGGAGGCGCGCCGGCGCGTGGCGGCGGCGCTCGGCCCCG
>DASYRF010000117.1:0-7399 GCA_036004705.1 Myxococcota bacterium
CGAGCGCCACCGCCACGCGCATTCCCTCGAAGACGCATCCCGAGACGGTCACGCGCGCGCCGTGCGCCACCACGCCGTCGGGCGCGTCCACGCCGCCGGCACCCACGGCGCGCAAGAGGAGCGACTCGAGGCGCACGCCGCGCGCCGCGCTCTCGGCGAGCAGCACGCGGTCCAGTCCGGCCGTTCCTTCCAGGACCGTCGTGGGCGTGGGGCCCGCCGCGCCGGGGTCGGTCGCGGCGCCGGCGGCGGCGCCGCGCGCGCCCGCCAGGGTGACGCTACGCCGGACCGTCAAGCGCTCGCGGTACACGCCGGGCGCGATGCGCACGAGGGCGCCCTCCGGCGCGGCGGCCAGTGCGGCGGCGATGGTCGGAAACTCCTCCGGCACGCGCAGCACCTGGGTGGCGTCGCTGCCGTCGGCGCGGGGCGGCGGCGCCAGCGCGGGCCAGAGCGGCGGCGCCACCGTCACCTCGACGGCCGGCGCCAGCGGACGCGCCCGCAGCGCCAGCCCGGGGGCCGGCAAGTCGAGGCGCGGGCCGGTCGGGGGGGCCGGCGCCGGCGTCGCCGTCCCAGCACCCCCCGGGCGCGCGCTGGCCGGGCCGGTCGCGGGGGCCAGGGCGCCGGCACCCGGGGCGCCGGTGTCCCCGGCGGGCGTCCCGGGCGTGGGCGCGGCGGCCCCCGTGCCGGGGGGCGGCGCCGTCGCGGTCGCAGTCGCCGGGGGGGGCGCGGGGGCGCCCCCGTCGGTCGCCGCGCCGGCCGCGAGCGCAACCAGCCCCACGGTGGCGGCCGCCGCCGCCGCGAGCGCCGCGACGCCGCGCGTGCGGCCCGTTAGGACTTGCGCGTCTTTTCGCAGTTTGGTAACCAAGGCGGCCCTTCAGCACCCCAAGGGGTCGGGATGGAAACATGAAATCGCCTTTCGCGGAAGTGACGGATCGGTTCGGCTCCAAGGAGAAGCTCGCCGAGGAGCTGTTCAAGCTGCTCCCCAAGAGCGAAGAGGAGTCGAAAGAGGAGTTCAAGGAGCGCCTGATGCGCGTCCCCAACCGCAAACTACTGCACATCCATGCAGTGGAGGAGCGGACCAAGGCGCTGGGCGGCAAAGAGAAGCTCGTCGACTCCATCCTCGCCGCCCACAAGCGCGGCAAGGACGGCGACTGGCGCAAGGCGCTGCTGGCCAAGCCCAACACCGAGCTGCTCGACCTGCTGCGCGCCGCGCAGAAGCTGGAGAAGCGTGGCGGCCGCCGCCGGGGCGACGCCCCGCTCGCGCTGGAGCGCGCCCGTCGCAAGCGCCGCCGCCAGAAGCTGCACGCCGAGCGGGCCGCCCGCAAGCCTCACACCGCCTGAGCCGGCCGCCTCCCGTGGTCGTTCCCAGCGCGCGCCGGCGCCGGCCGGAATGGAGGCGGAAAAGGCGGCTCGGTCGCCCCGCCGACGGGGTCCGGGGGCATCGGAGCACGGCGTCTGCGCCGCGCGCACGGGCCCCCGGGCAAGAGACGACGCGGGTCGCGGCGGCGTGCGGCCGCCGCCCCTCGTAGCGACGCGGCGTGCGCGTCGCCCTCGCCCAGCTCGACCAGATCGTCGGCGACTTCGACGGCAACGTCGCGCGCATCGCCGCCGCCGCCGCCGCCGCGCACGCCCGCGGCGCCGATCTCCTCGTCGCTCCGGAGCTGGCGATTCCCGGCTATCCGCCGATGGACCTCATGTTCATCAGCTCCTTCGCCGACGCCAACCGCGCCGCCCTCGACCGCCTCGCCGCGCTGGTCCCGCCCAGCCTGCCCGTGCTGTGCGGCTACGTCGACCGCAACCCCGAGGTCGAGCACGGCGGCAAGCCGCTGCGCAACGCCGCCGCGCTGGTGCACGCGGGGGAATGGCGCCTGGCCGCCACCAAGACGCTGCTGCCGACCTATGACGTGTTCGACGAGGCGCGCTACTTCGAGCCGTGCCCCGATCCGGTGGGCAACGTCGTGGAGGTCGCCGGCGTGCGCGTGGGCGTGACGATCTGCGAAGACATCTGGAACGACCGCGACTTCTGGGTCACGCGCCTGTACAAGCACGACCCGGTCGCGCGCGTCGTCACCGCGGGCGGCGCGCAGGTGCTGGTGAACTTGTCGTCGTCGCCGTGGTCGGCCGGCAAGGAGCGCACGCGCATCGCGATGGTCGCGCACGCCGCGCGCCGCCACGGCGTGGCCGTCGCCTACGCCAACCAGGTCGGCGGCAACGACTCGCTCCTGTTCGACGGGCAGTCGTTCGTGGCGGACGCCGGCGGCCGGCTGGTGGCGCTGGGCGCGGCGTTCGCCGAGGATCTACTGGTGGTGGACCTCGACGACCCCGCTGCCGCGGCGGTGGCGCCGCCCGAGCTCGGTTTCGCCGACGCCGTGCACCGCGCGCTGGTGATGGGCATCCGCGATTACTTCGGCAAGCTCGGCCTGAGGGCGGCGGTCGTCGGGCTGTCGGGCGGCATCGACTCGGCGCTCACGGCGGCGCTCGCCGCCGAGGCGCTCGGGCCCGCCAACGTCGTCGGGCTGTCGATGCCGTCGCGTTACAGCTCGGACGGGTCGCGCACCGACGCGCACGCGTTGGCCGAACGCCTGGGCATCGCTCTGCACGCCGTGCCCATCGAGAAGCCGTTCGGCGACTACCTGGAGCTGCTCGGGCCCCTCTTCGCCGGGCGCGCGGCGGACGTCACCGAGGAGAACCTGCAGGCGCGCATCCGCGGCAATCTATTGATGGCGTGGTCCAACAAGATGGGCTCGGTGGTGCTGGCCACCGGAAACAAGAGCGAGCTGGCGATGGGGTACTGCACCATCTACGGCGACATGTGCGGGGGGCTGGCCGTGCTGAGCGACCTCTTCAAGACGGAGGTGTACGCGGTGTCGGAGTGGGTGAACCGCGCCGGCGAGGTCATCCCGCGGGCGTCGATCGACAAGCCGCCGTCGGCGGAGCTGCGGCCCGACCAGCGCGACGACCAGTCGCTGCCACCCTACCCGGTGCTCGATCCCATCCTGCGCGCGCTGCTGGTGGACGAGCTGGGCGTGGCCGAAGCGGCGCGCGAGACCGGCGCCGAGCCCGCGCTGGTGGCCTCCATCGCCCGCACGGTGGCGCGCAACGAGTTCAAGCGCAAGCAAGCGCCGCCCACGCTGCGCGTCTCCGGCAAGGCCTGGTACGGGCGCCAGGTGCCCATCGTGCACCGCTTCATCGAGCGCGCGTAGCGGGTCCAGATCCCGGGCCGCGGCGGCGCCTGCGGGGGCGGGGAAAAGGGGCGGAGGCGATGCCCGGGTCCTGGCGCGCGACGAAGATGTCGCCGAGCTTGGCGCGAGTCTTCGGACCGGTACTACGGACAGCAGTCGCCGGCGCAATTCGCGCAGGTCTCGGCGCCGCCCCACTGGTCGTCGCACAGGCCGTCGCCGCAGCGGCCGCACGGCTGGCAGTCCGTGCAGTTCATGCAGTTCTCGCCGCCTTTGGTGTCGCAGGTGCCGTCGGGCGTGCACTCGGGGCAAGGCCCGCCACAGTCCACCGGGCAGTTGGCGCAGCTCTCGATGCCGCCGTCGCAAGTGCCGTCGCCGCACACCGGACAGACGCCGCAGGCCGACGGGCAGTTCACGCACGTCTCGGTGAAGCCGCTGCAGACCGCGCCGCACGTGATGCTGCACGAGCCACAGTCGGCGGCGCAGGAGGTGCAGTTCTCGCCGGCGCCGAAGTCGCAGCTGGCGTTGCCGCACACGGGCGGGCAGGCGCCGCAGTCGAAGCCGCAGCTCGCGCAGTCCTCCGCGCCGGGATCGCAGAAACCGTCGCCGCAGACGCAGGCGCCGCAGTCGACGGCGCAATTGCCGCAGTCCTCGCCCTTCTCGCAAGCGCCGTTGCCGCACGCCGGCGGGCAGATGCCGCAATCGCCGGGGCAGCTGCCGCACGTCTCGCCGCAACCGGCGTTGCAGGCGCCGTTGCCGCAGTCGGCCGGCTCGCAGCAATCTTGAGGACAGGAGTCGCGTGTCTCGCCGGCGTTGCAGGCGCCGTCGCCGCAGGCGACACCGCCGTCGAGGCCGCCGCCGACGCCCGAGTCGCCGCTGCCGCCGACGCCGCCCGAGTCCGCGCGGTTCGTGCCGGAGTCGAGGCCGTTGCCCAGTACCGGCGTGCATTGCTCGCTGTCGGCGTCGCAGTAGAGGCCCGGGTCGCAATTGCTGTTGTCGCGGCAGTGCTCGCCCACCCCGCCGCCGCCGCAGCGGCAGCCGGCAGCGAAGGCCGTCGCGAGCGCGAGCGCGAGCGCGAGCGCGAGGGCGAGCGCGAGCGTGGCGAGCGCGGCGCGGCGAGGTCGTCGGCGGGCCATGAACCTTCCCCTTGTTTCCCCGCATTGTTCCAGCCGCGCCGAATCGTGTCGAGCCTTGACAGCGCGGCGGGGGCGTTCTAACGGGCATCAGCCGCGGCTTTCACCGCGGAAGGAGGGAACGATGGCCAAGTACCTGCTCATCGAATCGCGCGACCCGTTCGAGACGAACGACGTCGCCTACTACTACGACCTGGCGGCCGGGCTGGCCAAGGACGGGAACGAGGTGACGCTGTTCCTGGTGCAGAACGGCGTGCTGCCAGCGCGCAAGAGCACGCGCTCGGGCGCGCTCACGGCGCTGGTGTCGGCGGGCGTGAAGGTGCTCGCCGACGAGTTCTCGCTGCGCGAGCGCGGCATTGCCGCGGCGCGGCTCCTATCGGGCGTCTCGCCCGCCAAGATCGACGTGGTCGTCGACCAGCTCGAGGAGGGCCGCAAGGCCCTCTGGCACTAGGAGGACCCGTGGCTGACAAGAAGACGTTGAGCGTGGTGCTCATGGACGCGCCCTACGAGAGCGCGCGGTCCACGACGGCGTTCCGCATCATCGACGCGGCGGTGCGGCGCGGCCACACGGTGAAGGTGTTCTGCTACGAAGGCGCGGTGGCGCAGGCGTTCGTCAAGCAAGCGCCGCACGCCAATGCGGTGCACGGGCGTGACCTGGCGGCCGAGGACCATCCCAACCCCAAGGACTGGATCGCCGCGATGATGGCGGCGGCCGAGGCGGCGGGCGGAAAGCTCGAATGGATGAACTGCGGGCTGTGCGTGGACGAGCGCGGTGTCGGCGAGGTCATCCCCGGCGTGACGCGCGGCAGCCCCGTGGATCTCTGGAAGGGCGCCGAGGCGTCCGACAACACCCTGGTCGTTCCGACCAAGTGAGGAGGCGCACATGGCACGCAAGATTCTGAACGTGGTGGAGGTCGCCTACCGCGCCACGATCGAAGAGCAGGACGATACCGTGGTGTGGATCACGCACGCGATGAAGGGCGGGGGCGCGGACATCCACATGCTGCTGCGCGGGAACGCGGTGAGCTACGCGGTGAAGGGGCAGGATGCCTCCGGGCTGTCGTTCGGAGGGAAGGCGCAGACGCAGCCGCCGAGGATCGAGGAGGACGTCGCCAAGCTCATCGGCAAGGGCGTGGAAGTCTACGTGGTCGAGGACGACGCCGCCGAGCGCGGGCTCGAGCGCACGGATCTCATCGAGGGGCTCAAGCCGGTGTCGCGCGCGGGGCTGCCGAAGCTCTTCGCGCAGTTCGACCAGATCTGGCACTGGTAGCGGCTGCCCGGGGCGGCGGCCATGCTACGTTGGCGCCGGTGAGCTTCGCCGCGCCCTGGTTCCTCGCTGGACTCGCCGCCGCCGGGCTGCCGGTGGCGATTCACCTGTTGAACCGCCGGAGCGCGCGGGTCGTGGCGTTTCCAGCGACGGAGCTCTTGCTGGCGACGCGCCGGCGAACGGCGCGCCGCCTGCAGCTCCGGCAGCTGTTGCTGCTGATCGTACGCACCGCGTTGTTGGCGCTGGTGCCGCTGATGCTGGCGCGCCCCTACGTGGCGGGGGCGGCGCGTGCCGTGCGCGCGGGCGGGCCGGAGGTGGTCGGCGTCGTGCTCGACGACAGCCTCTCCATGCGCGCGGCGCCGGACGGGGCGACCAGCTGGTTCGACCGGGCGCGCGACGCGGCGCGCGGCGTGGTGGCGGGGCTCGGGGCCGAGGACGCCGCGCTGCTCGTTCTGGGGGCCGCGCGCGCGGCGGGACCGGCGGCGCCCGTCGACGAGCCGAGCTTCGAGCACGCGCGGGTGGAGGATGCGATTGCGCGGGCGGCGCCGTCGGCGCTGCCGGGCGATCTGGCGGCGGCCGTGGCGCGGGCGCAGGCGCTCGTGGCCGCCTCGCCGCTGCCCCGCAAGCGCGTGGTCGTGGTGACCGACGGATCGGCGGTGGGATGGCCGGAGGCGGTGCGCCCGGAGGGCGGCGCGGGGCGTGCGGGTGGTGGCGCGAGCGCTCCGGCCGCCAGTGCCGAGCGCTCGTTGGCCGTACCTGGCATCGCGCTCGACGTGATCGACGTCTCGGGGGGCGGGCCGCGTGACAACGTCGCGGTGGTCGACGTGGTCACCGAGCCCGCACCCAGCGTCGGGCCGCGCGCGTACCGGATCGCCGCCACGCTCGCGAACCTGGGCACGGCGCCGCTCGCGGGCCTGGAGGTAGACCTACGCCTCGAAGGCGCGACGGTGGCGACGGGGTTCGCGGACCTGCCGGCGGGCGGGCGCGTCGAGAAGGTCTTCCACCACGAGATGGAACGGCCCGGGCTGTTTGCCGGAGAGGTGGCGCTCGGCGGCGCGCTCGACGCGGCGCACGACGTCTTGCGCGACGACGACGTTCGCGCGTTCGCGCTGGTGGTGCATCCGGCGGTTCGTACGCTGCTGGTGAACGGGGACCCTTCGACGGTGACGTATCGGGACGAGCTCTTCTACCTGGAGAAGGCGCTTGCGCCAGGCAAGGCGGCGCGCGCGCGCATCGACCCGACGGTGGTGACGCTCGACCGTGTCGACGACGTCGCGCTCGACCGCTTCGACGTGGTCGTGCTGGCGAACGTGCCGGCGCTGCCGGCGGCGGTGGTCAGCGCGCTCGTGGACTTCGTGGCGCGCGGCGGTGGCGTGCTGCTGGCGGCGGGGGCCCGCCTGTCGCCGGCCGAATGGTCCCTGGCGATGGCGGAGCTGGCGCCGCGCGGCGTGCGCGCGCTCAAGACCGTGCGCGCAGTGGGGGCCGAGGGCAGCGCTCCGGGCGGCGGGCGGCCGGTGCGGATGGTGCGTCCGGCGGCGGGGCACCCGATCTTCGCGACCTTTGCGACGGGGCTGAGCGGCGCCGAGACGTGGGAGTACGCGCTGGCCGAGACCGACGCGAGCGACCGCAGCACGGTTCTTCTGTCGTTCGACGACGGCGCGCCGGCGCTGCTGGAGCGCCACATCGGCGCGGGCAGCGTGCTCTTCCTGGCCACGACGGTGGATCACGATTGGAGCGACCTGTGCATCCGGCCGGGGTTCTTGCCGCTGATGCAGGCGACGGTGCTGTACCTGGCGCGTTCGGCGCCGCGCGCCGAGAGCGGC
>DASYRF010000118.1:0-14787 GCA_036004705.1 Myxococcota bacterium
GGAGGCGGCGGCGCCGCCGTGACGGGCTCCGGGCCGTGGTGCTTCTTGTAGCCGGGCACCGGCGCGCCGGTCTCGGGCGGCGGTGGCGGGGCCGCAGTCTCTGGCTCCGCCGGGCCGTGGTGCTTCTTGTAGCCGGGCACCGGTGCGCCAGTCGCCGGTGGCGGCGGCTCCGGCGCGCTCGTCCTCGGGGGCGGCGGCGGCGGAGGCGGAGGAGGCGGAGGAGGCGGAGGCGGCGGAGGCGGCGGAGGCGGCGGAGGCGGAGGAGGCGCGGCCATCTTCGGCGCCACGTTCACCCAGAAGCCGCCGGCCACGACGACGCCTGTCCATAGGTCCGCGCCCGCGCCGCCCGGCGGCTTGGGGAACGTCGCGCGCGTCGCGATGCGGTAGCGCCCCGGCTCGCCGAGCTTGCACCACTTGAGCAGGTCCACCGACAGCGACCGCTCTGCGCCCGGCGCCACCGTGTCGAGCTCCAGCGCCGGCCTGCCCTCGCCGCCGCCGCACGGGATCTTCTTTCCGTCTTCGCGCACCGCCCAGAAGCTCACGTGCCACGGATGGAACCTCTCCATCGCCGCGGCGCCCTTGCCCCCGTTGTGCAGCTTGAGGTCGACGCGGATGGGCTCGCCCACGCGGTAACTCGCTCCCAGCGCCACGGCACCCAGGTCCATCGACGGCATGGCCGCGGGCGGCGGCGGCGGCGGCGGTGGTGGCGGCGGCGGAACCTTCTCGTCCGGCTTCACCACGAAGCCCACCACCTCGCTCAGCGCCTTCGCCGGATCGAAGTACGCCCGCACCTCGTACTTCCCCGGCACTGCGAACGCCGACGCGCCGCACGCGATCCGCAAGTCTCCCGTCCACGCCGCCGTCTTCCCTGGATACAGGTGGAAAGGCGCCGACGCCATCGGCCCCGCCGGCGGCGTGCAGGTCAAGAGCTTCCCGCCCGGAGCCGTGACCTTGATCTGCAAATCCCCCATCGACCACGGACGCATCTCGATCACGTGCGCGCCGGTGTTCTGCACCAGCACGCGCACCGGCACGGCCCCGCCCGGCGGCAGCACCGCCAGCGCGCCCGGCAGCACCACCACCTTCACCTTCGGCGGCTCCGGCCTCGGGTCGTAGACCTCGGTCCTGAACGTCTTTGCGTCCAGCTTTCCGGTGAAGCCCGCGAATCCGTAGGCGGAGCCGCTGTACGCGGCCGGCACTTCGTAGCTGGCCGTCACGTCGTAGGTGCCAATCTCCGTCAGCCGGCGATCGCACGCTTCGAAAAGGTCCACGCGCTCCTCGACGGCGTCGCCCGGCGGGATGCTGTAGAACGATTCACGCGTGATGGGCGGGCTGCCCGCCGCGTCGCAACGGATGACGCCCAGCGCGCCCTTCACCACGAAGTGCAGGAACGCCGGGTGGAGGTTGTAAATGGGGGCGAAGCCCTTCCCGACGTTGCGCACCGACACGTTGACCCACGCCGGCTCGCCTTTCTTCGCCACCGGGCCGACCGGCGTCACCGACAGCTCCAGCCGCGCGAGCGGCGGCGGCGCCGGCGCCGGGCTCGTCAGCATCAGCGCCAGCTTCGGGCCCAGCACCTTGCCGGTGAACCACGACTCGAAGCCGAACGCGTCCCCGCCGTAGCCGTGCGGCACCACGTAGGCGACCGTCACCTCGTAGCGACCCGGCCCGGGGAAGTCGCAGCGCTTGTCGAGGTCGATCGTCACCGGCACTTTGGCGCCGGGGGCGACCGGCTTGAAGTCCTTGCGCTTCAGCGCGGCCGGCAGCTTCGCCTTCGGCTTGCACGGAACCAGGCCGCCCCACTCGTCCGTCACGCGCACCCAAACGAATCCGTCGAGCGTCGGCACCCACGTTGCCGACCCGCCGGTGTTCTCCAGGTCCAGATGCAGGCCCGCGGGCTCGCCCACGCTGAACGAGCCCTTTTCGAAATAGGCGCTCGCGACGAGCTTGGGCGGAGAAATGCGCGGCGCCACGAAGAACGAAAGACGCGCCGACGTGACCTTGCCGGTCCAGGCGTCGTAGCCGAAGCGGCCGCCGTCGTCGGCGGGCGCGTACTGTGCGCGCACGAAGTACGTTCCTGCCGCGCCGACTTTGCACAGGTCCTCGAGCCGCAGCGTGGCGGCGATCGACGTGCCTCCTTCGAGCGTGGCGAACGACGTAGCCGCGACCTTGAGCCCGGCGGAGCGGCGGCACGGGTACTTGCCGCCGTAAGGGTCGGTCACCATCAGCTCGATGCGCCCCGGATCGATGGGCCCCACGACGACCGGATGCTTGCCGCGGTTCACCAGGCGAACCACCAGCCCCACCGGGTCGCCGGAGACGTAGCTGGCCGAATCGGTCGCCAGCTCCAGCGTCAGCAGCGCCGGCGCGGGCGGGGCCTTGGCCACCGGCGGCGGCGTGCCCTCGACCTCCAGCGTGAGGCGCGTCTCGGTCAGCTCGCCTGTCCAGGCACTCAGGCCGAACATGCCGCCGTCGTAGAAGCTCGGCACCTCGTAATGCACCGTCAGGTAGTACGTGCCGGGCGTCAGTGTCTTGGCCTCGGGGCACAGCTCGCCCAGCGTGGTGGCCAGGTGCAGCGCGCCTCCGCGCGGCAGCCCGACGAAGCTGTCCGCGTCGACCGCGGGCGGAGGGTTCGGGTTCCAGCATCCGTACCAGCGGCCGCGGTCGTCGACGACCTCCACCGAGGCGAACGCCTCGACGAGCCGGTGCACCACGACGAAGCCGGTGCTGACGTTGCGTACGTGCAGGTCGAGGTCGACGCGTCCCCCCGCCCTCACCGACGTGCTCGTCGCGACGGTATCGAAGCTGAGCGACCCGTCCGCGGGGCGGGGCGGCGGCACCGGCGGCGGCGTGTAGGCGACCGGCGGCGGCGTCGGCGGCGGCGCTGTGGTCGCGCCCCACTCGGGCGACTCGGGCGCCGTGCGCGCGGGTGCGGGCCCCGGGCCGGGCTCGGGCGCGGGCGCGGGCGCCGCCGTGGCGTGAGCGGGAGGCGCTTCGACGACGTAGCAGCCTTGCCCCGCGGCGCCGGCCCCGAGCGCCGCCCCGCAGAGTGCGGCAGTGAGAGCAGTTGGCAGCGCGCGCGCGCGGGCGGTGCCGTGCGTCGCGACGACGAGGGTCGGTGCCTTCATTCGCATCGGTTCCTCCGGTACCGCGCCATATCACGGGGGCGCGGGGACGGGCTACCCGGCCCGGCTCGGGTCTGTCCGGCGGGCGGGACGGACCTGGTTGAGGAGCGCACGGCCGGCATGGTCGCAGCGTTGGACCGTTCGGCGGCGCCGGTTATTCTCAGCCGATGCCGGCGTTGTTGCTGCGCGAGGCGCGGGTCCTGCTGGTGGGAGCCGGAGGGCTGGGGGCGCCGGCCGCGCTGGCGCTGGCCGAGGCGGGTGTCGGGACGCTGGGGCTTTGCGACTTCGACCGCGTCGAGCTCTCCAATCTGCACCGCCAGGTCGTCTACCGCAGCGCCGACGTGGGGCGCGGCAAAGTGGAGGCGGCGGCCGACCGCCTGCGCGCGCGCGTTCCGGCGCTGCGCGTGGAGGCGCACGAGCTGCGGCTGGGGGCGGGAGACGGCGCCGCCGACCGGCTGGCCGCCGCCTTCGACCTGGTGCTCGAGGGCACCGACTCGTTCGAGGCGAAGTTCGCCTGCAACGACGCGGCCGTCCGCGCCGGGCGGCCGTTCGTGAGCGCTGGATGCGTGGCGCTGCGCGGCACGGTGGTCGCGGTCGCGCCCGGGGGGCGGCCTTGCTACCGCTGCCTGTTCGAGGCCCCGCCCGACGCCGGCGACTTTCCCACCTGCGAGGCCGCAGGCGTGCTCGGCGCGGTGGCCGGCGTGGTGGGCGCGCTCATGGCGGCCGAGGGGCTACGGCTGCTCGCCGCCGCCGAGGCGGCCGAGGGCGCGGTGCTGCACTACGACGCGCTGGCCGGCCGCGTGCGCCGGCGGCGGATGCAGGGGCGCGCCGACTGCCCGTCTTGTGGTATGGCGCGAAGGCGACCACGCACGACAGAGGAACGGACCATGGCCATCTCGGTTCACATCCCCACGCCGCTGCGCAAGTACACCGCCGGGAAGGGCGAAGTGAGCGCCGCCGGGCAAACCGTCGGCGACGCGCTCGACGACCTGGAGAAGAGCTACCCAGGCCTGAAGGAGCGGCTGTGCGACGAGAGCGGCAAGGTGCGCCGCTTCGTCAACATCTTCGCCAACGACGAGGACATCCGCGCGCTGCAGGACCTCGCCACGCCGCTGAAGGACGGCGACGAGATCTCGATTGTGCCGGCCATCGCCGGTGGCCGTTCGTGAGCTGCGCCCCGGCGCTGAGCCGCGAGCAGGCGGCGCGCTACGCGCGACAGCTCCTGTTGCCCGAGGTGGGTCGGGCCGGGCAAGAGCGGCTTCTGGCCGCGCGCGTTCTGGTGCGTGCCGGCGCCGCCAGCACGGCCGCGCGGGCCGCCGCGACCTACCTCGCCGCCGCGGGCGTCGGCACGATCTGCCTCGCCGGAGAACCGCCGGCCGGCGCGTTCGGCTGGGGCGCCGACGACCTGCGCGCCCTGAACGCCGACGTATGCGTCGTCGCCGCGCCCGACCACGTGGACGAAGGCGCCTACGACGCCGTCGTCGATCTTTCGCCCGCGCTCGGCGCCGCCGCCGCCGCCGCCGCCGCGGCCGGGCCCGATGCGGCCCTCGCCGGCGCGCTCGCCGCCGTCGAGGCGTTGAAGCGGCTGCTGGCCATCGGACGGCCGGCGCCGGCGGCGTGACGCCGTGCTGCGGCTCGACGCCGCCCTGATGGGCGAAGTCATGGCCCACGCCCGAGAGGCCTACCCGGAGGAGTGCGTGGGCTTCTTCCTCGGCGCGCGCGGGAGCGACGCCCCCGACGAGGTGCGCCGCTGCGAGAACATCCAGAACCGCCTGCACGCGGGCGACCCGGCGGCGTTTCCGCGCACGGCGCGGACGGCCTACAACCTGGGCGCGCGCGACCTCCTCTTGCTGGACAAGAGCCAGCGCGGCGATCGCCCCGTCGTGTGCATCTACCACTCGCACATCGAGGCCGACGCCTACTTCAGCGCCGAGGACCGCCGCTTCGCCGTGCAGGAGGGCGAGCTGGTCTATCCGGTGCAGTATCTGGTGGTGTCCATGTACGACGGTGAGCCGCGCGCCGCGAACCTGTTCCGCTGGGACGCCGTGCGCGGCGAGTTCGACGAGACCAGCGTCCCGCTGGCATGAGGCCGGTCCCAAGGCCATCGTGCCCTCCGGCTGGCAAAGCTGGCCTTCGCTAAGCCGGGGCACCGCGCGCACCCCGCCGCCGGAGTCTTGGGACCGGTTCTTGGCGCGCCGCGCGCCGGGCGCCCGCCTTGCATTTTGACGACGATTGGCTAACGTGCGCCCGCGCGCGCGCCGCACGGGCCGCGCCCAGGGAGAACGAGCCGATGTCCATCGCACCGCACGGGGGCAAGCTGGTGAACCGCGAGGCGCCGCCGGAAGCGCGCGCGGACCTCGTCGCCAAGGCCGCGGCCCTGCCGTCCGTCACGCTCGGTGAGCGCGAGTCCTCCGACCTCGAGCTGCTGGCGGTGGGCGCGCTCTCGCCGCTGGAAGGCTTCATGGGGCGCGCCGACTACGAGCGTGTGGTCGGCGAGATGCGCCTCGCTTCCGGGCTGGTCTGGTCCATCCCGGTCACGCTGTCGGCGTCGCGCGCGGAGGCGGCTGCGCTCGCGGAAGGGCGCGACGTCGCCCTGCGCGATCGCGCCACCGGCGCCGTGCGCGGGCTCCTGCACCTGGAGGAGAAGTACGAGTACGACAAGAAGCGCGAGGCGCGCGAGGTGTATCGCACCGAGGAGACCGCCCATCCGGCCGTCGGCTTCCTGATGGGCGAGGCGGGGGACGTGCTGCTCGGCGGCAAGGTGACGCTGCTGGCGCGCGCCGCCGTCCCGCCCGACGAGGCGCCTCACCGCCGCGACCCCGCCCAGACGCGCGCGTACTTCGCCGAGAAGGGCTGGCGCACCGTGGTCGCCTTCCAGACGCGCAATCCCATCCACCGCGCCCACGAGTACCTCACCAAGGTGGCGCTCGAGATCTGCGACGGCTTGATGATCCACCCAATCGTCGGCTACACGAAAGGCGACGACATTCCCGCGCCGGTGCGCCTGCGCTGCTACGTGGCGCTGCTGGAGCGCTACTATCCGGCCGAGCGCACCCTGCTGTCGCTGCTGCCGGCCGCCATGCGTTACGGCGGCCCGCGCGAGGCGATCTTCCACGCGACGATGCGCAAGAACTACGGCTGCACGCATTTCATCGTGGGGCGCGATCACGCCGGCGTCGGCAGTTATTACGGCACCTACGACGCCCAGCGGATCTTCGACGGCTTCGCGCCCGACGAGATCGGCATCACGCCCCTGATGTTCGAGCACAGCTTCTGGTGCAAGCGCTGCGGGTCGATGGCGTCGAGCAAGACGTGCCCGCACGCGGCCGCCGACCGCGTGGCGCTGTCGGGGACGAAGGTGCGCGAGCTGCTGCGCGCCGGGGAGATGCCGCCGCCGGAGTTCTCGCGCCCCGAGGTGGCGCAGATCCTCATCGACTCCATGAAGGAGACGGCCTGAGCGGGCCCGCGCGCGAGGTGCCGCGCACGGCGCGCGCGCGCGAGGCGCACCGCCTGCATGCCGGCTGGATCGCGCTGGGAGCGGCGGTGATGGTGGCCTTGGCCGCCGGTGTGAACGCGGCCATCTGGGCGGCGGCGGGGGGCCTGGGGGCGGACGTTTCGCGGCGCTACGCTGGGGCGTACCTGGTGGGCATGGGACTTGCGTTCGTCACCGGGGGTGCCATCGTGGGATGGTGGTCGCCGGGCAACACGGTCAAGGAGGCGGCCGTGTCGGGGGCGATCGCGGTGGGAGCGATGAGCGCGGCGGCGCTGGTGGCGGGGCGCGGCGCCGGGATGGGCGCCGTGCTGATGGCGGGGGCCGCCGGGTTCCTGCTGGCGCTGGTGGGTGGCTGGCTGGGCGAGTGGCTGCAGGAACGAAAGGAAAAGGCGCGTTGAGCTTGAAGCTGTACGACGGCGCGACGGGCGTGGCGGACGGCGGCGGCGGCGAGCGCGGCGCGGGCGGCGCCGGTGGCGGCGAGGGTGCCGACTTCGCGCCGCGGCTGGCGCGCCTGCGCGCGCTACTCGCTGAGATGGGCGATGTCGTGGTGGCCTTCTCGGGCGGCGTCGACTCGGCGCTCCTCCTGAAGGTGGCGGTGGACGTGCTCGGCGCGCGCGCGCTCGCCGTCACGGGCGCCTCTCCGTCCATCCCCGAGCGCGAGCTGCTCGAAGCCGAGGACTTCGCCCGCGCGCTGGGCGCGCGCCACGCGGTGCGCAGGACCACCGAGGTGGACAACCCGGCCTACGCGGCGAACCCCGCCAACCGCTGCTACTTTTGCAAGACGGAGCTCTACGACGTGTGCGTCGCCGAGGCGCGCGCGCGCGACATCCCCTGGGTGCTGACCGGCACGATCCTCGATGACCTGGCCGGCCACCGCCCCGGGCTGCAGGCGGCGCTGGAGAAGGGCGTGCGCCATCCGCTCGTGGAGGCGGGCTTCACCAAGGCGCACGTGCGCGCCGCGTCGCGGGAGCTGGGGCTGCCGACCTGGAACAAGCCGGAGCTGGCTTGCCTGTCTTCGCGCTTCCCGACTGGCACGCGCATCACGCCCGAACGGCTCGCGCAGGTGGAGCGCGCCGAGGAGGGCCTGAAGGCGCTGGGCTTCCGGCAGCTGCGCGTGCGCTGGCACGGTGAGATCGCCCGCCTGGAGCTCGACCCGGCGGAGCTGGGCCGCATCGTCGATGCCACGCTGCGCGAGCGCGTGGTGCAGGCGGTCAAGGACGCGGGCTTCCGGTTCGTCACGATCGACCTGCAGGGATACCGGCGCGGGAGCTTGAGCGCGGGACTGGAGACCGCCGAGTCGAGCGGCCTCGCCCAGCGGGTGCGTCAGGCGGGAGCGCGCCTCACGAGCGAGCCGCCCCGGGGAGGGCCTGCGCCCGCGCCGCCGCCGTCATCGCCGTCCTCGACCACGTCCTAGCTTCGCCGGTCGCCGCCCTGGGATACGCCCTCTTCATCGCTCGGCGGTACCTGGCCTCGCGCGACCGCGCGGCGGTCTCCATGATCACCGTGATGGCCGTCGGTGGCGTGGCGCTCGGCGTCACCATCCTGGTGGTGGTGTCGGCCGTGACGACCGGCTTCCAGACGGAGTTCCGCGAGAAGGTCCTGGGCGTGAACGCCCACGCCCTGGTGCTGAAGTACGGCGTGGACTTCACCGAGTACCGCGACGTCATGAAGACCGCGGAGCGGCTTCCCGGCGTCGTCGCCACCGCGCCTTTTCTCTTCAACACGATGATGATGCAGTCGGGGTCGGGCATCACCGAGGTTCTGGTCAAAGGCATCGACCCCGTCCTTTCGCCCGCCGTGCTGGACCTGCGCACGTACCTGACGCCGGGGAGCGAGAACGCCCTGGCGCGCCTGACGCCGCGGGTCAAAGGCGGGCCGGCCGGCACCATCATCGGGCGCGCGCTCGCCGAGCGCCTGCGCGTCCAGGTCGGCGACACGGTGTCGCTCCTCTCGCCGCTCTCCTCGCTCGACCCCGGCATCTGGTCGCCCGCGTCCAGCGCCCCCTCCAGCCGCGACTTCGTCATCGTCGGCATCTTCGACAGCGGCTTCATGGAGTACGACGCCCGCCTCGTCTACGTGGACCTGCCCGCCGCACAGAGCTTCTACGACCACGGCGACGCCGTGATGGGCGTGGAGATGCGCGTGGACGACGTGTGGAAGGCGACCGACGTGGCGGTGCGGCTCGACGAGGCCCTCGGCGGCTACCCTTACCGCACCATGGACTGGCGCGAGCTCAACCACAACCTCTTCCAGGCGCTGGCGCTGCAGAAGTTCGTGCTGCTCCTGGTCTTCAGCCTCGTGGTGCTGGTGGCCGGCATCAACATCGTCTCCACGCTGCACCTGGTGGTGATCTCCAAGCGCCGCGCCATCTCCATCCTGAAGGCGGCCGGCGCCCCCGACAGCGGCATCCTGCGCATCTTCCTGATCGAGGGGCTCTTCATCGGCGTGATCGGCGCCGCCCTCGGCAGCGCCCTCGGCGTGGCCGTCTGCTGGCTGCTCAAGGAGATCCCCTTCCCGCTGGACCCGCGCGTGTACCTCATCCGCGCGCTCCCCATCGCGCTCGACCTCGTCGAGGTCGCCCAGGTCGCCGCGCTGGTGGTCTTCTTCGTGGCGCTGGCCGCACTGTTCCCCGCCTACAAGGCCGCCCAGCTCCGCCCCGTCGACGGCCTGCGCTACGACTGAGTCGGGACACGCCGAATTCTCTCGGCTCCCTCTCGCCCCCGGTTCGTGCTAAGTACAGCCCGTTCACCATTCAAAACGGTCACAGGAGGGTCGACGATGACCACGATGGGGCAACGTGTGCTTCGAGGGACCGCGCTCTCGTTCGCGCTTGCGGGCGCGCTGGCGCTCGGCGGCTGCAACTGCGGGCACGAATGCGGCGACGGCAACACGGACAACGACGAGGAGTGCGACGACGCCAACCAGCAGTCGGGCGACGGGTGCAGCGCGAGCTGCACCATCGAGGCGCCCACCACCGAGACCGACTGCGCCAACGCCGTGGATGACGACGGCGACGGCAACGTCGACTGCGACGACGCCGACTGCAACGCCGACCCGGCTTGCGCCGGGATGGTAGAGACCGACTGCACGAACGGCGTGGACGACGACGGCGACGGCGACACGGACTGCGCGGACTCGAACTGCTCCACCGACCCGGCGTGCGTGCCCGCCACCGAGACCGACTGCACGAACGGGGTGGACGACGACGGCGACGGCAACACGGACTGCAACGACGCCGACTGCAACGCCGACCCCGGCTGCGCCGGCATGGTGGAGACCGACTGCACGAACGGGTTGGACGACGACGGGGACGGCGCGACCGATTGCGCCGACACGAACTGCGCGACCGACCCGGCCTGCGTGGCCGGCGGCGAGACCGACTGCACGAACGGCCTGGACGACGACGGCGACGGCGCCGCCGACTGCGCCGACTCCGATTGCAACGCCGACCCGGCCTGCGCGGCGCCGGTCTGCGGCGACGGCACGGTCGACCCCGGCGAGCAGTGCGACGACGGCAACGTCACGGCCGGCGACGGCTGCGACGCGGCGTGCATGTTCGAGTCCACCGGCTGCACCGCCGCCACGCCCACGGACGTGACCGCGAACATCGACGGCGCCAACGTCACCGGCACGACGGACGCCGCCAATCCGAGCTTCTACCGCGGCGCCTGCGACGGATTCGGCGTCGACGGCCCCGAGGTCGTCTTCACGTTCACGCTGACCGCCGCAGCGAGCCTGCGCTTCTCCACCGACAACGCGGGCACCAACTACGACACCATCCTGTACCTGCGCGCGGGTGACTGCGACAGCGGCGCCGCCGAGGTCGGCTGCGACAACGACGGCGGCAGCATGTTCTCGAACCTCACGATGTACGACCTGGCGCCCGGCGTGTACTTCCTGTTCCTGGACGGCAACAACGGCGCCGCCGGGGACTACGAGCTGAGCATCGTCTCGGTCGCCTGCGGCGACGGGTTCGTCGACGCCCCGATCGGCGAGCAGTGCGACGACGGCAACACCACCGCCGGCGACGGCTGCGACGCGAGCTGCCTGCTGGAGCCGGTGATGTGCCCGACCGGGGCGCCCTTCACGGACATCACCGGGAACATCGACGGCGCCACCGTGACGGGAACGCTCGACCCGGCGGTCGACACCATGGACTACGACGGTACGTGCGGCGGCTTCGGTCCGGAGCACATCTACCAGATCACGCTCACGGCCGGGCAGGACGTGCGTATCTCCACCGACAACCCCGGCACGGTGGCTAACACCGTCATCCACGTGCGGCTGGCCATCTGCGACGATCAGAACACCGAGGTCGCCTGCGACGCGCCCGGCGGGTCGAACCTGGCCACCGTGACGATCGTCGACGCGGCGCCCGGCACGTACTGGGTGTTCGCCGACAGCTCCGGCGCCGGCCCGTTCGGCGACTACGAGCTGAGCCTGGCGACGCCCGGCTGCGGCGACGGCTTCGTCGACGGGTTCCTCAACGAGACGTGCGACGACGGCAACACCACCTCGGGCGACGGGTGCAACGCCGCCTGCCAGATCGAGCTCGCGATGTGCGTGCCCGCCGACGACACGGTCGACCTGAGCCTGGGGCCGGCGACGCTGATGTTGGACACGACCGCCGACACCGATGACGTGGACGCCCCGTGCCTGCCGTTCGGCGGCGGTGGCGAAGATCACTTCATCCAGTTCGACGTGCCGATGGACGGCATGGTCCTGACGGTCGACTACGACCAGGATCCGACGATGATGGGCGCGAGCGACCACGTGTTCGCGCTGGTGTCGGAGACGCCTGGCCCGGTCTGCTCGTGGGCGGAGTGCACCGATCCAGGCGGCTTCACGGCGGTCGGGACGGTCACGTCCGCGCCGCTGACGGCCGGGACCTACTATCTGGTGCTGGACGCCGTCGGCGGCGGCGCCGGCCCGGTGAACGTCACCCTCACGCTGATGTAAGCCGCGGTGCGGTGCGGCGCGGCGCGGCGCGGCACTCCAGGCCGCGCCCGCGCCGTGCCCTCAGTGATCCCCCACCGCGACGTCCTCCAGCGCCCGCGCCAAGCGGGCCCGGTACTCCTCCATCTCGGCGGCGTCGTCGTAGCGCTGGCGCGGCCAGAAGAAGCCGCGCAGCCCGTCCTTGTGGCGGCGCGGCACGACGTGCACGTGCAGGTGCGGGACCGACTGGCTGACGCCGTTGTTGCACGCCACGAACGTGCCGTCGGCGCCCAGCGCGGCCTGGACGGCGCGCGCGATGCGCTGGACGGCGCCGAAGAAGGGCGCGAGCGCCGCGGCCGGCAGGTCCGCCAGTGTGGCGACGTGCGTGCGAGGCACCACCAGGACGTGGCCCTTGAAGACCGGGCGCGCGTCGAGGAACGCGACGGCGTCGGCAGCGCTGTGGACGACCGCGGCCGGCGCGCCGCCGCTGGCGATGGCGCAGAAGGCGCAGCTCACGGCGGAGGACCATAGCGCACGGTGCTTGACGGCGCGACGGCCGTGGCCCCATACAGGAGGCGCATGGCCTCGCCGTTGCTCGCGCTGCGACCGCCGCTGGCGGCGCCCGACTGCCGGACCTATCCGTGCCACGAGGAGTGCTGTCTGCTCGGCGCCGACGTCTATCCGCACGAGCGCGAGCGCATGCTGCGCGACGGCGTCGCCACCGAGGACGAGTTCGCCGGCCCCTACGACGACAACGACGAGCGTGAGGTGCTCTTCCGCACGGGTCTGGGGCCACGCGGCTGCGTGTTCCTGATGCCCACGCGCGGCTGCCGCTTGCACGTGGCTGGCTACAAGCCGGAGGTGTGCCGCCTCGCCCCGCGCGACGCGGCGGAGAGGGACGAGATGCGCGCCGACGGGATCCTGCCGTGCCACGCCTCGTGGAAGTACGACCGGTGAGAGGCGCCGCCGGCAAGGTCGTGCTGGGCGCCGCGCAGGCGACGCCGGTGTTCATGGACCGCGCCGCGACGCTCGACAAGGCATGCGCGCTGGTGGCAGAGGCGGGCCGCGCCGGCGCGCGGCTGTGCGCGTTCCCCGAGGCGTTCATCCCCGGCTACCCGTTGTGGGTCTGGGCGCTGCCGGCGGGCGAGCTGCGCGAGTGGGCGGCGCTGCACGGCGAGCTGGTGGCGGCGGCGGTGGCCGTGCCCGGTCCCGAGACGGAGGCCCTCGGCCGCGCCGCGCGCGCCGCGGGTGTGAACGTCGTGCTGGGGCTGAACGAGGTCGAGACCGCCGGCAGCGGAGGCACCCTCTACAACACCGTCGTCACGATCAGCGCGGGCGGCGAGCTCCTGGGCCGGCACCGCAAGCTCGTCCCCACGGCCGGCGAGCGGTTGGTCTGGGCGCAGGGCGACGGCAGCACGTTGCAGGTTCACGACACCGACGTCGGGAAGGTCGGGGCGCTCATCTGCTGGGAGAATTACATGCCGCTGGCGCGCTACGCCCTCTACGCGTGGGGGACGGAGGTGTACGTGGCGGCGACCTGGGATCGCGGCGAGCCCTGGCTGTCGACCCTGCGGCACATCGCCAAGGAGGGGCGCTGCTTCGTGGTGGGCGCGTGCAGCGCGATGCGGCTCGCCGACGTGCCCGACCGCTTCGCCTTCAAGGCGCGCCTGAAGGCGAACGACGAAGGCTGGATCAACGTCGGCGACAGCGCCGTCGTGGCGCCGTCGGGGGAGATCGTGGCCGGCCCGTCGCGCCAAAAGGAGGAGCTGGTGCTGGCCGAGGTCGACCTGCGCGACGCCGCCGGCCTCAACTGGAACCTGGACGTCGCCGGCCACTACGCGCGTCCGGACGTGTTCGAGCTGACCGTGCGTCGCGGCGCCCGCCCCCTCGTGCGCGAATCGTCCGATCCCCCGAGTCAACCGGACCTGCCTCAAACCGGCCGCCGCCGGGACGTCGGGAGGTGAGCATGCGCGCCTTCGTGCAGACGCCGAGTCAAGCGCGTCCCCCGGTCTCCATGCCCGTGGCGCAGCGGGCGGCTGGCGCGAGGATCCAGCGCAAGCCGACCGTCAGCTCCCCAGGCGACGCGTTTGAGCGGGAGGCGGACGACCTGGCTGAAAAGGTGATGCGGGTGACTGTTCCGGCGGCCATCGGCTCCGCCCCTCCCGCGGTCCAGCGCAAATGCGCGCAGTGCGAGGAGGAGGACGAGAGAGCGATCCAAACGAAACGGGCGCCGTCGTCGCGCGCCGGAGCGTCGCTGGATACGGGCGCCGCGGTGCGCGCGACCGAGAGAGGCGGCGCGCCCCTGTCCCCCGAGGCGCGCGCGTATTTCGAGCCGCGGCTGGGGTTCGACTTCGGCCGCGTCCGGATCCATGCCGACGACCAGGCGGCAGACGCGGCGCGCGCGGTGCAGGCCCGCGCGTTCGCCCTGGGGTCGGCCATCGTGTTCGGGGCCGGCGAATATGCGCCGACGACCGACTCCGGAAAGCGCCTCCTCGCGCACGAGTTGGTGCATGTCGTTCAGCAAACGGGCGGCACGCCCGCGCGGTCGGCGTCCGACGTGGACGGTCGGGCGCCCGTGGACGTCTTGAAGCGAGCCGCGGCCGGTGCGCAGGTGCAGCGCGACAAAGCATCGGACAGGCCGGATCTGGGCCTCGGGGCGTCACCGCCGGACGCGTCCACGGCGGACAAGTCCAAGCCGGCAGAGCCGCCGGCGCCGGCACCGGAGAAAATGACGAACTGCCGGTCCAACTACTTGGTGGAGAGCTGGGAAGCGGACACCTGCTGTGTGAACCACGGATTTCTCGATCCGAGCGCGACGAACAAGTCCGGAGACAGCTGCTGCAACACGTTTCCAAGGTTCGTGGATGACGAGGCCGCCAACCTGGGATTCGACGGCGCCGCTTCCTGCCGGTCGCCGCGATACCTCAACCACAGGGCGCGCGTCACACCCAAGGGCAGCTCCACTTCCGTCGAGGTGCTGTGCGTGGACACCAGGGCCAGGGCGGCGGATCGCGTGATCGAGCTGGGCTTCCGGGCGGCGATGAAGGCGTACGGCAGCACCGCGGTGAAGGATCCGAAGGCCACGGTGTGCATCGGAGACAAGGCGGAAGCGAAGACCTGTTATGCCGAGACCGACTGCGACAAGACCAGCCATCCGACGGAGTCCACCTGCCTCCCGCGCGGCTGCTCGAAGTCGGCTCCGGCGAAGGCGCCGCCCAAGCCCGAAGAGCCCAA
>DASYRF010000119.1:0-8460 GCA_036004705.1 Myxococcota bacterium
CCCGCGCCAAGTACTGATTCTGCTCCGTGCGAAGCGAGCCGACGTCCGTCTTCAGCTCGAGGAAGAACACCCTCGTCCGGTCCGCCGAGAACAGCACGTAGTCCACCTTGTCCGTGCGATTGCTGTCCTGCTGCCGCACCGGAAACTCCGGGACGATGGTCGGCGCGATGACGACCCCTTCCATCGATCCAACGAACCCCGCCAAGAATGGTGCGAAGAAAATGTCCGCCCGCCGCTCCAACTGGTAGCTCGGCAAGCTCCGCCAGCGGTCCATCAGTACGAACAGGTCGGCCACGGTCGGAACCTGAGTGCTCATCGAGACCTCCCGGCTGGGTCGAGAGCTCCCCGGTGCTGCCAAGGGAGCTCACGGCTTGAAACCATCAAGTAGGTGGCCAACCACCACGGCGCAATGATAGCCTACCCGCTCGTTCGTCGTTGCAACGAGCTGCACGACACTCCACGTCCCGGCGCCTTGCGCAGGAACCTGCTCAAGTCCGTAACAGCCCGCCGCGCGCCGAATGCGAACCGCGCGATTGCGCATGTTGCTGCGCAGCTCGGTGCGCACGACTGTGCGCCGGCCCAGCGCGACGCCGATAACGAACGCGGCGCCGGCGGCCGCGCTACACGACGACCGTGAGCTACCGACCTTCGGACGAGTCCCAGTGTTGGCACACCTCCTGCACCATGTGGTTTTCAGGTAGCGCGGTCATGGTGGCCGGGCGCCTGAAACGGTTCGTCAGAAGGAGGTTCGTCATGGGTTCGGTCGTTCGTGAGGATGCGCGCGTCGAGCGCATCGATGAGGTGTTGCAGGTCTCCAGCGCGCGTGCGACGGCGCGCGGGGGCGAGGTGGCCGCGGCGGCCACGGCTCGCCTTGGGGTCTTCCTCGCCGCAATCGCCGTGGTCCGCTCGGCGTCCCAGGCTGCGAAGGACGCTCTGATTGTGGCCATGGCGCAGTGGCTCGTGGCCGAGGACGCCGCGCGCGTGGCGGTGGGCTCGGTGTTCGACGAGATGCGCAACGCGCTGGGGCGCCCGCGCCGCCACCCGGCCCTGGAGGCGGCGTTCCCGAGCGGGCCGAGCACCTACACGGAGGTGCCGCGCGCGGTGAAGCCGACGATGCTGCAGCTGCTGACGACGCGCATCGGCGGGACTTCGGCGCCTCCTTGGACCGATGCGCAGCGGGCCGAGTGGTCTGCGCAGATCGAGGCCGCGCGTGTGCCGCTGCTGGCGTCGGGCGACACGGCGGCGAACGCGATTGCCGCGCATCGGATGGCGCGGGCCAACTACGCCTCGGCGGTGCGGGCCGGCCTGCGGGCGCTCGTGGTCCTCAAGCGCGAGCTGAAGTACCTCGGGCTGACCGAGGCACAGGTCCACGAGATCATCCCCGACGAGGCGACGCGCCGCGCGGCGGGTGGTGACAGCGGCGGCGACGCGGGCACGCTGGCCGCGGCCGCCACGGCCCCGGCGCTGCCTGCCTTCGGGACGCCGGCTCCGGCGACCTCGTCGGCGGGGTCGTAGCAACGGCCTCCTTCCCTCCTCCGTTCCTTCCCTCCTCTTCGTCCCACCTCTCAAGGGGCCCCCGGCGTCCTGCCGGGGGCCCCTCCTTCCTTTTGCAGGGCCCCCGAGTGCTCGGACCGTCGTGGTACGCTGCAGGAGGAATTCGCCGTGACGGCTCTGCTGGAACTCGTTGGAAAAGAGATTGGCCAGTACCGGGTCGTGCGGCCGATCGGCGGCGGCGGCTTCGGCATGGTCTTCGATGCCGAGCACCTGCGGACAGGCCAGCGGCGGGCGTTGAAGGTCCTGCACGCCGGACCGGGCGTGGACCCGCAGGCGGCAGGGCGTTTCTTCAACGAGGCGCGCGCCGCGGCCCTGCTGGATCATCCGAACATCGTTCGCGTGCTCGATTTCGAGTGGGAATCGCCGGCCGGCCCCTACCTGGTAATGGAGCTGCTGGTCGGCGAGACGCTAGCGCAGCGCATGCGCGGGCGCCGCGAGAACCCGCTCCTGCCGCGTGGCGTGGCGCGCATCGTTCACCGCATCGCGGCGGCGCTCGGTGCGGCGCACGCACGCGGCGTCGTCCACCGCGACTTGAAACCCGAGAACATCTTCCTCGTGCAAGACGAAACGCACCCGGGCGAGGAGCTGGTCAAGGTGCTGGACTTCGGGCTGGCCAAGCTGCGCGACTCGCTCGGCGGCGCGTCGGTGGTGACCCGGCAAGACGTGCAGATGGGGACGCCGATCTACATGTCGCCGGAGCAGTGCGCGGGCGGACGGGACATCGATCACCGCAGCGACCTGTACAGCCTCGGCGTCGTGACCTACGAGGCGTTGGCGGGTCTGCCGCCGTTCCTGGCCGTCGGACGCGGCGAGATCAAGGCGATGCACGTGTCCAAGCCGGCGCCGTCGATGCGGGACCACGCGCCGTCCCTGTCGGAAACGCTGGACCGCGTCGTGCTGCGCGCTTTGGAGAAGGACCCGTCGCGTCGCTGGCCGACGGCGGAGAGCTTCGCCGCGGCGCTCGGAGAAGCGGCCGGCTGGTCTCCGCGCGACGCCGACGACGAGCGGCGCCTCGTGGCGCCGTCACGGGCTCTCCCGCCGCCCGAGGCAAAGGACGATCGAGCCGCCGACGAGCCGCCTCTGGCGGGATCGGGCGTTCCCCCAACACCGACCGAGACCGATGCCGGCGCGCCGACCTGGACGAAGCAAGCCCTGGCCACGGTTCCGCCGCGGCGCGCCCTCACGCGCGCGGTCGCGGTCGCCGTGCTCGCGACGGCGACGCTGATCGTATTACTCGTGCTCCCCTTCGCACCGTTCTGGAAGCCGCGCCCCGCGAGCGACACTGGAAACCCCACGACCACGCCGGTTCCCGTATCCGTGGCACCCGCCATCCCGACCCCCGCCGTGCCGCCGGCGACAGCAGCGGCGGCGACCGCAGCCCCCGCCACTACGACCTCCGCCGCTCCTCCGTTGCCCGCAGAGCTGCACGAGCTGTCCGACGCCGACGGCTTGATCGGGGCCTGTGCCGGCAAGGGTCGACTGACCATCAAAGCGCGCCTCCAGATCGACGCCGCCGGCGACCCGATCCCCGCGACCATGGTCCTCGCTCCGACCGCGAAGCGCAGCGACGTCAGCGCCTGTGTAGACAAAGTCATCCGCGGGCTTCACTTCGCCGCCCCGTCACGTGCCCCCTTTCAGCTGAGCCGCGTCTGGACGCTCGGTCCCAAGAGCGCCACGCCTAGTACCGCTGCTTCCACGGGGCCCTCCGCGACGTCCCGCTGACCGGGATTGCCGCTGGTGCGGGTGGTCTGTGGCGATTGGGACCGCGCGCCGCCGCCATCCATTCGGCCAAGGTAGCGGAGTCGGCGGTGATCATCGCCACGCCGCCATGTCGTGGCTGGTCCTACGGGCAGTTGGGGTCGGCGCCGAGAAGGCCGGAGCACTGGAAACAGAAACCGGCGGCGCCAGGTGTGTCGAACAGCTCGGACGTGGAGGCCGTGGGGGTAGCGTTTTCGATGCAGACGTAGCCGAAGCTGTCGCCACGGGCGGTGTCGCATTGGCCGCTGGGGGAGGCGGTGTTGATCGTGCAGTCGTCGGCGCAGAGTTGCACCATGCCTGAACCGGTGCCAGCGAAGAAGCCGGCGGACGCGGGGCAGACGGAGCCGGCGGGGCACATGAAGGCGGGGATGCTGCCGTAGCTGGAGCAGTAGAAGATGGTGCAGAAGCCGCCGGGGTAGAGCGTGGGATCGGTCTGGCAGTACGCGTACTGCGGGCAGTCGAGGTCGTCGGTGCAGGGGTCGCCGATCGACGAGGTGCCGGCGGTGTGGTCGGGGTGGCAGGCGTTCACGGTCGTGTTGCACGCGTAGGCGAACGGCGAGACGAGGCAGTCGGCGTCGGCGGCGCAGCTGGTCGAGGGATCGTTGAAGCAGGTGCCGGCGGCCATGTCGCAGGGGTTGCAGCCGGTGTCGTTCTGGCAGCCGATCCAGCAGCCGCCGGCGCCGGGGTCGATGATGTCGGGGAGGCACGTGTAGGCGTCGGTCGTCGTCGTGGTGCTGCGGCAGCTGCCGATGCCGGTGCTGGTGGGGGTGCAGTCCGGCGTGCAGTAGTAGACGGTGCCGCCCATGCCGTCGCCGAAGCCGCGGCACGTCGCGGCGCCGGGACAGTCGTCGGTGGCCGGCACCACGCTGGTATCGACGGTGCAGTCGTAGATCAAGCAGTAGCCGCCGGGCCAGCCGTAGGCGGTCTCGGTGAGGCAGGCGACGGGGAGGCCGCTGGTGCCGGAGCTGCAGCCCGAGTCGGTCGTGCAGGCGGCGCCGGGGTTCGCGGGGCCGGTCATCGTGAAGCTCTGGCAGGTCGAGTCGCAGTTGATGCCGTTGGGCGGGTCGCAGTCCTCGCCCATCTCGACGGTTCCGTTGCCGCACATGGCGCCGGGCGGGCAGTCGCCGGGGCAAGACGTGTTCGACTCGCCGACTTCGCAGACGCCGTTGCCGCACACGGGGCCGCCGCCGCTGCAGTCGCCGGGGCAGGTGGCCGCGCTCTCGCCGGCCTCGCAGAAGCCGTTGCCGCAGACGGGGCCGGTGCAGTCGCCGGGACAGCTCGTGGTGGTCTCGCCGGCGTCGCAGAGGCCGTTGCCGCACGAGGCGCCGCAGTCGCCGGGGCAGCTGGCCGCCGTCTCGCCGTCGGCGGTCTCACAGACGCCGTTGCCGCAGACGGGACCGCCGCCGCAGTCGCCGGGACAGTTCGCCGCGGTCTCGCCCTGGGCGGTCTCGCAGACGCCGTTGCCGCACTGGCCGGAGCAGTCGGCGGCGCAGAACCCCACCTCGGTCGGGGCGCACATGCCGTCGCCGCACAGCGGGCCGCGCCGGACGCAGGCGCCGCCGGCGAGCAGCGCCGACGCGGCGCCCAGCACGAGCAGCAGACGGGCGGACCGAGACGTGACGAAGAGGGCGGACGCACTGATGACACGCGACATGGGAAGCTCCTGGCTGGCGATTTCGGCGGTGCTCTTAGCTCATGAAAGGGCACGCCGCAAGCGCGGCGCCAAGACGGGCGCGGCGTCTCAACGCCGGACCGCCGCGCACGATCCGCCTGGCGGGCGGCCGGCGGAGCCTTGAGCGGGGGCGACGGGCGCGCGTATCCTCGCGACATGGCGGGGCGGTGCCGCTTCACGGAGATCACGGTGGCCGCGGACGGCGCCGCGTCGGCGCGCGTGACCGTCTCATTCGGCGTCCCCGGCTGGCGCGCGCGCGGCGACGCCGGCGCGCGGTGAGCGACGCCGCCCGAACGGGCGCTGTGTTCGACCCGCGCGACGCCGGCGCTGCGTCCGACCCGCGCCGTGCGGGCGCCGCGTCCGACCCGCGCCGTGCGGGCGCCGCTTCCGATCCGCGCCGTGCGGGCGCCGCGTCCGACGCGCACCCCGACGGCTGGCTGCGCGGGCACGGGTGGCTGGCGGCGGTGGGCGCGGCGGTGGCGCTGCTGCACGCGCCCTACCTGTTCCCCGGTGGGCCGGCGGCGCGCGACGCGGCGCCCTGGAAGCTCATGCAGGACGAGGGCACGGTCCTCTACGACGCGGCGCGCATGGCCGGCGGCGAGGTCATGTACCGCGACTGGTTCGAGTTCATGGGGCCGGTCTTCTACGGGGTCTACGCCGCCCTGTTCCGCGTGACGGGGCCGTCGGTCACGGCCGCGCGCGCGCTGTCGGTGATGACGACGGCGGCCGCGGCGATGCTGCTGGCGCTGCTGGTGGCGCGCTTCGCCGGGCGCGTGGCCGGGGCGGGCGCGGCCGCCGTCTACGCGCTGGCGTTCGTGCCGTTCTGGCCGTTCGCCTACCCGCAATGGCTGGCGGCGGCGTGGACGCTGGGCGCGCTGGCGGTTCTCACGGCGGCGCGCGCCGGGCCGCGGCACGAATGGGCGGGCGGCGTGCTGCTGGGGCTCGCGTGCGCGACGATCCAGTCGGTGGGCGTGCCGGCGCTGGTGGCGGCGGCCGGCGCCGCGGCGGCGCCCGGGCTGGCGGCGCGCGACGCCCGCGCGGCGCTGCTGCGCCCGGCGCGCGTACTGGCCGGCGCCGTCGTCGTGTTGGCGATCTTCGCGGCCTACTATGCGGCGCGCGGCGCGCTCGGGGCGCTGGCGTTCGATCTGTTCGTCTGGCCGTTCCGCCACTACGGGCACGGGCAGGGCGACCTCCCCTACGCCGCCTACACCGACGCCTGGACCAAGGCGCACCGGGCCCTCGCCGCGCCGTGGCGCTGGGGCGGCGTGCTCTCGCTGCAAGTGACGCGGCTGGCGCCGGTGGCCGCGGTGCCGGCGGCCGCGCTCGCCGCCGTCGAGGCGCTGCGCCGCGTCTGGCGGGGCGACGCCGACACGCGCTTCGCGACCGCTGCCGGCGCCGGGGTCGCCTGCGTGGCGCCGCTGCTGCTGCGCTTCACCCGTCAGGACCTGACCCACGTGGCGTTCCTCGGCGCGTTCGGACTGTGCGCCGTGGCCGCCGTGTGCGCGCCGCGCGGGGCGCCTTCGCGCGCCACGCGCATCGCCGCGGCCGTGCTCTTCGGGCTCGCCGGCGTGGCGGCCGCCGCGTCGTACGGCTCGAAGCTCGCCCTCAGCTGGGCGAAGTCGCGCGGGCTCGGCGACTGGGACGCAGAGGTGATGAAGCTCCCCGACTCCGCGTGGCTGGCCGCGGCGGCGCCGCCGGGCGCGCGCGTCGTCATCGGCGCCGACTACGCCGGCTGGCGCTACCTCACCCTGCGGCCCGCCGCGGTAGCGCACACGCTCCTTCCGCAGAACGCGCTCGACTACTTGGCCGACGCGCAGTGGCAGCGCCTCGCCGCCGAGATCGCCGCGCGCCGTCCCGCCGCGATGCTCTTGACCGGCGCACAGTGGACGCGCCTGTGCGCCGCCCGTCCCGACCTCGCCGCGCTCTACCGCACCATCGGCGGCGCCCGCTTCGTCCTCGCCGGCCCCGCGCCCCCCGCGCCCCCTTAGCACTTTCGCCGAGCACAGCTCACCCATGCAGGCTTCAACGCGCGAGCAGTACCGCGTGCCCACCCGCGCGGGGCCGACCCCGGCGCGGCCGTCCGTGGGCCGCGTCAGACGGTGGCGCGCAGGGCGCGGAGGCGGGCGTGGGCGGGGAGGCGCGTGACGAAGGCGTCGCGGAGGGCGGGATCGTCGATGCGCGCGAGGCGGGCGTCGAAGGCAGCGGCGGCGGCGGCGAGCGCGGCGGCGGCAGCGGCGCTCCGGTCGAGCGCGGCGAGCGCGTCGTAATGGGCAAGCAGCAAGTCCACCTCCAGATCCTCCATGCCGGCGGCGGCGGCGCGCAGAGCGAGGGCCTGCTGGCATTCGGCGAGCGCGTCCAGCGGGCGGCCGAGCTGCACGAGCGCCATCGCGCGCGCGGTGCGGCAGACGAGCGTCACGGCGGCGCCGTCGGGGGGCGCGGCGGCGAGGGCGGCGTCGGCGTCGGCCAACGCGGCGGTGGGGTCGCCGGCGGCGCCGGCGGCCACCGATCGGTAGGCCAGCGCGCCCGCGAGAAGGCGCGGATAGGCGAGCCCGCGCCCGCGCGCCACGGCGGCGTCCAGTGCAGCGCGTGCCGCGATCGCCTCGCCGCTCCAGGCCAGCGCCAGCCCGAGGTTCTGGAGCGCGACGCCTTCGGTCGACGGCAGCCCGAGCGCGCGCGCCGCGTCGAGCGCCTCGTCGGTAGCGCGGCGGGCGCCGGCCAGATCGCCGAGCCCCAGCAACATGGCGCCGACGTTCATGGCCGCGGTCGTCGCGTTGCGCGCATCGCCGGCGGCGGAGAACGCGGCCTGCGCGGCGCGGTATCCGGCGAGCCCGGCCACGACTTCACCGCGTAACCCGGCGGCGTAGGCGGGTGCGGCCGCCGCGTTGGCCCGCGTGCGCGCGTCGCGGGTCGCCGCGGCGCGCACGGCCAGCTCCTCTCCGGCGGCGCGCGCCTCGTCGTGGCGACCCTGATCCGCGAGCGCAACCGTCAGGACGCCCACTGCCAGCGCCGCCGCCGTGGCGTCGCCGGCGCGGTCAGCGAGCGCCAGCGAAGACCGCGCCGCCCGGGCCGCCTCGCCGTAGCGGCCGCGCCGGCGAAGATGCATCGCGCGCAGGCGCTCGACGTGGGCCCGCGCCTCGACCCCCACCTCCGCCGCGGCACGCGCTTCGATCGTCGCGAGCGCCGCCAGCTCCGCCTCCTCGTCGTCGACACGCCCGAGCCAGCCGAGCGCCAGCGCGCGCCGGCGCCGCACGTCGTGCTCGTCCGCCGCCTCCAGCGGCACACCCAGCGCAGCGCCCGACCCTGACGCCGATGCCGACGCCGACCCCGACCCCGACCCCGACCCCGACGCCGACCCCGACGCCGACCCCGACCCCGACGCCGACCCCGACCCCGACGCCGATGCCGACGCCGACCCCGACCCCGACCCCGTCCCCGACCCCGACGCCGACGCCGACGCCGACCCCGACGCCGACCCC
>DASYRF010000120.1:0-3737 GCA_036004705.1 Myxococcota bacterium
TTGTCGTGCTGGAGGGGGGAGTGGTGAAGGCGAACGCGCTGGGCAACGGGGGCTTGGGCTCGCTGTCGCTGGACCGGTACGAGGCCGGCGACGTGCTGCGCGGACGCGCGATGGCGACGATCAACGCGGACTACACCGACCCGCTGAACACGGTGACGATTGACGCCGCGCTCGAGGCGACGTTCAGCGCGACGCATTGCCAGGCGCTATCGGACCTGATGGGGCAGTAGCGCACCTCGCCCGCCGCTGAACGGTCCAAGGGACCGCGACCCCGCCACGTTCGTGCGCGTGCGCGAACGAGAGCAACGGTTGTCGCGCGGGCGCGGGGCCGCTACATTGGCCGGCCGTGACGAAACCTCCGGACATGAGCCGCGCGGCGCGGCTGACGGCGTTTGCGGCGATGCTGCTGGGGACGCTGCTGGCGAGCATCGAGGCGACCATCGTGGCGACGGCGATGCAGGACATCGTCGACGACCTGGGAGGGCGGGAGATCTTTTCGTGGGCGTTCTCCGCCTACATCCTGGCGTCCACGGTGACGGTGCCGCTCTACGGGAAGCTGGCGGACCTCTTCGGGCGGCGGCGGGTGTATGCGGCGGGGATCGCGCTCTTCGTAGGGGGGTCGGCGCTGTGCGGCGCGGCGCCGACCATGCCGCTCTTGATCGTGGCGCGCGCGGTGCAGGGGCTGGGCGCGGGGGCCATCATCCCGCTGACCATGACGGTCACGGGGGACTTGTTCGAAGTGCGCGAGCGGGCGCGGCTGCAGGGGCTGTTCGCGGTCGTTTGGGGAATCTCCAGCGTGGTGGGTCCGCTGGCGGGGGCCTGGGTCACGGCGGCGTCGTCGTGGCGCTGGATCTTCTATCTGAACGTGCCGTTCTCGGTGCTGAGCGTGACGCTGTTGGCGCTGACGTTGCGCGAGCCGCCGGCGCGCCGGCACGTACGCGTGGACTGGGCGGGGGCGGCGCTGCTGTTCGCGGGGGCGTCGGCGCTGCTGGTGGCGCTGCTGCCGGCCGCGCAGCGTGCGGCGCTGGGCCCGCTGTGGCCGTGGGCGGCGGGCGGTGTCGCCGGGCTGGCGGCGTTCGTCTGGCACGAGCGACGCACGCCCGAGCCGATTGCGCCGTTGGGACTGTTGCGCGACCCGGTTCAGGCGGCGGCCAACGCGGCGGGGTTCCTGCTCGGGGTCTGCATGTTCGCGCAGATCACGTTCACGCCGCTTTACATCGAGAAGGTGCTCGGGCTGCGCGCCATCGACGCGGGGCAGGCGCTCATCCCGGTGAGCCTGGGGTGGTCGGTGGCGTCGTTCGCCGCGGGGCGCGCGTTGGTGCGGCTCGGCTATCGGCCGGTGGTGCGCGCGGGCGCGCTGGCGGTGCTGGCGGGATCCGTCGGCGTGTCCCTGCGCGTGGGGCTGGGCTGGGCGCCGCTCTTCGTGCCGGCGCTGGCGCTGTTCGGGCTGGGCATGGGCGCTTGCATCACGTCCTTCACCGTGGCCGTGCAGGACCGCGTGGAGCACGAGCGCCGCGGCGTGGCCACGGCGCTGACGGTGTTCTCGCGCTCGATGGGCGGCGCGGTGGGCACGTCGGTGATGGGCGCGGCGCTGGCCTGGGCGGTGGCCGGCAGGCCGGCGTCGGCGTTGGGCTGGGGCGTGGCCGGGCTCTTCTGGGCCACGGCGGCGGCCGCCGCCGGCGCGGCGGCAGTGGTGTGGGTGCTCTTCCCGCGCGCGGCGGTGCGCGCCGCCGACGCCGCCGACGCCGACGCCGAGACCGACGCCGGCGCCGAGACCGCTGCCGACGCCGACGCCGAGACCCACGCCGGCGATCAGGCCGGCGCCGGCGCCCGCGCCTCCGACGATGCCACCGCCGAGGGCGGCGCCTCGGTTGCGCCCCCTGGGCCGGTCCGGCATGCTAGCCGAACCTGAACAGGAGACGCCGATGAGGTCCCCCGCCGTCGCGCCGCGCGCGGCTGCTGCCGCTGCTTCGCTTCCTCCCGCCGCCGCGCTGGCGGCGGTGCTGGCGCTGGCCCTGGCCGCAGGCGTCGCGGGCGCGGGCTGCGTGCCGCGAAATCGCGCGCAGTCCGAGGTCTGCGGGAACGGCGTCGACGACGACGGCGACGGGCAGGTGGACTGCGACGACCCGTCGTGCGCCGGCGCCTCGGTCTGCAACGTGGGCCCGGGCGACGAGGACTGCGCCAACGGCGTGGACGACGACGACGACGGGCTGGTGGACTGCGACGACGTGCTCGACTGCGGCGGCCTGACGATGTGCCGCGTGGAGGACTGCAACAACGCCGCCGACGACGACGGCGACGGCGACGTGGACTGTGACGACGCGGACTGCGCGGGCGCCATCGGCTGCGGCGCCGAGGATTGCGGGGACGGCGTCGACAACGACGGCGACGGGCTCGTCGACTGCATCGATCAAGACTGCCAGACGGCGTGCATCCCGGAGAACTGCACGAACGGGACGGACGACAACGGCGACGGGCTGGCGGACTGCGACGACCCGGACTGCGCGACGACCGCCACCGAGTGCGTCGACGAGAACTGCACGAACGGCGTGGACGACGACTTCGACAGCCTGGTCGACTGTCTCGACGAAGAGTGCGCGATCATCTTCCCCGGTTGCATCGAGTCGTGCACCGACGGCATCGACAACGACCAAGACGGCTACATCGACTGCGCCGACCTGGGCGATTGCGGGGCGGACCCGGTATGCATCGAGTCGATTTGCACCGATGGCCTCGACAACGAAGGGGACGGGCTCATCGACTGCGTGGATCCGGACTGTGGCGGCGACCCGACCTGCACCGCGCCCGGCATCTACGAGCTGTTCACTAGCGGCACCGACATCGACAACCACACCATCACGTTCACGCCGTCCGGCGGCGGCTACACGTGGGCCGTGGCGACGGCGACGGTCTTCCCCACGACGCCGGGAACGGGCGCGCCCTCCAGCGCCGGCCCGGTGTGCGACGACTGCACCGTGACGGCCACGTTCGGCACACTGTCGCTGACGCTCTTCGGCGTGGCCTACTCGTCGGGGTTCATGAGCTCCAACGGACGCCTCTTGCTCTCCACCGCGGACGCCGCGTACGTGGAGTCGGCGGCGGGGTTCTTCACGCAGCCGCAGATCGGCGCGCTTTGGGACGACCTGAACTCCTCGGCGAGCGGCACCACCACGGTCGACCGCTTCACCGACCGCATGGTGTTCACCTGGAACGCCGTGCCCGAGTTCGCCGGCACGGCGCTGTGCTCGATGCAGATCCAGTGGTTCACGTCCGGCAACATCACCATCACGCACCTGGCCTGCGCGAACCTGGACGGCTTGACGGGCATCTCCGGCGGCAACCCGCTCGCCCTGCCCGTCCCGCCGGCCGTGAACTTCGTCCCCTAGCGCGCCCGCCCTCGACGACGCCGCGGTGAACTTCGTCCCCTAGCGCGCCCGGCCTCGACTACACTCGCGGCGTGGGACCCAAGACGCGCGCGGCGGCGTGGAGCGTCAGCGTCGCCGCCGGACTCACCGCGCTGAAGGTAGCGGCCACGCTGCTGACGGGGTCGGTGGGGATCCTCGCTTCGCTCGTCGACTCGGGGATGGACGTGCTGGCCTCGGCGGTGAACTTCTTCGCGGTGCGCGCCGCCGAGCGCCCGCCCGATGCCGAGCACCGCTACGGCCACGGCAAGGCGGAGAGCCTGGCGGGGCTGGTGCAGGGGCTGGTGATCCTGGCGAGCGGTGCGGCGGTGGGGT
>DASYRF010000121.1:0-10518 GCA_036004705.1 Myxococcota bacterium
CCGTGGCCTCCCGCAGCCACCAAGGATTCGCGCCGGGCGCACGCAGCGCGTTCCAACGGGCCTTCCACGCCGGCCCGCGCACGTCGTGGTACGGGGCGACCATGCTCGCCACCTCGCCGCTCCTCGGCCCGCTGGCGAAGATGGCGCCCGCCTCCGTCCAGACTTCGGTGCGCTGCTGGGGAGGCTCGCCCAGCTCCGCCGCGAGGGACGGCTTGTCCACGAAGAGAATCCGCCCCTCCCGCTCGGGCTGCGCGCCCCAGAACCACAGGACCGCGTCCTTGATCGACAACGAGGGGGTCTCCCCCCGCGCGAGCGCAGGGGCGACGACTTCCCGCCACACCTTCCAGTGCGTCCTTTCGTCCCCCCGGAGCATGTACTCGTCCTCCGGCGGAGGCCGCAGGTCGATCGCCTCCGGGAAAGGGCGCAGCGGATGGCCGTCCTTGTCACGCGTCGCCGCGGGGGCCAGCGCGCGCTCCGCCACCAGGTCGGCCGGCGGGATGACACTGGGATCGATGAGCTTCGGCTGCCTCACAAACGGACCCTAGCGCGGGCCCGACACGAGATCCACCGCGCGACGCTCGCACGCCGCCCCGCCCAAGCCGCGCGAAAAAGAGTGAGCCGCCCGGCAAGCCATGGGGCACTATGTCCCCATGCAAACGAACCGTGGTGGCACCAGGGCGCTGGCCCTGGCAGTGGTGTCGTGCGTCGCGCTGGGCACGGGCGGGTGCGGGGGGCGCAAGGGGTCGGACGGGGGAGCGGGCGTGCCGTGCGGGGCATTGACGTGCGCGGCGGACGAATGGTGCGACTTCGACGGCAACGACTGCGCGAAGTCCGTGGGCGGCGGCGACCCGGCGTGTGTGACGCGGCCGGCGACGTGCGCCCCCGATGATCTACCGGTCTGCGGCTGCGACGGGATCGTGTACCCGAACCAGTGCGAGGCGACGCGCGCCGGCACCGACGTGAGCGAAGGGGGCGGCTGCGCCGCGCCGGCGGGCACGTACGCCTGCGGCTTGCGGTTCTGCGCCGACGGCACGACGTACTGCCAGGAGCAGGAGTCGGACACGCCGGAGACCTACTTCACCTGCGTGGACCTGCCCGCCGGCTGCGGCGCCGCACCGGACTGCGCGTGCCTTGCGGCCGAGACGTGCCCGAGCGGCAGCTCCGACAGCGGGGTCCCGGCATCCGGCACCTGCGCGACGATGCCGGACGGACATCTGGACCTGGCCTGCCCGTGCCCGATCCCCGGCTGCAACTGAGCCGGAACCGCAGCCGGAACCGCAGCCGCAGCCGCAGCCGCAACCGCAGCCGGAACCGGGGCGGGAACCGGGGCCGGAACGGGCGCCGAACCGGAACGGCAGCCGGAGGTCGGGTCAGCGCGCGTCTCTGAGGCGCCAGCGCAGCTGACCGATGACCAGGATCGACGGCTTACCGCTCACGACATAGCCGACGGCGCCGAGCTCCTGCGCCAGGGCCGCGCCGTCGCGCTCGTGCATCGACCCGGCCAGCAGGACGGGACCGCGGCCGGGCGGACTACGCCACGCCCGGAGCACGCGGTCGCGCGCGCCGCCGACGGCGTCCACGTCGAGCAGCAGCAGGCCCGACTGCACGGTCGCCACGTGACCGAGCGCCTCGGCCGGATCCACCAGATCGATATGCATGTCGTGGTGGATCGCCGCGGCGCCGACAATCTGCTCGCCCCAGCTCCGATCGCGCAGAACCGCCAGCACGCGCTGGACGCCGGGCCGCAGCGGCGGGAGCGTGGGCATGCGCGCCGCCGCCTCCTCTGCTTCCCGCTCCTCGAGCGCGCGCTGGATCTGCGCGAGCGAGAGCGGTCGGCTGGGGACGCGCGCCACCGCCCCAAGCTGCGTCGGCTCCTCGTCGAAGGCCTGCGCGTCGCCCGATTCCGGGAGCGTCCCGGGGATGGCGGCCCCCGCCGAGCCGCCCAGCACGACGCGCGGGTCGGTCGCCTCCAGGTGGAACTCGGTGTCCCCCAGGCGGATGCGGTCGCCCGGCGCCACCGCGGTGCGCACGGCGATCCGCCGCTCGTTGACGAACGTGCCGTTCAGGCTCTCGCAGTCCTCGATCCACGCCTCGGTGTGGGTGACGCGCAGGACGGCGTGCGTCCGGCTCATCTGCCCGTCCGGCACTTTGATCTGCGTCGTCATGGAACGGCCGATGCTCCAGGCGCCCGGCGTCAGGCGCACACGCTGATCGCGCCAGCGCAGCCGCAGCGAGCGTCCCGCCGCCGGGGAAGAGACCGCCGGCGCGGCCTTTGACGCGGGTGCCGGCGCAGGCGCGGTTCCCGGCGCGGACGTAGCCGCGGGCGCGGACGGCGCCGGCGCCGCGGGGACGGTTCCAGGCACGGGTGCCGCCGCGGCCGCGGGCACGGTTCCCGGCACGGGCGCCGCCACCGCCGCGGGCACGGTTCCCGGCACGGGCGCCGCCGCCGCCGCGGGCACGGTTCCCGGCACGGGTGCCGCCGCCGGCGCGAGCACGGGCTCGGCGGCGAGCTGCCGCGCGAGCTCCAGCAGCGCCGCCAGATCCTGGCCCTTGACGTAGTGACCCGCCGCCACGCCGCGCGCCAGCGCCTGGCGCACGCTCTCGTCGGGGGGCCGGCCGCTGTAGAAGACCCGCACCGCACCGCTGTGCTCCGCCATCACGCGCGTGAGGAAGGACACCCCGTCGCCGTCGGGCATCGAAGAGTCGCCGACGACGAGCACCGCGGGCTCCGCCTGAAGGGCCGCCAGCGCCTCCTGCACCGTGGAAGCCTCGCGCACCCGCCAGCCGAGGCGCTGGAAGTGCAGCGCCAGACCCTGGCTGGAGGCCGCGTCGTCGTCGACGACCAGCACCGTGTGCGCGGACGGCGGAGGCGGCATTCGACCGGACCTTTCGTTCGAGGCCACACAGGATAGCATCGGACACGGGCCCCTCCCAGGCCGCCCCGCACCGCGCCCGGCGGGCCTGCAAAGCGGATCCAGATTTCCCGACCCGCGCGTCTGTTTTCCCGTCCGCAGCGCGGCGGGCGCGCGCCCCCGTCTCAAGTGCTCGGATCCTCACGATCGCTCCATTGCCACAAAAACGGCACGCCGGTTGCTCTCGGTCCGGCGCCGGAGGTGCACGTGATCCTGCCGAGTCGAGATCCCGACGAGACCCCTCCGCTCGGGACCCAGTCCCCGATCTTCAAGAAGTACGTCGCCGGCGCGCGCGTGCTGGTCGTCGACGACGACCCCGAGACGCTGCGGCTGATGGCCGAGGTCATCCGCGCCCAGGGCTATGAGGTGATGGCGGCCGAGGGCCGGGCGTCCGCGCTGGTGGCCGCGACCCAGGCGCGCCCGGAGGTCGTGGTGCTCGATCTGAAGCTCGCCGACGGGGACGGCGAGGAGATCGCACGCGCCTTGCGGGCCTTCTACCTCGACGTGGGCCTGGTCATCGTCAGCGGCCTGCTCCGCCTCGGCTCGCGCCTGGCGCGGGAGCTCGGCGCTGCTTATGTCGCCAAGCCCTTCCACGCCGAGGAGCTCACGTCCGCCGTGCGCGCCGCCATCGCCGTCCGTCGCTAGCGTCCGCCGCCCGCCGCCCGGTGACTTCCCGGTCACGTCACTGTCACGTCACAACAGCGCACGGCGAAGACGGGCCAGGCCAGGACCCACGGGCAGTTGCCGACTCGCCCGGCCGAGCACGGGAAGTGCAAAACGCGCCAGCATGGACAGACACACTGAACGATCTGAAATCGGGCGCCGCCCGGCGGCGCGGGCCCAGACTTCCAACGAGACGGCGGCGGCGAGCGGCGCGGCGCGCGCCTCCGCCCGGTGGGGCGTGGACCTGCTGGAACGGTGCCTCGCGGGCGACCGCACCGCCTGGACCGCGCTGGTGCTGGCGCTCGACCCGGTGATCGTGCGCTGCCTGGTGCGCGGACTGGGCCCGCAGCGCGCCTATGCGCTGGACGACTTGCGCATCGAGGTGCTCGAGGCGCTGGTGGCGCGCGACATGCTCGTGCTGCGCCTCCTGCGCGGCCGGCCCTTCGACGAGCTGCGCCGCTACATGCACCGCGTCGCGCGCAACAAGGCGGTGTCCCACGTGCGGCGCGGCGCGGCCCGTGCGCGCGCCGAGGCGGCCTTCAGCGCCGTCCCGACCTGCAATCCCGAGCCGGGGCTGGCCGGACTCCTCGACGCTGAGCGCGCGCTGGAGGGCCTCGACGCGCAACGGCCGGTCGGCCGCGCCGCCCTCATCGCGCGGCTGCGCGCCGCGGGCCACACCCTGCCGGAGATCTGCGCGCAGGCCGGGGTGTCGGAAGCGACGGTGCTGCGCACGCTGCGCGACTGGCGTGCGGCCGCCCGCGCCTGAACAGACCCGCTCTTGCGCTTTTCCATCGGTGCGGCCGCCCGCGCCTGACCAGACCGCTCTTACCGCTTTTCCATCGGGACGTAGTCGCGCTTGGTGGCGCCCGTGTAGATCTGCCGCGGCCGGCCGATGCGCGAGCGCTGCGCCACCATCTCGCGCCATTGCGCCACCCAGCCTGGCAGACGGCCGATGGCGAAGAGCACCGTGAACATGTTCACCGGGATGTTCAGCGCGCGGTAGATGATGCCGCTGTAGTAGTCGACGTTCGGGTAGAGCTTGCGGTCGATGAAGTACTGGTCCTTCAGGGCCGCTTCTTCGAGCCGCCGCGCCAGATCCAGCACCGGGTCCTTGATGTTGAGCTTGGCGAGCACCATGTCGGCCTCGCGCTTGATGATGGTCGCGCGCGGGTCGAAGTTCTTGTAAACGCGGTGGCCGAAGCCCATCAGGCGGAAGCCGGAGTCCTTCTGCTTGGACAGCTCCACGTACTTCTGCACGTTGCCGCCCTCTTCGTACATCTTCTGCAGCATCTCCAGCACCTCCTGGTTGGCGCCGCCATGCAGGCGCCCCCACAGTGCGCAGATGCCGGCGCTGATGCTGGCGAAGAGGTTCGCGCGCCCCGAGCCGACCAGGCGCACCGTGGAGGTGGAGCAGTTCTGCTCGTGGTCGGCGTGCAGGATGAAAAGCGTATCGAGCGCGCGGGCGATGTCGTAGTCCACGACGTAGGGCTCGGTGGGGAACGCGAACATCATGCGCATGAAGTTCGACGTGTAGCCGAGCGCGTTGTCCGGATAGATGAAGGGCTGCCCGCACGACTTCTTGAAGGCGAAGGCGGCGATGGTCGGCAGCTTGGCGATGAGACGGATGGTGGAAATCTCCACCTGCTTCTCGTCGTTGGGGTCGTGCGAGTCCTGGTAGAACGTGGAGAGCGCCGAGACGACCGACGAGAGGATGGCCATCGGATGCGCGTCGGGCGGGAACGCGGCGAAGACGTTCTTGATGTCCTCGTGCAGAAGGCTATGGCGCGTCAACGCGTTCTGGAACGAGTCGTACTCGCGCTGCGAGGGGAGCCGCCCGTAGATGAGCAGGTAGGCGACCTCGACGAACGTGGCCTGGTCGGCGAGCTGCTCGATGGGGTAGCCGCGGTAGCGCAGCACGCCCGCCTCGCCGTCGAGGAAGGTGATGTCGCTGGTGCAGGCCGCGGTGTTGCCGAAGCCCGGGTCGATGGTGACGAGCCCCGTGTCCTGCCGCAGCTTGGCGATGTCGAGGGCCTTCTCGCCCTCCGACCCGGTGAGGACGGGGATCTCGTACGTCTTGCCCCCGTACGTCAGCGTCGCCTTGTCGCTCATGCGTTTTCGCTCCGTAACGCGCCCGTGACGCCGGGCAGGTTAACCCAGGTGGCCGCTCCGTTGCACGGCTTTTGACGCGCCGCGTGGCGCCTTGACGGGCCTGGGGGGCGCGGGTATGCACGGCCATGGCGCCCGCGCTGGAGCTTCACCTCGACGAGGCGCTGAACCCGGCGCAGCGGCGCGCGGTGTTGCACGGCGACGGCCCGCTGCTGGTGTTCGCCGGCGCGGGCAGCGGCAAGACGCGCGTCATCACCTACCGCATCGCCCATCTGGTGGGCGTGCGCGAGGTGCAGCCGTGGCGCATCCTGGCGGTGACCTTCACGAACAAGGCGGCCGGCGAGATGCGCACGCGCGTGCAGAAGCTGCTGCGCAACGCCGCCGAGGGAATGTGGGTCACGACGTTCCATTCGGCCTGCCTGCGCATCCTGCGCCGCTGGCCGGAGCGCGTGGGGCTGCGCCCCGGGTTCACGATCTACGACGATGGCGACCAGATGCGCGTGCTCAAGCGCGTCATCGAGGCGTCGGGGCGCTGGGAGCGCGTCGATGCGCGCATGGTGCGCGGAAAGATCGACGCCGCCAAGAACAAGGGCGTGGGGCCGGCGGAGTTCCGCACGCACGACTGGGTGGACGACGTGGTCGCGAAGGTCTACCCGGCCTACGAGGGAGCGCTGCGGCGCGCGAACGCCGTCGACTTCTCGGATCTGTTGATGCTGGCGATGCGGCTGTTGGAGACCGACGTCGAGGTGCGCGACCACTACCGCAGCCGCTGGCACCACGTGCTGGTGGACGAGTTCCAGGACACGAACGTGGTGCAGTACCGGCTGGTGCGCGCGCTGGTGCCGCCCGGCGAGGGGCGGCGCAACGTGGCGGTGGTCGGCGACGACGACCAGGCCATCTACGGGTGGCGCGGCGCGGAGGTGACGAACATTTTGGGCTTCGCGCAGGACTACCCCGACGCCGAGGTGGTCCTCCTGGAGCAGAACTACCGGTCCACGGGCAACATCCTGGAGGCGGCGGCCTCGGTGGTGGCGAAGAACCGCTCGCGCCAGCCGAAGGCCCTGTTCACCGAGCAGGCGCCGGGCGCGCTGCTGACGTGGCTGGAGCTGCGCGACGAGCACGAGGAGGCGCGCACCGCGGTGCAGGGGCTGCAGGCGCTGGTAGGGCGCGAAGGGTTCGCCCTGCGCGAGTGCGCCTTCTTCGTGCGCGTCGGCGCGCAGACGCGCGTGTTGGAAGAGGCGCTGCGCGGGGCGCGCGTGCCGCACCGGGTCATCGGGGCGATGCGCTTCTACGAGCGCGCCGAGATCCAGGACGCGCTGAGCTACCTGCACGCGCTGCACAACCCCGACGACGACGTGAGCCTGGAGCGCATCCTCAACGTCCCGCCGCGCGGACTGGGGAAAACGACCGAAGAGGCGCTGAAGGCGTGGGCGGCGTTCCGCGGGCGCACGCTGTGGCAGGCCATCGTGGCGGCCACCGGCGGCGCGGGCGGCACGCTCGGCGCGGGGGGCACGCTCGGCGCGGGCGCCGCCGCGGATTCGGACGAAGGCGCGCCCGAGCTGAAGCCGGCGGCGCAGAAGAAGCTGACCGCGTTCCGCGTGCTTTTCGACGAGCTGCGCGAGATGTCGGCGCGCGTCACGCCGTCGGCGCTGCTCAAGGAGACGCTGCAGCGCACGGGCTACTTGAAACAGCTGGAAGCGGACGGCAGCTTCGAAGCGGAGGGGCGCGCCGAGAACCTCAGCGAGCTTCTCGGAGCGACGGAGCAGTTCGAGCACGCTTGGGCGCACGACGTCGGCGACGGACAGCTCCCGGCGCTCGGCGACTACCTCGACGGCGTGGCGCTACAGAGCGACCAGGATCTGCTGACCGGCGGGGACGACTACCTGCCGGTGATGACGGTGCACGCCGCCAAGGGCCTGGAGTTCCGCGCCGTGTTCCTCATCGGCATGGAGGAGGGCGTCTTCCCGCACATCCGGTCGATCCACGAGCCCGGGCGCGAAGAGGAGGAGCGGCGGCTCGCGTACGTCGCCATCACGCGCGCGCGCGACTACCTCTTCTTCACGACGGCGCGCTGGCGGACGCTGGCGGGGGCGGCGGCGAGCAACGTGCCCAGCCGCTACCTGCGCGACATTCCGTCCCACCTGGTGCATCGCCCGCTCGCCGACGAGGAGGCCGACGAGCCCTACGCCGCACGCCGCGACGACGGCTGGGGCCCGCGCCGGGCGGCGCGCGACGGCGACGGGGACGGCAACGACCGCGACCGCGGCGGCGAAGGCGGCGGCGGAACCTGGCTCGACCGAGCCGACGCGCACGCCGACCCCGACGTGCCGTCACGCGGACAGCGCGTGCGCCACGTGCGCTTCGGCGTGGGGCAGGTGACCGAGGTGCGCGGCGACAAGGTGACCGTGCGCTTCCCCGGCGTGGGCCTGAAGACGATCCTGGGCTCGCATCTGCAGCCGGCGTGAGCGACGTCAAGCCGACTTCCCCGGGTGGGCCTCAAGACGATCGTGGGCCTGTATTTGTAGTTGGCGTGGGCGACGACAAGCCCGCCACGCCGACCTACTGGCTGACGAGGGCGGTCTTCCTGCGCGTCCTGGGCTTCATCTACTTCGTCGCCTTCGTCTCGCTGGCCCGACAGCTCCTGCCGCTCCTCGGGTCGCACGGGTTGCTCCCGGTCAAGCCGTTCCTGGCACGCGTCGCCGTCGAGAACGGCGGCGGCTGGGCCGCCGTCTTTCAGCTCCCGACGATCTTCTGGTGGAGCGCGTCGGACGCCTTCATGCAGGCGATGGCCTGGGTGGGCGTGGCGCTGTCGCTCGTCGTCATCGCCGGGCTCGCCGATGCTGTTCTTCTGGCCTTGCTCTGGCTGCTCTACCTGTCCTTCGTTCACGTGGGGCAGCTCTTCTACAGCTTCGGCTGGGAAATCCTGCTGCTGGAGACGGGCTTTCTGGCCGTCTTTCTGTGCCCGCCGCTGCGCTTTCACCCGCTCCCCGAGCGCACGCCGCCGCCCCTCATCGTCGTGGTGCTGCTCCGGTGGGTGCTTTTCCGCGTGATGTTCGGCGCCGGCCTCATCAAGATCCGCGGCGACGAGTGCTGGCGCGACCTGACCTGCCTCGTCTATCACTACGAGACGCAGCCGCTGCCCAATCCGCTGTCGTGGCTGCTCCACCAGGCGCCGCGCTGGTTGCACCAGGGCGGCGTTCTGTTCAACCACTTCGTCGAGCTCGTCGTCCCCTTCGGCCTGTTCGGCCCGCGCCGCGTGCGCCTCGTCGCCGGCCTCCTGCAGGCGGCATTCCAGCTCACCCTCATCCTCAGCGGCAACCTCTCCTGGCTGAACTGGCTGACGCTGGGGCTCGCCGTCGTGTGCTTCGACGACCAGGCGCTCGGGAAGGTCTTCCCCCGCCGGCTGCGGGACCGCATCGCCGCCGTGGCCGCGCGCACCCGCCCGCCGTCGCGCGCGCAATGGGCGGTGAGCGGCGCCCTCGCGCTGCTCGTCGCGTACCTGAGCATCGACCCCATCGCGAACCTCTTCAAGGCGGACCAGGTGATGAACAGCTCGTTCGACCGCCTCCACCTCGTCAACACGTACGGCGCCTTCGGCAGCGTGGGCCGGCACCGCCCCGAGATCGTGCTCGAAGGAACGGCCGACACCGTGGTCGGCGAGCACACACGCTGGATCGAGTACGAATTTCCCTGCAAGCCCGGCGACCCGCTGCGCCGTCCCTGCGTGGTGGCGCCCTACCACTACCGCCTCGACTGGGAGATCTGGTTCGCCGCGATGTCCAACCCTGGCCGCCACGCCTGGCTCGTGCATCTGGTCTGGAAGCTGCTGCACAATGATCCAGGCGCGCTGTCCCTTCTGGCCAACAACCCGTTCCCCGGAGCGCCGCCCCGTCACGTACGCGCCCTGTTGTACGAATACGAATTCACCCGTTTCGGCGAGCCCGGCTGGTGGCACCGTAGGCTCGTGCGCGAGTGGCTCCCGCCGCTGTCGGCCGACACGCCCGAGCTGCGCACGTTCCTCGCCGACCACGGCTGGCTCGTCGAGTAACCCGCCGCGGTGACGGAGGGGGAACCCTGTGGTATTTAGGGAGATCGTGGAAATCCTCTGCGAGCGCTGCAAGACCGAGTACGACTTCGACGACGCACAGGTCAGCGAGGCGGGCGTCACCGTGAAGTGCTCGACGTGCGGGCACGTGTTCAAGGTGAAGCGCCAGGCCGTCATCACGACCGAGGCGGTGAAGGCGGCGCCGGCGGCGGCCGCCTCCGGTCTGAGCGCCGGCATCCGCAACAAGGATTGGATGATTCGCAAGGACGACGGCCGCGTCCTCGCTTTCCGCGAGCTGACGACGCTGCAGAAATGGATCGTCGAGCGCCGCGTCACGCGCAGCGACATGATCTCGCGTACGGGCGACACCTGGAAGCGTCTCGGCGAGATTCCCGAGCTGGCCGCCTTCTTCAGCGTCGTCGACGGCGGCCCCGAAGCGGGCGCCGAGGGCGGTGGCGGCGGCGGCCGCGGCGGGGTACGGCCCGGGGCGGGAGCGGGGGCGGGGACGTTTGGCGGGGCGGCGGTGCCCGACGACATGCCGACGCTGCAGGACGGCGGCGCCGACGAGACGAGCAGCACGCGCCCCGCACCCAAGCCGCACGTGCGCCCCTCGGCCGAGAAGACGATGGAGCTGTCCGACGGGGACGTAGAGGGGCTCGAGGGGCCCACGCGCCCCGATGAGCGCCCGTTGCCCATGGAGGCGTTCCGCCCCGACGGGGGGCCGGCGCGCGGCGCCGTACCAACGCTACGCGGCTTCACCGGACCGGCCGGCGGGGGCAGCGGCGGCGGCGG
>DASYRF010000122.1:0-2136 GCA_036004705.1 Myxococcota bacterium
GCGTGAGCGCGACTCGAAAAGAGTTGAACGGCGCGCACATTAGTCGCCGCCCGCGCGCCTGTCAATCGTCCAGGAGCCTCTCCTGCAGCGCCCCCGCGCCGATGAGCTCGCGGTACAGCTCGTAGCGCTTCGTCACGTCCCCCAGCGTCAGCAGGCGCGTGCGCTCCAGCGAGAAGTCCTCCACGGCGAACGACCCCAAGACACACCCGACCACGATCGCCCGCCGCAGCCCCGTCACGCCGAAGTCGCGCGCGCGCGCCAGGTACCCCATCATCCCGCCGGCGAACGAGTCGCCGGCCCCCGTGGGGTCGCGGAGGTCCTCCAGCGGGAAGGCCGGAGCGGCGAACACGCGCTCCTCGTGGAAGAGCAGCACTCCGAACTCGCCCCGCTTGATGACCACGGTGCGCGGCCCCAGCCGCTGCACCGCGCGCGCCGCCTTCACCAGGTTGTGCTCGCCCGACAGCATGCGCGCCTCGCCGTCGTTCACGGTGGCGACCTGCACCCGCGCCAGCGCCTGCAGCAGCTCGGCGCGCTTGCCCTTGATCCAGAAGTTCATGGTGTCGAGCGCCACGAGCTCGGGCGCCTCGACTTGATCCAGCACGCGCAGCTGCAGCGCGGGGTCGATGTTGGCGAGGAACACGATCTTCGAATGGCGGAAGTGCTCGGGCAGCTCGGGGGCGAAATCGGCGAAGACGCCCAGCTGCGTGTCGAGCGTGTGCGCCTCGTTGAGGTTGGCGCCGTAGCGGCCCACCCAGCGGAACGTGCGCCCGGGGCGCTGCTGCAGCCCGGCCAGATCGACGCCGCGCGCGCGCAAGAATCCAATCTGCTCCTCGACACGGAAGTCGTCGCCCACGACGGCCACGAGGCGCACGGGCGCGAAGAGCGAGGCCGCCGTGGCGAAGAACGACGCCGAGCCGCCGAGCACGTCGGTGACGCTGCCGGCGGGCGTCTCGACCGTGTCGAGCGCCACCGAGCCGACGACCAGCAGGGTCATTCGCGCTCCGCGCGCGCGGCGGCGGCCGCGGCCGAGGCGTCGCGACGCGCCAACAGCGGGGCGAGCCGGGCACGCACTTCCGGGCCGATGCGGTCGGGGGCGGTCATCACCGCGTGCTCCAGCGCGATGGCGCACGGGCAGCGGCGCGCGCCCGCCGGCAGCGCGGCAGCGGTCCGGCGCACCACGTCGCGCGCCATCGCCACGTTGTGGCGCAGCACCTCCAGCACGGCGGCGACGCTGACCTCCTCGCCGGAGGCGTGCCAGCAGTCGTAGTCGGTCGCCAGCGCCACCGTGGCGAAGCACATCTCCGCTTCGCGGGCGAGCTTGGCCTCCTGCACGGCGGTCATGCCGATGACGGCCGCGCCCCAGGAACGATGCAGCGCCGACTCGGCGCGCGTGGAGAACTGCGGGCCGTTCATGCACACGTAGGTGCCGGCGTCATGCATGCGCGCCCCAGCGGCGCGCGCCGCGTCGGCGACGACGCCACGCATGACCGCGCAGCACGGGTCGGAGAACGTCACGTGCGCGACGATGCCGTCCTCGAAGAACGTCGACGGGCGGCCGTGCGTGCGGTCGATGAACTGGTCGACGACGACGACGTCGCCGGGATGGACGTCCTCGCGGAGCGATCCGACCGCCGACACCGACAGGAGCCAGTCGACGCCGAGCTTCTTGAGGGCGTAGACGTTGGCGCGCGTGTTGAGCGCGTGCGGCGGGACGCGGTGGCCGCGGCCGTGGCGCGGCAGGAAAGCGACGGCGCGGTCGCCGAGACGGCCGGTGACGACGGCGTCGGACGGCGCGCCGAACGGCGTGTCGACCCAGACTTCGCGCACGTCGGCGAGGCCCTCCATCTCGTAGAGGCCACTGCCGCCGAGCACGCCGAGGCGGGGCTCCGTCCGTTCCATAGCGCGTTTGCGGGTAGCACGCGGCTTTCGCAGGGGTCAAGTCGCTGCTATGGTCGGCCGCGATGAGCGGGCGGCGCGGCAGGACGGGCGGTGGGCCGCGGGCGGGGGCGGCGGGGCTCGAGTCCCTGATCTGGTCGGCCGCCACGAGCGCGAGGCGTGGCGCAAGGCGCGGACCGGGCGCGGCGTCGGCGGCGTCGGCGGCGTCGGCGGCGTCGGCGGCGTCCGCGGCGTCGGTGG
>DASYRF010000123.1:0-2330 GCA_036004705.1 Myxococcota bacterium
TAGAAGAAGGCCAGCCAGAGGATCGCCGGGATGACGGCGAGCACGAGGCCGGGAAGGACCCCGACCGGCGTCCGCCCCACGGCCCCCATCGAGCGCTCGACCATCCAGACGAGCGCGACGAACAGCACCATTCCGAGGACCAGCACTCCCTCGGAGCGTGCCAGCGTGGTGGATCTCACGGCGGCGAGGGTACAGCCGGCAGGCGCGCGGGATCAACCGCTTGACGGCGCCGGAGCCTTCGTGCAGAGACGGGCCATGGCCGAGCCACGCCTGCTCCTGTACACGGAGGCTCATCGAGCGGAGGGAGACGCATGGCCTACTGGCTGCTGAAGACCGAGCCGTCCGCCTACTCCGTCGCCGACCTGGAGCGCGACCGCCTGACGACCTGGGACGGCGTGGCCAACCCGGCCGCGCTGAAGAACCTGCGGGGCATGCAGAAGGACGACCTCTGCGTGCTGTACCACACAGGCGACGAAAAGGCGGCGGTGGGCATCGCCAGCGTGGCGCGCTCCGCCTACCCCGACCCGGCGACGGGCGACGACAAGCGCCCCGTGGTCGACCTGCGCTTCAAGCGCCGGCTGCACCGGCCCGTGCCGCTGGCGACGCTGAAATCGTACGTGGCTTTCAAGGACAGCCCGCTGGTGCGTCAGGGACGGCTGTCCGTGGTGCCGCTGACCGACATCCAGTGGGACGCCATCCTTTCGCTCGCCGACAGCGCAGTCTGACGAATCGCCCGCACCTGGTAGACCGTCGTGCGCCGCCCGGCGTCAAACCCCGGTGCGCGGGGCGGCGCCGCCGATTGCCGCGCGCGCGCGGAGGTCTGAATGCACGGCGGGAAAAGGCGCGGGACCTGGGCAGTAGCGGCGCTGCTGGCGGCTGCAGCGCTGGGGCCGGCAGCGGCCGGCTGCCCGCGCACGGTGCGGACCCCGAGACCGCCGCCCCCACCCGACACGCCGGCGTGGACGGTGATGACCTACAACGTTAACTTCGGGCTGGGCGGCGATGCGTCGACGATCGACGCCATCCGCGCCGGCGGCGCCGACGTCGTTTTCCTGCAAGAGACCACGCCCGAGTGGGAGGACGCCCTGCGCGCCCGCCTGGCCGGCCTCTACCCGTACATGGCCTTCCGTCACGGAGGCGGGGCCGGCGGGCTCGGAGTGATGTCGCGCCTGCCGTTCGCCGACGTGGCGGTGCTTGCACCGCCGTCGGGTTGGTTCCCCGCCTGGCGCCTGCGGCTGGAGACGCCGCTCGGCGCCCTGCAAGCGCTGGTGGTGCACCTGCATCCGCCGGTGAGCGAGCGCGGCAGCTATGTGAGCGGCTACTTCTCCACCCCAAGCGTGCGGCTCGCGGAGATCGCCGGCTATTTCGAGGCGGGAGACGCGCTGGTAGCGGGCGACTTCAACGAAGACAACGGCGGACGCGCGGTCGAGTTCCTGGAGTCGGCCGGACTGCGCAGCGTCCTGCCGGAATTCCGCCCGGGAGCGACGACGTGGCGCTGGGGCACCGTGCTGGGAGAGCTGACCGAGCAGCTCGACCACATCGTGTATGCGTCGTCGCGGCTGGAGCCGCTGGACGCGCGCGTACTGGACGCCGGCCGTTCCGACCATCTCCCCGTCGTGGCGACCTTCATTGCGGCACGCCGGCCGTGATACAAACGGCTCTCGGAGGCGCGCATGAAGATCGCCAAGGACAAGGTCGTCTCGCTCGAGTACACGCTGACGGTGGACGAGGACACGGTCATCGAGGATTCCTTCAACACGGGCCCGTTGCGTTTCATCCACGGTAGGGGGGCGAACTCCGGCGTGCCCCAGACGCTGGAGGACGCCGTCGACGGGATGGAGGTGGGCGCCACGAAGGACGTGCTGGTGCGCGCCGCCGACATGTTCCCCAAAGACCGCCAGCCGATGAAGGAATTCGCCCGCACCGAGATGCCGGCCGACGTGAAGGTCGGCGCTGCCTTCACCGCCAAGACCGCCGAAGGGGCGGAGGTGAGCTTCGTGGTCGAGGAAGTGGCGCAGGAGATCGTGAAGGTGCGCTTCGTCCACCCGCTCATGGGCAAGGATCTGAACTTTGCGGTCAAGGTGCTGGCGGTGCGCGACGCCACGCCCGCGGAGCTGGAGCAGGGCGCACCGATGGCGCCGCCCGCTCCTCCCAAGAAGTAGCCCGCCCGCTAGCGCCCGGGCGTGCCGCCTTCGCTACTGCCGCCGCCTGCACCGTCGCCCGCGATCGGTGGCGCGCCGCCTCCGCCCTCCCCGCCGCCGCGACGCCCGCGCCCGCCGCGACGACGCCGGCCGCCGCGACGCCCGCGCCGCCGGCGCGGACCATGCAGC
>DASYRF010000124.1:0-2144 GCA_036004705.1 Myxococcota bacterium
GCCCGCCGGCGCTCTCGCGGGCGAAGCGCCGGGCGCCCCGGTGGCCCGTTCCCCGGCGATGCGCGCCGTCCTCGGCGCGGCCGCCGCCGCGCCGGCCGACGCCACGGTGCTCATCCTCGGCGAGACCGGCTGCGGCAAGGAGGTCGTGGCTCGCCACGTGCACGAAGGCAGCGCGCGCCGGCGCGCCCCGTTCGTCGCGCTCAACTGCGGCGCGATGCCGCGCGACCTCGCCGAGGGCACGCTCTTCGGCCACGTGAAGGGCGCGTTCACCGGCGCGCACGCCGACCGCATGGGCGCGTTCGAGGCCGCCGGCCACGGCACGCTCTTCCTCGACGAGATCGGGGACCTGCCGCTGGACCTCCAGCCGCGCCTGCTGCGCGTGCTCGCCGAGCGCACGCTCCAGCGCGTCGGTTCCACCGCCGAGCGCCGCGTCGACGCGCGCGTGGTCGCCGCCACGAACGCCGACTTGGCCGCCCGCGTCGCCGCCGGCACCTTCCGCCGCGACCTCTACGAGCGTCTCGCCCGCCTCGTCCTGCGCGTCCCGCCGTTGCGCGAACGCCCCGAAGACCTCGAAGCGCTCTCGGCCCTCTTCGTCGCCCGCCACGCCGCCGCCTTCGGACGCCCCGCGCCCGCCCTCTCCGCGCCCGCGTGGGCGCTCCTGCGGGCCCATGCCTGGCCGGGCAACGTGCGCGAGCTGGACAACGTCCTCTACAGCGCCGTGCATCGCTGCCGCGGCGCCGTGCTCGAGCCCGACGACCTCGACGCGCGCGTGCAAGGGACCGCGCCCGCCGCCGCCGCCCCCGCCGCCGCCGCCGGCTCGGCCGCCTCCGCCTCCGCCGCCGCCGCCGGCTCGGCCGCCGCCCCCGCCGCCGGCTCGGCCGCCTCCGCTTCCGCCGCCGCCGCCGGCTCGGCCGCCGCCGCCTCCTCCGCCTCCTCCTCCGCCTCCTCTTCCGCCTCCGCCGCCCGCGCCGCCCGCGCCGCCGGGCCCGGCGATTCCGCGTTGCACGCCGCGCTCGACCCCGGTGCCGGCCGCGAGTTCCAGGACCGCATCCAGGCCGTCGAGGAGGCCCTCATCCGCCGCGCGCTGCACGACTGTGCCGGCAACGTCGCCGCCGCGGCGCGCGCCCTGCGCCTGCCCCTCAGCACCCTGAAGTACAAGATGGGCGCCTACCGCATCGCCGCCGACGCCCCCCTCCCCGACGCCGCCGGTGCGCCGCCGTCGTCCCCCGCCCCGCCCCCCCCGAAGAGGAGACGCCGCCGGTAGCTCGGGCGGAAGAGGCGCCATTGCGGCCGGCGTGCTGCGGCGCGCCCGAAGAGTCTCCTCGGCGTCGCCGGACGGGGACGGCCGGCGGGCAAAAAAAGACCCCGCCGGCGCTGGGCCGGCGGGGCCTGGTGAAGCTCTTCAGTTGTCTCGCGCCCGTTCCGTCCGACCGCCGCGACCGCCGTGCGCCGTTTCGGCTGCCGCCTTCCCGTTCGCCCGCGCGCCGCGCGGGGTGAGCCGGGCTCTTCGTTCGCCGCGTTCCGTCGCGCGGCCGGTCCGTCGGGCGCGCTGGCTTACGACCCGCCTTCCGGCGAGCTCGCGCCGTCGCTGGTCGCCGTGGCCGCCGTGGCCGCCGTGGCCGCCGCCGCCAGCGCCGGCACCGCCGCGCTGGTGCCGAAGCCGGCGCCGCCGCCGCGCGCGCCGCGGGGAACGTCGGGGATGACGCGGTGGATGTCCGCTTCCGACCATCCCTCGTTCAGCAGCTCCCGCTTCAGACGCGGCAGTTCGCGCCACGCCGTGCGCGCCACGTGGGCCCGCGCCTGGCGCGCGTGGTAGGCGCGCCCCTCGGCCGCGAGCGCCGCCAGCGCTGCATCCCACAGCGGCCCGGCGCCCACTTCCACGCGCTCCGCCCACGCGTCGAGGCGCGCCTGCTCCAGACGCCCGTCCTGCGTCTTGCGGAGCTTCTCGGCCAGCACGCGCATCAGCACCGCCTGCCGAGCCGGCGACTCCCCCGTGATGAACGCCACGCCGCCCGGCAGCAGCATCGCGTAGGTCACGTCCGCCCCCGGACGGTCGAGGGCGTTCCAGATCTCGTCGGCCACTTCACCGACGGTCTGGGCGGCCCGGTCGGCCAGGTACGTCGCGCGCGCGCGCGCGTCGCCCG
>DASYRF010000125.1:0-24120 GCA_036004705.1 Myxococcota bacterium
GGCGCACGCTCCAGGAATTGCTGCGGGACGACGGCGTGCAGCCGGAGCCCATCGTGCGCGCCATCGGGCTACGCGTCGCCCGCGCGCTCGCCGCCGCGCACGCGAAGGGCATCATCCATCGCGACCTGAAGCCGGCCAACGTGTTCCTGACCCCCCAGCCCGGCGTCCCGAACGCCGCGCGAGTGAAGGTGCTCGACTTCGGCATCGCGAAGCTCGTCGAGGCGAGGCTCGAGCCGGGCGTCCAGACCCGTACGGAGGCGATGCTCGGCACCCCGAGCTACATGTCCCCCGAGCAGTGCGAGGGCGCCCGAAACGTGGACGCCCGGAGCGACGTCTACGCCCTCGGCGTGATGCTCTACGAGCTTCTCGTCGGCCGGCTCCCGTTCGAGGCCGACTCGCTCGGCGGTATCTTGAAGAAACAGATGTTCGCGACGCCCGATCCGCCGCGCACGCTGGATCCGCGGATCGGCGAGGACATGGAGCGCATCGTCCTCCGCTGTCTGGAGAAGGAGCCCGCCGCGCGCTTCCAGACGATGGACGAGCTCCAGGCGGCGCTCGGCAGCGGCGGCGCGGAGGTGTCGATCCCCTTCGTCGACACCCACAGCGGCACCACGAAGATGCCGCCCATGCCCGCCCCGACCTCGCCGCCCCTCCCGCGCGCCGTCGCCGGGCGGGTCAGTCCCACCACGCTCCGAACCAGCGCCGCGGAGGTGTCGTCAGGGAGTTCGCCGCCCAACGCGCCGGAACGTCGGCGCTGGCGCGTCCTGGCATTGCTTGGCGCGCCGGTCTTCATCGCCGGCGCCGTGGCCGTGTACGTTGTGGGCGATCGGCTCTTCCTGGACGAGCCTGAACGCCGCCCTGTCGCGAGACCCGTCGCTGCCGACGAGGACGAACCAGAGGCCCCTACGGATGAACCCACGGCCGGCAAGTCATTCGCGCGCTTCGCCGCGACTGCGTCGGCTAGGACCGCCGCCGATGCGCCCGCGTCCGCCGCGCCCACTCCTACGACGTCTACGGGCGCGTCCGGCGCAGTCTCCGCCTCCGCACCTCGGACGGTCATCCTGCGGGTCGAGTCGGTGCCGAGCCCAGCCGACGTGATTGACCTTCCCAGCGGCAAACGCCTTGGAGAGACCCCTTACGAGTTGGAGGTGGCGCTCGGCGCCCCTCGCCCCCGCATCCGCCTCACCCTGAAGGGCCACGCCCCCGCCGAGGCGACCCTTGCCACGGACCGTTCCGACACGACGGTCGTCAAGCTGCGTCCCCGGAAGGGCGTGCGGATCGCGCCCTCCCCGCCAAAGCCCAAACCCATCGACTGAGGAGAGACACGCATGCGTCGCACCGCTATCCTGGTGATTGCCGTTCTCCTTTCCGGCCTTCTGCTCGGATTCCTGATCGCTCCTCTGGCTCGAGCTGACGGGACGCGGCGCTACGAGTATCGCTGTGAGAAGGGGTTGCCCGTCGGAATCTGGGGAGCCGTCGATGCACTGAACCGCCTCGGCGCCGACGGGTGGCGTCTCCTGCCGACGCGCTACTCAGTGACCAAGCGGGAAGACTGGGCCGGAGACGTGTACTGCTTCGAGCGGGAGCGCTAGCGTTGTCTCTCGTTCTTGCTCTCGCCTGCCTCGTCCTTGCCGGTTGTGCTCACGTCGCGCCAGCCAAGGAGGGCTACACGTTGCGCGGCCCTTATGACGACCCGCCGGAGCGGGCCCCGGAGGGCTACGCGTTCGAGAGGCACGACTGCGAGCGCGACTCGTACACGAACCGGGACTTCTGCTCCTGGACGCTCGTGCGGGTGGATAGGCCGTGGGACGGTGCTCCCAGCGAGTGTCGCCGTGCTACAGACTGCGGCAAGGGGTACGAATGCGTGCGCGGCAAGTGCCTCCACCCCTGATCACGTGAACTGAGCCTCCGGCTGCGGCTGCGGTTCCGGTTGCTGCTCCGGCCGCGACCGGGATCGTCCCCAGTCAGGCATCGTGCGAGGCGTCTCCTTGCGCGGTGCGGATCCCGCCGTGAGCGGCGCGTGCGCCGCGCCAACCCGACAGCCGGGCGGCGTGCAGAGCCATCGGCATGTCGCCTGCGCCGGGGGGGAAGTGAACAGGGCGTAACGCCCACCACGCAAGGAGCCGCTCACACGTTCGACGCCTTCGAAGTCTCGCTCCAACTCATCGGCGCGGTGCGCGCTCCGGTAGCACAGTTGCAAGCGTACGACACCGACCAGACACCGACCAAACTCCGGCCGAGGCGTGTTCGGTCTACTTCGTGTGCGCCCGACGTCTTGCCTGTGTCCGCGTCCCGGGTTGAAGCACGACGACGCCGATTCCGGGTGGGCTGGCGCGCGTCGTGTGCCCGCGCACCAGGCGGTCGACCAGCGCCGCCGCAAGCGTCGGGTCGGCGTGCTCCCAGACGCGGACCACCGTCCATCCCCACGTCCCGAGGATCGCGTTCGTCTGGCGATCACGGCGCACGTTCCGCGCCAGCTTCGCTGCCCACCACCGTCCGTTGGTCTTGACGCGCTCGCGGTGCTCGCGACACCCGTGCCAAAAGCAGCCGTCCACGAAGACCGCGACGCGCCGCGCAGAGAAGACGACATCCGCTTGGCGCCGAACTCCAGCCAGCGGCCGCGTGTTGACGCGAAAGCGAAGACCCCTCGCGTGCAATTCGCGGCGGAGCGCTAACTCGCAGGCCGTGTCCCGTCGTGCCTGCGCCTGCATCCTCCTTCGAACTTGTGCCGACGAGGCGGCCGGGGAGACTAGTAGGGGTCGGCGCACAGGGCGTATGATACGCGGTCGTCACGTTCTGAGGAGACCGATGGCGAGAGTCCCGCTCAAGTTCAAAGTTGCCCCGCACATCGTCGAGGATCTCGGTCTAAACCTTTACACGAGCTTGCCCCGCGTGCTGGTCGAGTTCGTGGCGAACGCGTACGACGCCGACTCCCCGTTCGTCGAGATCACGTTGGACCCGATCGCGATCGAGCGTCAGAGGAAAGCCGTGAAGGCGCAGTTCGACCACGAGAAGGCACTTGGCGGCGGCGACCATGAACCGGCAGTGCCGCTCGCGACTCGGGCCCTGGCGGAGGAAGTCCAGATCGCGATCAAAGACGCCGGCATAGGTATGTCGCGGCAGGACTTGCAGGACAAGTTCCTCGTCGCCGGCCGCCGGCGTCGACTTGAAGGCGAAAAGATGACGGCCAAGGGCCGCGCGATCATGGGCCGGAAGGGGCTCGGAAAGCTGGCGGGATTCGGGGTGGCCAAGACGGTGACCATCCTCACGAGGAAGGCCGACTCCGACACCGCTACCAGGATCGTGTTGAGGTACGACGACCTCGTGAAGAGCAAGACCGCCGACGGGTACGAGGTCCCCGAGGAGGAGACGACCGACGTCGCCGGTCTGGTGAACGGAGGGACGATCGTGATCCTGAGCCAGCTGCTCTACGATCCGACGAAGAGTCGCGAGGCAACCGTCGAGAACGAGATCGGGGATCATTTCGCACTCATCCACCCCGAGGACTTCAAGATCTCGCTGAACGGCAGCGCGGTCGTGCCGACGCCTCGCAAGCTGGACTACGCGTGGCCGGATCCGGCACTTCGAATAGACGACTTCGTTACCCGTCGGCTGGATCTGAAGGGCGACGACGCTGGGGTCGTCAAGTTCAAGTACAGGCTCCGCTTCACGGCGCCGAAGAACGCCCTGCGCGCAAGCCAACGGGGCGTTCGGATCTACGCGAACAAGCGACTCGCGGCTGCGCCGTCGCTGCTGGACGCTGACACGAACATGCACGGCTTCCGGATGACGGACTACCTGGACGGTGTCGTGCACGCGGACTTTATCGACGAGCAGGAACTCGACTATATCGCGACAGATCGGCACGGGCTCCGATGGGGCGCGCCGATGCTCGCCGAGCTGCGAGCGTTCCTCAGCGCTGAGATCCGGGAAGCCTGTAAGCAGTACCAGAAGAAGCGCGACACCGACAACGAGAAGGAAGTCACGGAGGACGTCTTCACCAAGCAGCAGATCGACGAGTCTGCGCTGACGGCGTCCGAGAAGAAGACCGCCATGAAGGTGGCCAAGGCGCTCGGGCGCGCGTACGGCGTCGACGAGGAGGAGTACAAGACGACGCTTCCTTCCCTGGTCCAGGCGATCGGGCGCGGAAGCATCCTGACGGCCATCTCGAGGATCGCGGACGCAGACCACCCGCACCTGCGAGCCCTCGTCGACGAAATCACTCGGCTGACGATGGACGAATTGGAGGGCTTTACGCTTCGCGCGAAGGCTCGCCTGGTGGCGATCCGCAGCATGAAGAAGGTGGTCACGGACGTCGACTTCGACGCCGCCGACAACGAGAAGGAAATCCAAAAGCTCTTCGAGCGGAACCCCTGGCTAATAGACCCGACCTACACGCAGTTTCTGTCGGCGGACAAACGAGTCGACACGCTGTTCGATCGACTGGCGAAGGAACTGCAGATCGGACAGCACGCCGGTCAACCAACCGATGCCGAGAGCCGACCCGACCTCGTCTTCCTACTCGGCAACGCGAAGCTGGGGCGACTGGTGATCGTCGAGTTGAAGAGCGCGAACAAGGCCCTCGACAGCTCCCACCTCGATCAGCTCGAACTCTACATGCTTGACGCCGAGCAGTGGCTAACGCAGAACAAGCAGCCACATATCAAAGTTGAGGGCCAACTCATCGGGACGCGCGCGCGAGGGTCCTCCAAAGCGAGGAAGGTGATCCTCCTGCGTTCGCGCGAAGACAAGGCGGGCGCGAACACCGCCTGGAAGGTTCGGGACTACCTTGAGGTGCTGAGTGACACCGAGGCGGCACACCAGGAACTGCTCGAGGTGAATGCCGACGCCGTTCCGACGCCCTCTACCTAGTAGAGTCGATGTGATTACGGACGCGGCGCGCGATCGCGCGCCCGAGCAGAGGGGGCACGCTGTTCCCGATCTGTCGCGCCACGACGTACGGCACGCGACGCGCGAACAGGAAGTCATCCGGGATGCTGTGGAGCCTGGCCGCCTCGCGGAGCGAGATGACGCGATGCTGTTCCGGATGGATGTAGCGGCCCTTCGAAGGGTTCACGAAGGTCGTTCGCAACGTGTTGGCCGGAAAATTCCATTCCATCCGTCCCCAGACGTCCGTAATTTCGACTCGACTCCGCCACCACGACTCCGGCGCGAGCCCCGGGGCTCGACGCATGACGTCTCGCTTGTCACCGCCCGGTGGAATCAGTCTCATGCGCGCCAAGGCGAGCGGGGTCGGCTTGAGGAAGACGTTCAAGTCGCGACCGTCCGGGTGCGTCGGCAGGTCGGCCCAGGCTTCCGCGACGGTCGGAGGAGGTCGGCGCCGAGGAGGCGGAGGAATGTGACCACGTCGCGTCGCGAAGGTCACGGACCGTAGGCGATGCTGTGGGACGCCGAAGTTCGCCGCGTCGCAGACTTCCGCCGTCACATCGTACCCAAGGCGACGAAGGCGACGCGCCAGCGACCGCCAAATCTGTGACTGCACGAACGCGGCAACGTTCTCGATCACTACGACGAGCGGCCTTAGCACGGCGGCCCACCTGGCCACCTGAAGGCTGAGACGGTTTCGCGGATCCCGAGCGTTGCGCTTCCCGAGGGTGGAGAACCCCTGGCACGGCGGGCCTGCAACGAGCACGTCGCATCTTCCCTCCGGCACGGCGCGCGTTACGTCTGCTACGTCGACGCGGTCGCCGAAGTTCACCGCGTAGGTTGCGGCGGCGTGCCGATCAAGCTCGAGGGCACGAGCGACTGTGAACCCCTCGCGCTCGAACGCATAGCTGAAGAGGCCGGCGCCCGCGAACAGGTCGACGACGGTCGGCATGCTCGTTCGCCTTCGCAAGTACGCGCTCCTGATGTTGGCCGGTGACGAGCCGAGCGTATCAACGAACTAGGGTTTGGTCACGAAACGTCTCGATGGCAGGTGACCCTCCAAGGGAACAACCGCAGCCGGAAGCGGAACCGACCGTGAGTCAGGCAGCGGTTCCTTGTACGCGACGTCAGACCGGGGCCGCGAGGAGCTGCCAGGCGGCCAGGCCGATGAGCGACAGCCCGACGAGCGCGTAGAAGACGCGCGCGCCGGTTCGGCCGAACAGCGTCACGAACAGCCACGCGCGCCTGGAGTTGAAGAAGAAGTCCCAGTCGTACCACGCGCCGAGCAGCGAGAAAGCCCCGGCGCCAAGGCACACCAACGAAACGACGAGCGAGCGATCAGACACGGGGTAGTTCCTCGCCCACTGGTACGGAACGGCGAGGCCGCCCCTTCCCGTGGGAAGCCGCTTCTCGTTGGAAGGGACTACGGGCCGACGGTGTCGACGACGCCGCGCAGGAAGAACGTGTCGGGGCCGCCCACGACGCACGCCCCGGTCCCGTCGGGCGTGCCGCAGGCCAAGACCGTGAAGCCGGCGCCCTGCGTGTACGCGGCGAGGTCCGGCGGAACGGTGGGCAGCGCGTCGCTCGACAACGCCGCTCCCGAGAGGTCGTCCAACTGCCAGGCGATCGTGTCCACGTAGGCGCTGGCAAGAGAGGAGCGGTTGTTGTTGCTGCGTAGCAAATAGGAGTCTTCTGACGGCGGCACGCCGTCGAGGACCTCGAGCAGGACGTCCACTGCGACTGGATCGGTCTCGTAGACGATGCCGGCGATGGTCACCGTGATGCCGTTCGGCGTGGCCGCGTACGAATAGTCCCCGACGGTGGGATCGACGTTCGAGTCGGTCACCATCGTGCTGTACGTGTAGCTGCCGCTGAAGGGTGTGCCGCACGACGCACCGCTGACGCCCGCGACGTCGTCCACTTGGGTCAGCGCCCCGGAGAAGGAGAAGGTGAGCTGTCCGGGCAGGCCGCCGTCGGCCCCGTCGCCGGCGTCGGTGCCCGGCCCGTCGCACGTGCAGGGTCCGAGCGTACCGTCTTCAAGGCACACCTGCGCGCCGGTCAGGCCGTTCGTGCAGGCGCAGGCGCGGCTCTCTCCGACGATGCAGCCGGTCAGGCGCGGAGGGCATCCGCTCAGCCAAGACGCGGCGGCCGCGGTCGCCGCTGTGGCGGCTGCCGTCGCCGCCGCCGTCCACCAGCGCCGGTCCATGGTTCCTCCTTCTTGTCCGTCTGCTCGTTTTTCGCACGGCGCGAGCGCGCCGTCCAGGGAGCGGCGCGCCGCAACGGCCGCGGGCGGCGGCGTCTGCTACGCTGGGCGCATGAAGGCGCTCGGAGTCACGGTCTTGGCCGCCGGCTGGCTGGGGTGCGCGGGCGGCGCAAGCGAACGCCCGGCCCGGGTTCCGCCGCCGGCGACAGCCGCCGAGGGACGGACCGCGGGACCGGGCGGAGCCACGGAAGCCCCGGGGACGGCCGCGCCGGCCGACACGGCCGGCGGCGCGATCGACGATCCGATCCTCGGGCGCTGGGTCGAGCTGACACCCGAGGAGCAGCGCGTCTGCCGCGCCACCGGCACGTTCTACGAGATCGCGCGCGACGCGGACGGCCTGGTGTTGCGGTCGACGTGGCACGGCGGCATCGGCGTCTTCACGCGGGTGCTGCGCGGCCGGGCCGACGGCGACGTGCTCCGCTTCGACAGCGCCGCGCCGCCCGGCGGCGGCGCGCCCGCGCGCGCGGAGCTGCGGCGGGACGGCGCGACGGGGACGCTGGGCGGAACGTTCGACGGCCGGCCGGTGCGTTTGTACCGCCCGATCCCCGACCCGCCGGACTGCCCGCCCGCGGCCCGCCTCCTGGGAGCTCCCGCCTTCTCGCTGCTGTTGTGCGCCGCGCAGGTCTCCGCACTACCCCCGGCTAGGGGGTGAAGAACGTCGTGTCGGCGGCGGTCAGGGGGCCGTCGTCCGTGGTGGCCCAGGTGCAGGTCAGCGTCACGCCCTCGGGCGCGGTGGAAGAGACCGTCACGGTGTAGCTGCCGCCGCCGGCGTCGGTGACGGGGCCGAGGGTGGGATCGGGGAGGTCGGCGCAGGGGACGTCGAAAACGTCGACGTAGACGCGCCGCCCGCCGCCCGAGGCGGCCATCGTGAAGCGGAAGACGACCGACGCCGAGCCGGCGGCGGCGGGGTCGAGGTCGGTGATGCGCCGCAGGCCGAACCAGGGGAGCAGCACGCTGTTGACGTCGAAGCCGCCGCCGTTCAGGTCGAGGAACTCGACGGTCGAGAACGCGCCGCCGTCGACCGACACGGCAAGCGTGATCGTCTCGCCGGCGTTGGTGTTGTTGCGCCCGAAGTCGAAGTTCACGTCGAGCACGTCGCACGCGGTGGCGTCGACGGTGCGCTCCAAGCTGTAGGTGGCGTTCTCCGCGTAGAGCACGTTGCTGCCGGCGAAGGCGCCGACGGTGGGCGTGCCCGAGACGGTCGTCCAGCCGCTCAGGTCGGCGAACAGGTCGGGGCCGCCGCCCGGCGCGGAGACGAGCGCGGCGGCGAGGCCGGTGACGGCGACGTTGTCGACCCAAACGTCGTTGCCGGGGCCGTCCAGGCGCAGGCGCAGCGTGGCGGTGGTCGTGCCGCCGGGGATCGCGGCGCACACGTTGCGGTTGAACGTGAACATCACGTTCGAGTTCTCCCAGGTGCCGAAGTCGAGGTCGAAGACGGTGGAGAACGCGCCGGCGTCGAAGCGGAAGTCCCAGCGGATACGGTCGCCGGCGACGGAGTTCGCCTGCGCCGCGTCGAAGTCCACGCAAAGGGTCTGCAGGCCGGTGACGCCGACCGTGACGTCGGACGACCAGCTGCCGTTCACGGCGACGGCCGCCTCGTTGCCGGCGAGCGCGGTGTTCGTGGCGGGCGTGCCGCTGGCGGTCACCCAGGCGGGGTCGAGCCCGCCGGTGAAGTCGTCGGTGAAGAGCACGAGCGGGACGGGCTGCGCGGTGCAGGAGATGCGGCCAGCCTCGCCGGGGATGGGCGTGGCGCCCGCCGTGAGCGTCAGCGTGCAGGTGGCGCCCGCGCCGCCGGCCGGCTGCGCGGCGGGGCAGGCGGCGGTGAACGTGGTGGGCGCGGCGCCGCAGCCCGTGCCGCCGGCGGGATAGGCGACCTCGTTGCAGATCTGCGCCGCGGCGCAGAGCGTCTCCGTGCGCGTGGTGTCGCAGCCGCTCAGCGCTTCGACGCACGTCTCGACCGTGCACGTGTAGCCGTCGCCGGCGCACATGACGGGGCTCGACACGCACGCGTCGGCCGCCTCGTCGCAGCTCTCGGGGCCGGTGCAGAAGAGGCCGTCGTCGGGGCAGACGCGCGGGGCGGCGCCGCCGCAGGCGCCGGCCGCGTCGCAGGTCTCGCCGACGGTGCAGAAGAGGCCGTCGTCGCAGGGCGCGCCGGAGAGCGGCGTCGGATCGTGCACGCAGGCGTTCGCGCCTTCGTCGCAGGCGTCGGCGGTGCAGGCGTTCGTGTCGGCGCACGGGTTGGGCGGGCCGCCGCAGGCGCCGGCGGTGCAGGTGTCGGGGTCGGTGCAGAAGAGGCCGTCGCTGCACGGCGAGCCGTCGACGACCGGGACGGGCGCGCACGCCGCGGCCGCTTCGTCGCAGCTGGAGCCGTTGCAGGCGTCGGCGACGGACGTGCAGTCGCGCGGGCCGCCGCCGCAGGCGCCGGCGGTGCAGGTGTCGGGGTCCGTGCAGAAAACTCCGTCGTCGCACGGCGTGCCGTCGGCGTCGTTCGTGGCGACGCACGTGCCGTCGGCCAGGTTGCAGGTGCCGGTCGTGCAAGCGGTGGTGAGCGCCGTGCAATCACCGTTGGACGTGCAGCCGATCGGGCCGGAGTCGGGGCCGCCGCCGCCGTCGCCGCCTGAATCTGGGCCGCCGCCGCCGTCTGCGCCGGCGTCGGTCGCCGCGTCGCCGGCCGCCACGACGCAGAAGCCCTCCTCGCAGACGCGGCCGCCGGTGCACTCGGCGGTCGTGGCGCAGCGGAACTCATCCACGTTGAAGGGGAAGGACGCGCACCGGCAGCCAGCGCCCGCCCCCGCGCCGGCGCCGGCGACGGCCAGCAAGGCGAGCGCGGCGGCTCGCGCGGCGCGGGGCAAGGCGGGGCGGACGCGGCGGGCGCTCATCGCGCACCTCCGCTTCGCGCCGGCGTGGCGAGCGGGTCGTCGGGGTCGCCGGCGGGTGCGGCCGGCTCCGCGCCGCCGGAGGGCGCCGGCTTGGCGCGGCCACCGGCCAGCAGGTCCTTCAAGATGAGCGCCCCGCCGCCGAGGATGGCGGCCGCGCCCACGACGATGAGCACCTGCGTGAGGCGAGCGAAGAGCTTGCCGCGCGACTCCAAGTCTTCGAGGTCGCGGAAGTCCTCGACCGTGTCCATCGCGTGTCCCTCGAAGGCGTCGGCGGTGCGTGAGGTGACCAGCCCGGTGAAGACCGACCCGCCGAGCGCCACCACGCCCACGCCGGCGACGGCGAGGCCGACCGCCGGAACGCGCGCGCCGCCACCGCCGCCGCTGGCGGCCGCCGCGCCCGCGCCCGTGCCGCTGCCGCCGGCGACGATCGCCTCCGCCGGCGCCAGCGTCAGCGCAGCGGGGACGCGCACGCCCGCCTCGACCAGCACCGTCGTGGTGGCACGCGTCCGGCCCGCCATCGTCGCCTCGACGGTGTGGACTCCGGCGGGGACGGCGTCGAGCGCGAGCGGCGCCGTGCCGCGCGGGGCGCCGTCCAGGCTGACGCTCGCGCCCGGCGGATCCGTCGTGACCTCGATCGTGCCCGCGTCGGCGCCTGTGCCCGCCGTCCCCGTACCGCTTCCCGTTCCGGTCCCGGTCCCGGCGTCAGTGCCGGCGGCCGCCGGCGCCTTCGGGAGCGCCGCGACCGCCGCGCGGATGAGGACTACCAGCGATCCGACGGCGGCGGCGTCGACGACCTTGTCGACCCCCGGACCGACGCTGACGCCGCCGGCGTAGAACGCCACGCGGACGTGCAGCTTGCCGCCTTCGGGCGCGAGCGACGCCGTGGCCAGGTAGTCCACGTCCGCGGTGTCGGCCAGCCGCGCCAGGCAGTCGGCGTCAGGCGCGGCGCAACCCAGCGTGACCAGGCTGTCGCTGAGCGACGCGAGCGCGCTGATCTTGAACCCGGCCGCGGCGATCTCCTTGTTGAGGATGCTCGCCAGCGCCTCGGGGATCTTCTTGGCCTCGGCCGGGAGCTCGCCTACGGCCTCGGGGACGAACATCCCCACCGTGACCGCCTTGGTCTTGGCCTTGTGGGCGCCCTTCGCCGTAGCAACCGCGGGGGCCGCGACCAGGACGGCGAGGACAAGGGCGAGGACAACGGCGAAGGCAAGGGCAGGGAACGAAGAGGGCGGGAACGTGCGCGGCAGGGCGCCGCCCGGGGGGGGTCGTCGTGTCATGCCTCCATGGTAGCGCCGGCGGGCCTCGCGGCGCCACGTCGCCTGATGCGCGTCGCGAAGACGGTCGTCCCGTCAGACGGCGCGAGCGTGATGTTGCGGCGCACGACCTCGACCGGGCGCGGCGCCGCGGCGCGCAGGCGCGCGCGCGAGAGCACCGTCGCCAGCACCACCTTCATCTCGTACAGCGAGAACGCCATGCCCAGGCAGCGCCGGCTGCCGCCGCCGAACGGGAGCCAGGCGTAGGGGTCGACCTTCTCGCGCCAGAAGCGCTCGGGGCGGAACTGGTCGGGCTCGGGGTAGAGGTCCGGACGCATGTGCGTGATGGAGATGAGCGGCATGACGAACGACCCGGCGGGGACCTCGTGCTCGCCGAGCGCGAAGGGGACGGCGGCCTTGCGCGCAACGAGAGCCACGACCGGCCGCATGCGCAGCGACTCCTTCACCACGGCGTCGAGGTAGTCGAGCGCGCCGACGTGCGCGTGTGCGACGGGCTCGTCGCCCACGACCCCGTGCAGCTCGTCCAGCAAGCGCGCCATGGCGGACGGCGCCGACAGCAGGCGCTCGAACGCCCAGGCGAGGGCGGTGGCGGTGGTCTCGTGGCCGGCGACGAGAAGCGTGATGAGCTCGTCGCGCAGCTCCTCGTCGCTCATCGCGCCGCCCTCTTCGTCGCGCGCGGCCAGAAGCAGGGAGAGCACGTCGCGGCGGGCGGGGTCGGAGGGCTCGGCCCGGCGGCGGGCGATGTGGGCGTAGAACGCGCGGTCGACCGACCGCTTGAGCCGCGCGGCGCGCGACCAGGGGAGCAGCCGGAAGAGGTCCACGCCGTAGAACGCCGGAACGAGGCGCAGCGGCGACGAGCCGATGTCGAGCATCTCGGCGATCTCCGCGCCCAGCTCGGCGCTGCGGCTGCCTTCCTCCATGCCGAACACGGTGCGGAGAATGACGTCGAGCGTGATGCCCTGCAGCTGCGGGTGCAGGCGGAAGGGGCGGTCTTCCGGCCAGGCGTCCAGGCTGCGCTCGGTGACTTCGCGCATGACGGTGGCGTACGCCTGCATGCGCTCGGCATGCAGCGGTGGCATCAGCAGGCGCCGCTGGCGGTGATGGGCCGCGCCGTCCAGCAGCAGCACCGACTGCCGCCCGACCAGCGGGGCGAGGATGTCGTTCGCCGCGCCCGCCAGCAGCACGTCGGGGTCGGCGGTGAAGACGGCGCGGATGTCGTCGGGGGAGGTGACGAAGACGAACTCGCCCAGCCCCGCCAGGTGCAAGGTGAAGCGATGGCCATAGCGACGGAAGCAGTGCCAGAGCACGTCGAACGGCCGCGCCGTGTAGCCGATCGCCTGCGCCAGCGACGGCCAGCGGGGTCCGGGAGGAACGCTCATGATTCCCAAGCCTAGCTGGCCGCGCCGTGCGGCGTCGACTCCCGCGGCGGCGCGCTGCGTGCGCTTGACGCACTGCCGCGCGGCTGTTACTCGTGTCGACCGCGCACCACGCGCGCCGCCGCCCATCCAGCCGACCCGATGTTCGCGCTCCTCTTCCGCCCTGCGCTCCGCCTGTTCGCGCGGGCGCAGTACCCCTTCGCCGTCGCCACCGCCGCGGCCACCTACGCCTTGCTGCTCGTGGGCGCACTCGTCCACGCCACCGGGTCGTCGCTCGCGTGCCCGGACTGGCCGACCTGCTACGGCACCTTCATGCCGCCGATGGTGGGCGGCATCTTCTTCGAGCACGGCCATCGGCTCGCCGCCGGCACGGTGGCGGTGCTCACCTTCATCTTGATGGTGCTGCTGCTGGTGGGCCGCCGCCGCACCGGCCCGCGGCTCGCGGCGCTCGGCGCTGGCGCCTTCGTGCTGGTGCTGGTGCAGGCGGCGCTCGGCGGGATCACCGTCTTGCTGCGCTTGCCCTTGCTCGTCTCGACGGCGCATCTCGCCGTGTCGATGGCGTTCTTCACGCTCGTGCTCGTCATCGCCTTCCGCGCTCGGCCGGCGCCGACCGCCGTCGCGGCGACCACCCCGCCGAGCGCGCCGCCGCCAGGGCGAGGCGCGCCGCGCAGGTGGGCGCTCGCCGCCGCCGCCGCCGTCTATCTACAGATCCTGCTCGGTGCGTTCGTGCGTCACACGGGATCGGGGCTCGCTTGCGGGTTCGACATCCCGCTCTGCCGCGGGGCGCTGTGGCCGGCCGGCGGGCCGGCCGAGCTGCACATGGCGCACCGCCTGCTGGGCGTGGCGGTCGCAGCGCTCGTGATCGTCGCCTCCGCCCGCGCCGCCGGCGCGGCCCGCGTCGCGGCCCGTCCCACGCCGCTGCTGCGCTGGCTGGCGTGGGGCGCTTCGCTCCTCGTCGTCGCGCAGCTCGGTCTGGGCGCGGCCACGGTCCTGACGGGCATCCACGTCGCGGTGGTCACGGCGCATTTCGGCGCCGGCGCCGCGCTGCTGGCCGCCATGGTGTCGCTGTTCCTCCTGCAGCCGCGGCCCGCGCCGGTCGCCGCTCTCGCCGTCGCCGCCGCTCCCGCCTCCGCCCCTGCCCCCGCCCCCGCCCCCACCCCCGCTCCTGCCGCGGCGGCCGGGGCCGCTCGGCTCGACAGGGCCGCGGCGGCGAGCGCGCCGGCGCGTTCGTGATGGAGCTCGTCACCACCGCGCCCGCGGTCCTGCGCGACCTCGTGGCCCTGACCAAACCCCGTCTCTCGGCGCTGGTGCTGCTGACCACCGCCGGCGGCATCTGGCTGGCGCCCGGTCGCCTCGACGGCCTGCGCGCCGCGCTCACCATCGTCGCCACCGCCCTCGTCGTCGCCGGGGCCCAGGCGCTCAACTGCTACCTCGAGCGCGAGGTCGACGCCCGCATGGAGCGCACGCGCCACCGCCCCCTGCCCGCCGGGCGGCTCGAGCCGCGCACGGCGCTGGCGCTCGGCATCGCGCTGCCCGCCGTAGGCCTACCGCCGCTCTTCGGCCTGGTGAACCCGCTGACCGGCATGCTCGCCGTCGTCGCGCTCCTCTCTTACGTGCTGGTCTACACGCCGATGAAGATGCACAGCCCCCTGGCCCTCTTCGTCGGCGCCGTCCCGGGCGCCATTCCCCCGCTTCTCGGCTTCACCGCCGTCACGGGCCGCATCGAGCTCGCCGGAGTCGTGCTCTTCTCGATCCTCTTCCTGTGGCAGCTTCCCCATTTCCTGGCCATCGCCCTTTACTTCAAGGACGACTACGCGCGCGGCGGCGTGGCCGTGATGCCGCTCGCCCTCCGCGACGGCGAGCGCTGGTCGAAGGCGATGATCGTCCTCTTCTCCGTGGCGCTCGTCCCGGTGACGCTGCTGCTGGTGCCGCTGGGGCTCTGCGGGCGCGCCTACCTCGGCGCCGCGGCCGTGCTCGGCGCGCTGCTCGTCGCCGGCGGGCTGAGCGGGCTGCGTCGCGCCGCGGGCGCCGCCTGGGCGGGCCGCCTCTTCGCCGGCACCATCCTCTACCTGTCGCTCCTGTTCGTGGCGCTCGCGCTCGACGCCCGCTGACGCGACCGCCCTCCCGTGATCGCCCACCTTCACCCGTTCTTCAACGCCTGCCTCAACGCCCTCAGCGCGGTGCTGCTGGTGCTCGGCTGGCGCGCCATCAAGGCCGGCCGCCGCCGCGCCCATCCGCGCTTCATGGTCGGCGCGTTCGCCGCCTCCGGGACGTTCCTCGTCTCCTACGTTGTGCGCTTCGCGCTGGGAGGGCGCACGCCCTTCAACGGCGCCGGCGCGCTGCTCTACTGCTACTACGGCATCCTCTTCAGCCACATGGTGCTGGCGGTAGTGGTGCTGCCGCTCTCCGTCCGCACGCTCTGGCTCGGCGCCAAGCACCGCTTCGACCGCCACAAGCCGCTCGCGCGCGTGACGCTGCCCTTGTGGCTCTACACCTCGGTCACCGGCGTGGTCGTCTATTGCCTGCTGTACGTCTGGCCGGGGCGGCCCGCCTCCTGAGAATTTCCGCCTTCTCGGTATTGTTGTGCGCCGCGCAAATCCCCGCACCTCCTCTCCGGCATGGAGGGGAGCGCGGGTGAGCCCTACGCGCGGATGGGCCGTTCGCGCACCGAAGTGATCTCCCCGTCCTTGATGTCCATGCGCCAGTAGAACGGCTTCGCGCCGGAGCGGCAGCCGAGCGTCGCCGACGGCGCCGACACGAACAGCGGCGCGTGCGCCGGATGGAAACGGTACCCGAGGTGGCGATGTCCGTTCAGGCACGCCTGGAAGCCGTGCGCGCGCAGCCATTCGAACACGGTGCTGGCGTTGCGCAGCCGCATCCCTAGCTGCCACGGCGCCGCGTTCACCGATTGGAGCGGCGCGTTCACCACGTGATGGTGCAGCATGGCCAACCGGCAGCCGTTGGCCGGCGCCTGCCGCAGCTGCGCCTCCAGCGTGTCGAGCGCGCGCACCGTCACTTTTCCCGAGGCGCTCAGCGGCGTCAGCGGCGGGATGCACGAGTCGAGCGCGCACATCGTCACGCCGCCGCCCAGGTCGCGCACCCAGGGCGCGATGGCCGGCATGCCGACCGACCCGGCGAACGCGCCCCACAGCGCGCGCTTCTCGTTGCGGTCCTTGCGCTCGTGCGCCGGCACCACCAGCGCGGGCGAGTCGTACACGTCATGGTTGCCGGGAATCGCCAGCAGCCGTCCGCGCTCCACGAACGGGGCCAGCCAGCTCGCCACCAGCTCGTAGCCGACCCCGTCGTCGGTGAGGTCTCCGGTCACGACCAGCCAGTCCGGCTTGTCTTCGCGAACCGTGCGCGCCACGCGATGGAACAGGAGGTTGGTGTTGTGCGGATCGGCTTCCAGCAGCTTCTCCACCTCGGAAGCGGTGGGGAAAGAAGCCGCCAGTCGCGACTGCTCGGTGCGGTGGCGCTCCTCCACCAGGCGAAAGAGCGCGTCGCGCGCCTGCGTCTCGCCGCCGACGGGGGCGGTACGCTCGTCCTGCACGTAGCCGGCCTCGTCGAGCAGCCGCAGGTCCCAGCCCTTCGGCTCGGCGCGGCGCCGCCAGCCGCGCCGCGGGCGCTGCTCGATGCGCCAGCCGCCCACGGCGCGCAGCTCCTCCCATTCGCCGCCCGGCTTTCCCAGCTTGGAGCGCAACCTTCGACCGCGCAGGCTCGTCACGTGCTCGCCGTAGCGCGACACGTGAAAGTCGGAGAGGTGCGCGACGACCAGGTCCATGCCGTGGCGGAGGGTACACGATCGCGGCGGACCCGCAAGCGCGGCGCAGCCGCGCCGGGCGGCGCCACGCCCCGGACGGCGCGCGCGCTTGACTGGGGCGCGCACCCTCAATAGATTCGGCGCGACGATGGCCATGGCAGAAGTCCTCCCGTTCCGGCACGAGGAGGCAGAACACAAGACCGCGTACCTGGGGATGGTCATCTTCCTCGGGTCGTGGGCCATGATGTTCGCCTCAATCTTCTTCGCGTACGGCATGGTGCGCGTGCGGGCCCCGGTGTGGCCGCCGCCCGGCATGCCGCCGTTCCCGGTGGCGCTCCCGGCGTTGAACACGGTCGTCCTGGCGCTGAGCAGCGTGACGATGCAGCTCGGGCTCCGGCGCGTGCGCGGGGGCAAGGCGCCGGAGTTGCGCTGGTGGCTGCTGGGCACGATCGCGCTTGGGTTGTTGTTCGTGGCCCTGCAGATCCAGCTCTGGCTGTCGGTGTGGCGCGGGGGGCTGCGGGTCGATTCCGGGATCGACGGCTCGGTGCTGTACGGGCTCACCTGGTTTCACGCCTTGCACGTGGTGTGCGGGCTGGGCGTGCTGGGATGGCTTCTGGCGGGGGCGCTGCGCAACACGTACTCGGTGCGGCACCACGCCCCCGTCCGCATGGCGGCCATGTTCTGGCACTTCGTGGACGTGGTCTGGGTGCTGATGTTCTTGACGGTGTTCTTGCTCTAGGGAGCTACGCATGCGCTCTTGGCGACACGATCCGCGATCGATCCTGATGGCCCTGTGCGCGGCTGGCCTGGCGGCGGCGCCGGCGGCGGCGGCGGTGGCAACGGTGACGGCGACGGCCGGCTGCGGCGGCACGCCGAAGTTCGCCGCGCCAATGACCCTCGGCGGAGTGGCCGTGCCGCCCGAGGTGCTCAACCAGGGCGAAGAAGCCTACATGCACTATTGCCGGACGTGCCACGGCGAGAGCGGCGACGGCAAAGGGCCTTCGGCGCCGGGGTACCGCCCGCCGCCGCGCGACTTCACCAAGGCGACGTTCAAGTTCGCCTCGGTGCGCTCGGGCGAGCTGCCGACGGACGCCGACTTCCGCCGCATCATCAAAGGCGAGCTGCACGGCACGCCGATGCTGGGCTGGGAAATCCCCGACGGCGAGCTGGATGCCATCATCCAGTACATCAAGACGTTCGCCACGAAGGACCCGGCGAACGGCAAGTCGATCTGGGAGACGACGGTGGCGGGCGAGCCGATCCCGATCGGCGCCGACCCGTGGGGCCCCGACCACCGCGCCGAGGCCGTCGCGCGCGGCAAGGCGATGTACCACGGCTTTGCCCAGTGCTGGGCCTGCCACCCAGCCTACTCGACGAAGGCGGAGATGTTCGCGGCCACCGAGGAGACGCGACACGCGCGCATGGCGGCGAGCGACTTCCGCCCCGACCTGTACGGATCGGTGGCGAAGAAGAGCGAGACCTACGGGGTGGTGATCCTGCCGCCGGACTTCCTGCTGAACCCGGTGCGCTCGGCGAGCTCGCGACCGCCGGAGTCGCCGGCGGACTACTTCCGCATCATCGGCGCCGGCATCGGCGGCACGGCGATGCCTACCTGGATCGATTCGGTGTCGGACGCCTTCAACGAGAAGGACATCTGGGCCATCGCCTACTACGTGCAGGATCTGGTCGCGATCAAGGACACGCCCGCCGCGGACGCGCTGCGCAAGACGCTGGCGGAGCAGCCGGCGTTCGAGATCCCGGCGGCGCCGGTGCCCGCGTCGGCGCCCGCACCCGCCCCTGGCGAGCCCGGCACCGGCGCACCGGGCAGCGCGGCCCCGGCACCGGCCTCGGGCGCGCCTGGGCCCGAGTCGGCGGCGCCTGCCACGGCCGCGCCGCTTCCGCCGAAGCATCCGGCGCCCGGGACGGCGGCCGGCGCGGCCGCGCCACTTCCGGCGAAGGGGCCCGGGCCGGGGACGGCGGCGCCATGAGCGCGGCGACGCCGTCAGGCGGAGGCTGCGGCGCCGGGCGCGGGCTGGCGTGCTGCGCGCTGCTGGCGGCCGCGCTGACGGGGCTGGCCTTTCCCGCGCGGGCCGACGAGCCGGCCGCCGCGCCGGCCCCGGTGCCGGCGCCGGGGGCCACGCCCTACGTCACGCCGTCGTCCAGCTACGAGGAGGACCGCCCGCCGCCCGACCTGACCGACCGCGTCGGCGTCGGGTACGACGGCACGCTCCGCGGACTGTCGGCGCTGTCGGTGAAATACTGGAGCCGCCGCATCGGCTTCCAGCTCATGCTGGGCATGCGCTTCGCGGCGCTGAACATGATGGACCCGGGCATGGGGGACGCGCGCGGCCCGGGCTTCGGGCTGGGCGCGGCGGTGCGGCTGCTCTTCAAGCTGACGTCGGGCGACCTGGCGCAGCTCAACTTGGCGGCCGGCGTGGGGCTCGACCTCTTCAAGTCGAGCGACCCGACCATGAGCAACGCGTCGAACTTCGACTTCACCGCCGAGCTAGGGCTGCAGCCGGAGCTCTTCCTGAGCCGGACGATCACGCTGCACGCGCTGGTGGGGATCGCGGTGCTGATCCCGTTCGAGGACTCGAGCCCCACCGGCAACACCGCGCCGGTGCTGACGCTGGGCGGGTCGCAGAACGGCCGCATCGGCGTGCTGGCGGGCTTCGGGTTCACCTACTACTTCGGCGCGCTGGGCGGCTAAGAACCGCTCCCAAGACTCCGGACGGTATTGAGGTCGCGCGGCTCACCAGTCGAGCAGCGCATAGGTCGCCTCGCCGGTGGTGCAGAGCTTTCCGTCGGCGTCGCAGAGGTCGGCGCGGGCGAAGGCGACGTTGCGGCCGTAACGCACCACCGAGGCGGTGGCGAGGATGGCGTCGCCGCGCAGCGCGCGCAGGTACTGCACGCCCAAGTTGAGCGTGCCGGTGCGCCGCACGCCGCGCGTCATCGACGCGATGGCCGCGCCGGTCACGCCGTCGACGACATAGGCGAGCATCCCGCCGTTCATGGCGTCGGTGCCGAGCCCGCCGCGGAAGATGTCGGGCACGGGGCGTACCTCCAGCGTCACCTTGCCCTCGTGCAGCGCCGTCAGCACCAGGTTGTGGTTCTTGAAGAAAGGGATGGCGTTCCACACCGCCATCAGCTCCTCGTCGCTGAGCCCGGGCTTGCGCTCGATCGTGTCCATGGGTGGGCACCGAGGATAGCGCGACGCGCGGGGGGCGTGCCACTTGCTTTGTACGAAGAAATTTAGTACGCGAAACTTATGGCCGCGAAACAGTCGCCCCACGCCAAGGCCGCGCTCGACCGGATCGTCGAGGCCATCGTCTATCTGTCGACGGAGAGCCGCCGCCTGGCCCGGGAGAGCGCCGCCTCGCACGGGCTGACCGCCACGCAGGTGAGCGTCATCAAGCTGCTGGACGCCATCGGCGACCTCAGCCTGTCGTCGCTGTCGGCGCGCATCGGCGCCAACAACAGCACCGTGACCGGTGTCATCGACCGCATGGAGCGCGACGGGCTGGTAGCCCGCGAGCGCTCGGCGGACGACCGCCGCGTCTGGCTCATCCGCCTGACCGACCGCGCGCGCCGCCTGGCGCCGGCGCTGGAGGTCTCGCCCTGGGACGTGCTCGCCGGCGCCATCGCGGCGCTCGGGGCGCGCGACAAGCGCCAGCTGCTCGTGCTCTTGGGACGGGTCGCCGACAACGTGCGCCGCACGGTGGAGTCCGACGGCCGCCCCGTCCAGGCCAACAACGGAGGAACGCGATGAGCTTACCGGACAAGGTCGTCATCACCTGCGCGCTGTCGGGCGCGGTGACCACGCGCAAGCAGTGCCCCGCCATCCCCTACACGCCCGAGGAGTACGGCGAGGAGGCGCGGCGCGCCTGGGAGGCGGGCGCGGCGGTGCTGCACATCCACGCCCGCGAGGACGACGGGATGCCGACGTACGCCTCGAAGCGCTACGGCGAGATCAAGGAGGCGATCACGGCGCGCTGCCCGATTCTGTTGAACTTCTCCACGGGGGCGGTCGGCATCCCCATGGAGGAGCGCGTGGCGCACGTCGTCGACCACAAGCCGCACATCGGCGCGCTGAACATGGGCTCGCTGACGTACGCGAAGTACAGCGAGAAGCGGAAGGACTTCGTCTTCGACTTCGTCTTCTCGAACCCGTTCAGCGACATCATTTTCCTGATGAAGCGAATGAACGAGTCGGGCGTGAAGCCCGAGCTGGAGTGCTTCGACGTCGGCCACCCGAACAACGCCTATCCGCTGCTGGACATGGGCGTGCTGAAGCCGCCGCTCGACTTCTCGTTCATCCTCGGCGTGCAGGGCGGCATCCCGGCGAGCATCAAGCACCTGACCTACCAGGTCGACCAGATCCCGCCTGGGTCGACGTGGAAGACCATCGGCATCAGCCGCGACCAGTGGATGCTCACGGCGGGGGCGCTGGCGATGGGCGGCAACGTGCGCGTGGGGCTGGAGGACAACTTCTATCTGCCCGACGGCCAGATGGTGCGATCGAACGGCGAGCTGGTGGCGAAGGCGGCGGCGATGGCGCGCGACGTGGGGCGTACACCGGCGAGCGTGGACGAGGCCAAGGCGATCCTCGGCCTGGCGAAGTAGCGAAGCGAAGGAGGACGACATGTTCGAGTTCACCGAGCAGCAGATCATGGTGCAGCGCATGGTGCGGCAGTGGGCGGAGAAAGAGCTGGCCCCGGCGCTGGAGGATCTGGAGTCGGAGCGGGTTCCGCCCTACGAGCTGATGCGGAAGTTCCGCGACACGTTCGGGCTGACGGGCGTGGTGAAGGCGACGTTCCGGAAGATGATCGACAAGGAGAAGAAGAAGCTGGCGGCCGCCGCGTCCGGCAACGGCGGCGGTGGCGGCGGCGGTGGCGGCGGTGGCACCGCGCTGGCGCAGAGCGGCGCGCTCGATGCGGCGCTGGCGGCGGCGCCGGACGGCGGCGCCGACGACGATCCGATGCGCGATCCGTCGTACGGGTCGATCATCGCCATCGAGCTCAGCCGCTGGTCGCCCGGGTTCGTCATGGCGATGGGCGCCACGGTGGGGCTGGCCGGCGGCGCCATCATGTCGAAGGGCACGGTGCAGCAGAAGGAGCGCTTCGCTTACCCCCTCCTGACGATGGAGAAGATCGGCGCGTGGGGCATGACCGAGCCCGGGTCGGGGTCGGACGCCTTCGGGTCGATGCGCACCGTGGCGCGGCGCGAGGGCGCCGACTTCGTGCTCAACGGGTCGAAGACCTTCATCACCAATGCCCCCTACGCCGACACGTTCGTCATCTACGCGCGCATGATGGAGGACGGGAAGCCGTCGAGCCGCGTGCACGGGTTCATCTGCGAGCGCGGGATGAAAGGGCTGACGACGTCGAAGTCGATGCGCAAGATGGGCATGCATTCCTCGCCGACGGGCGAAGTGTTCCTGGAGGACGTGCGGGTGCCGGCGGACCAGCTGCTGGGCGAGAACGCGGACGCCCCGGCGCGCGACCAGGCGAAGGACACGTTCCATGGCGAGCGGACGGGAATCCTGGCCATGTCGCTCGGCATCATCGAACGCTGCCTCGACGACTCGACGCGCTATGCGAAGGAGCGGGTGCAGTGGGGCAAGCCCATCGGCGAGTTCCAGCTCATCCAGGAGAAGCTGGCGCGCATGTTCGTGGCGCGCGAGAACGTGCGCAACCTGCTCTTCAAGCAGTGGTGGATGGTGAAGAACGGCAAGAAGATGACGATGCCGGAGGCGTGCGCGTGCAAGCTGTACTCGGCGCGCATGGCCACGGAAGTGGCGATGGAGGCCGTGCAGATTCACGGCGGCAACGGCTACATGCGCGAGTTCCACGTCGAGCAGCTCGCCCGCGACGCGAAGCTGCTGCAGATCGGCGGCGGCACCGACGAGATCCAGATCGTCACCATCGCCCGAGGCCTGCTGAGGGACTGAGCCGGCCGCGCGCCGCAGGCCTGTGCCTCGCTAGTAGTGTGGCTCCACGTGGACAAGGTCGCCGCACAGGTAGGACTCGCTCTCGCAGCGCGCGCGCACGCTGAGCGTCACGTCGTACTCGATGCCGTAGGCGAGTCCGGCGACCAGGTCGCGCTGCTCGGGGCCGAACCGGAGCTCGTACAGCCGGTGGTTCGTCACCTTCTTGGTGGCGAGCCGGTCGGCCCCGAACACGCCGCTGAGCACGAGTCTCCTGGCGAGCACCAGTGTCCCGGGCGTGAACGGACCGGACGGCTGCGGCACGATCGCGGCGCCGGCAGTCGTCGCCTCGGCGGCCGACGCGGGCGCCGGTGGCTCGGGGGCGGGCTCGTAGACCAGCGGCGGCGGCGCCGAGCCGGAACCGTCGGCGGGGGGCTCCTCCGCGGCCAGCCCGTCATGAACGCCGCGTGCGCCCGCAAGCGTGAGCCCGAACAGCAGCGTGCCCGCGGTCGCGAAGGCGGCGAGCATCGCGCCGGAGAGGGCCACCGCCATGAGCCGGCCGCGGCGCACGCCGGTGTCGCGGCGTCGCGCCGCGAGGACGACGTTGACGGCGAGCAGGTCGGCGGCGCCGAACGCGGCCAGCAGCATCAGAGGCCAGTACTGGAAGGGGTCCATCCCGCAAGGGTGACACGCTTGCCGGCGCAGCGCCTGCCGCAGCGCGGCGCCCGGGTGGCGCGCCGGCGCGACGTTGACGGGGGAGCGGCGGCCCCGTACGCTCCCGCGCCGTGCTCTTGGGTCGCGTCGAACGCCGGGTATGGGGAACGCGCCGCGCCGCCGGCCTGGTGGGGCTGACCCTCCTGGAGGTCCGGCCGGCTCGCCTTCGCGCCGGGCGGCTCGCCTACGACAAGGCGCGCGGCCTGGAGCCCGACGAGGCGTCGCTGGGCGACGAGGTCGTCGTCGCCGCCGACCGGTTGGGCGCGGGCGTGGGCGAGTGGGTGCTGGTCGGAACCGGCAGCCGTGTGCGCGACCTGACGTTCGGCGACGGGGCGCCGCTGAAAGCCGTCGTGCTGGCGATCGTCGACCGCGCCGAGACGTCCGGCGGCGGCGGCGGCGGAGACGGCGCGTGCTGATCGGACGCGTGGTCGGGACGGTCTGGGCGACCCGCCGCGCGCCGGCGCTCAGCGGCCACAAGCTGCTGATCGTCGCGCCCGACGGCTGGTATCGCCCGAGCGTCCGCACCGGCCACCTCGTGTGCCTCGACGTCGCGGCCGCCGGCGTGGGTGATCGCGTGCTCGTGTCGTTCGGCGACCCGGCGCGGAGCACCTCGCCGGAGGGCGAGCGCACGCCGGCGGAGGCGGTCGTGCTCGCCGTCGTCGACGGCTGGAGCGACGAGCGCGGGACGCACGGTGACGTGTTGGGCGGGGACACCGCCGCGGCGGCCGCAGGTCCCACGGCGCAGGCGCGCAGATGATCCGCGGCAAGATCGTCGGAACGGTGTGGGCGACGCGCCTGCACGCGGCGCTGCGCGGCGCCAAGCTCGTGCTGGTGGCGGTCGAGGACGCCGCCGGGCGCGCGACCGGCGAGGTCTGGGTGGCCCGTGACACGCTCGACGCGCGGCGCGGTGAGACGGTGCTCGTCGCGTTCGGCTCGGGAGCGCGCAACGCGCTCGTCCCCGGCGCAGAGGCGAACCGCGGCCTGCTCGCCGACGCCGCCGTCGCCGAGATCGTCGACGGGTCGGGAGCCTAGCCATGTTCA
>DASYRF010000126.1:0-14794 GCA_036004705.1 Myxococcota bacterium
TCGCGCTCGAAGATGCGGTCGGCGCCATCCTGCTGCTCCTGTCCCGCTCCGCCGCCGCCGCCAACGGCTCCGTCCTGACGCTCCCCGGCAGCTGAAGGGTCACGGCGTGCGGCCGAGGGCGTCCTTCGCGGCTTTCAACGAGGCGGCGGCGGCGGTGAGCGAGTGGGACTCGTCGCGGGCCAGCTCGGCGAGCGCGGCTAGGTAGCGCTCCTCGGCGGCGCGCAGCGTGGCGTGGGCTTCGGCGAGCGCAGCCAGCGCGGGGTGCGCGGGCGCCGGCTCCAGGCTGCAACGCACCGACAGCGAGCCCAGCTCGGCGCGCCAGGTCGCCGACCAGCGCTGCCACTTCTCCAGCATGCCGGGATCCAGGTTGCGCACGGCCATGCCGAGCGTGACGACCCGCTCGCGCAGCTGATGGTAGAGCCCGTCGAGGTCGGCGTGGCAGCGCCGCAGCGCGGTCTTGTCGGGGCTCACGGGGTCGATCGGCGTGAGCGTCGCCAGCGAAGGATCGTTGGCGGGGTTGAGCGGGCCACCGCGCATCAGCACGCGCACGATGCCCACGCCGGCGGAGACGACCAGCAGCGCCACCAGCAGCGCGTACAGGCCCCAGAGCCCCCTCCCCCAGAGCGGCATGGACACGCGCGCCGTGGAGGGCGGCGGTGCGGCGGCCGGCGCGTCGGCGGGGACGTCGCTCACCGCCGCAACGTAAGGGCGCGCCGCGGCACTGTCAAACCCGCCGCACTGTCAAACCGGCGGCGCCGTGCTAGCTTCAGCGCGATGCGCGCCAGGCAGCAGCGGCGGGAGAGATCGACGCTCGCGACGGCCCTCGCGTGCGCGTGCGCGGTCGCGGGCGCGACCACGGGTGCCACGCGCGCGGCCGCGGCGGCGACGACGACGGCCGGCGCCGGAGCGGCCACCCCCGGCGCGGAGCTCCTGCGCGAGGGCACGTACCTGGTGGCCGCCGGCAAGCCCGGCACCATCAAGGAGAAGTTCAAGGTCACGCGCACGGGTGGCGTGGTGACGTCGGTGGCGGACGCGATGCACCCGGCGGGGAAGAACCTGCACGTGGTGACCCGCACCGACGCGGCGACCGGCGCGCTCATCGACATGACCGTGGAGATGCATGGGAAGAGCCTGCCGGATCGGACCATCAAGGCGGTCGTATCGCCCGGCCACGTGCACTTCACCGACGACGCACACGGAACCGACGCGAAGCTCGCGCTCAAGGTGGGCGCGCTGCCGCTGTTCATCGACCCGGGTGGGCTCCTGGCCCACCAGCTCACGCTGCTGACGCAGCGCTACGACTGGGCCAAGGGCGGCACGCAGACGTTCTGGATCTACAACCCGGGCTTCACCGAGATGCAGGTGCACGTCGTGACCACGGACACCGGCACCGGCAAGCGCAAGGGCAAGACGGTGGCGACGCGGTGGCTGACCCTGACGTGCACCGAGCTGACGACGCTGCGCATCGAGGTCGACGGCGACGACTACGCTGTGCTTCGCGTGCTGGGTCCGAAGGACGAGACGCTCGTGACGCTGGAAGGGTACGAGGGCGGACCGGCGCCGGGCACGGCGAAAGCGCCGCCGCCACCGCCCGCGTCCTTGCCGGGCCTCAAGCCGCCGGCGATCCTGCGCTGACGCCGTGCCGCGCCCCGCCGTCATCGGTCCCCTCCTGACGGCCGTTGCCGCGGCGCTGGCTGCGGTGCCCGCCGCGACGTCCGCGAAGACGACGGCGAAGGCGCCCGCGCCGGCCGCGGCCACGGCGGAGCCGGCGGCCGCGACCGCAGACGACGGCCGCGTGCGCGCCGCCCCCGCGGACTCCCCCGCCGCCGCCGCCGGTCTCGTCCCGCTCGTGGCCGAGGAGGCTGCGCTCCGCGCCGACCGCCGTCGCGGCGCCCCGTCCGCGCGGGCACGCTGGATCGACCTGGTGCGCCGCTATGCCGACCTGGCCGGCGCGCACCCCGACGCGGCGGAGTCCGTCGAGGCGCTCGTGCGCGCCGCCGGCCTCAGCGCCGACCTGCACCGGCTGAGCCGCGCCGCGCCAGACCTCGACGAGGCGCTGCGGCTCTACCGCGCCGCCGCGACGCGCGACCCGGCGCTGCCGCTCGCCGCCGCCGCTTGCCTGCGCGCCGCTACGCTGACGCTGGAGCTGGGACCGCCGGCCGCCCGCCCCGGCGGCTACCGAGCCTTGGCGGCGTGCGCCGACGCGTACCCGGCGCGCCCCGAAGCCGCCGAGGCGAGACGCTTGCTGGGCATGCTGCGCGCGCTGCGCCCCGCCGACGCCGGCGGAGAGGCGGCGCCCCCGCCGCCCGTCGGCCCGAGCGGCATTCCCGGCGTGGTGATCGACTCGGCGCGGCTGCACATTCCGGCGGCGGCGGCGCCGGCCACCGTGCGCGACGTGACGCGCGTTTCCGCCCCCAGCTATACGCGCGTCGTCATTCACCTGGACCGGCCCGCACACTTCGCCGCCGGCGAGGCGGCCGCCGGCGGAGGGCTGCCGGCGCGACTCTTCGTCGACGTGCACGACGCCACGCTCGCCCCGACCGTGCCGGCCACCCTGCCCTCCGCGGACGGACTGCTGCGCGCGGCGCGCATCGCGATGTTCGACCGCCGCACGGCGCGCGTGGTGCTCGACCTCGCCGCGGTCAAGCGCTTCCGCATCTTCCCCCTCGACGAGCCCTTCCGCGTGGTGGTGGACCTCTTCGCCGACGCCCCGCCCGACGCCAGCGCCGCCGGCGTGCACCCGGCGGTGGCCGGGCTGGAGAAGGCGCTCGGCGCCACCGGCGCCGGGCCGGGCGACAAGTCGCTCGCCGCGCTGGCGGGCCTGAAGATACGGCGCGTAGTGCTGGACCCCGGCCACGGCGGCGCCGACCTGGGCGCGCTCGCCGCCGGCGGCCTCGCCGAGAAGGACGTGAACCTGGCGGTGGCGCTGGCGCTGGCGCCGCTGCTGCGCGCGCGCCTCGGCGTCGAGGTGATCCTCACGCGCGAGACGGACGTCGCGGTGGCGCTCGAAGAGCGCACCGCCCTCGCCAACGCGGCGCGCGGCGACCTCTTGCTGTCGATCCACTGCAACGCCGCGCCCGACGCGGCGGCGCACGGCGTGGAGGTCTACTACCTGGACATCAGCTCGGACGACGATGCGCTCAAGGCGGCGGCGCGCGAGAACGCCGCCACGACCAAGGCGCTGGCCGACCTGCCGGCGGTGCTGTCCGACCTCGTCACCCGCGCCAACGCCGACGAGTCGCGCGCGCTGGCCGCCGCGTTGCAGAAATCGCTCGTCGCGCGCGTCGCCGGCGCCGCCGGCGAGCCGCCCTCGGCGGTGGATCGCGGCGTGCGCGGCGCCCTGTTCTACGTGCTGCTGGGCGCACGGATGCCGGCCGCGCTGGTGGAGACGTCCTTCCTCAGCAACCCCGCGGAGGCGGCGCGCCTGGGGACCGACGCCTACCGCGCCCAGCTCGCGGGCGCCATCGCCGACGGCCTCGCCGCCTTCATCGCCGCGCGCGGCCTGTGATGAGCGAGCCGGGCGCGAGACGAGAATGCGCGACGCCCTGACGCCCGCCCCCGCGGCCACGGCGCCGGCGGATCTGGAGCTGCCGCCGGCACCGCCCGAGACGGGCCCGGAGTCGTTGCGCGGGTACTTGGCGGAGCTGCGTGCGCGCGTGGCCGCCTGGACGCGCGACGGGGCCGGCGCGCGCCGGGTCGCCGCGCGCCACGCCGACGGCGCCGACCGCCTCCTGGTCACGCTCCATGCTTCCGCCGCCGCCGCCGCCCCCGACGCCGACGCGCTGGCTCTCGTCGCCACCGGAGGCTGGGGGCGCCGCGAGCTGTCGCCCTACTCGGACCTCGACCTGCTGTTCCTCGTGAGCGAGGGGTCGGAGCGCGGGGCGGAGAAGCGCATCGAGCGCTTCCTGTACGCGCTCTGGGACCTGGGGCTGGTGCTGTCGCACGCCGTGCGCTCGCCCGCCGAGTGCGCGCGCGCCGCGCAGGGCGACCTACGCGTGGCGACCTCGCTGCTGGAGGCGCGCGCCGTGTGCGACGAGGGCGGGCTCGCCGCCCAGCTCCGCCAGGCCGTGCGCGGGACGCTCTTCGCCGCCGGGACCGCGCCGTTCGTCGAGCGCCTGCGCGAGGAGCGCCAGAGCCGCGCGCGCCGCTTCGCCGACTCCATCTACCTGCTGGAGCCCGACCTGAAGGGCGGGCCCGGCGGGCTGCGCGACCTCAACGTCGCGCGCTGGGCGGCGCGCGCCGCGCACGACGCCGACGACTTCGGCGCGCTGCTCAAGCGCGGCGCCCTGACGGCACGGCAGGCGAGCGAGCTGGAGGGAGCGCTGGAGTTCTTCCTGGGCGTACGGGCCCACGCGCACGTCGCCGCCGGCCGCCGCTCCGACCGGCTGACGTTCGAGGTGCAGGACACCGTGGCGCGGGCGCTGGGACTCGCCGACACCGAAGCCGAGACGGCCGCCGAGCGGCTGATGCGCGAGTACTACCGCCACGCGCGGGCGGTGGCGGCGCGCACGCCGGAGATCCTGGCGCGCGCCGCCGAGTCGGGCACGGCGGCACGGCGGCCGGCCGCCGTGCGCCTCGACGCCCACTTCCGCCTGTACGGCGCGGAGCTGACGCTGGTCGATTCCGGCGGCCCGGCCGGGCTGGCGGCGCGCCCGGCGCTGGCGGTGGAGGCGTTCCGCCTGGCCCAGCGTCGGGGCGTGCGGCTGCACCCCTACACGCGCGAGCGGCTGGCGGAAGCGGCGCGCGCGCTGGCGCGCTTGTGCGCGGCGCCGGACGAGTCGCTCGACCAAACGCAGCGCGCCGAGCGGGCGCGCGCCCACGCCCTCTTCCTGGAGCTGCTGTGCGACCCCGCCGATCGTCAGGAGGCGCTGGCGGCGATGCACGAGGTAGGCGTGCTGGGCGCGCTCCTCCCCGAGTTCGCGCAGATCGAATGCCTGTGGCGGCGCGACCTGTTCCACGTCTACACCGTGGACGTGCACACGCTGCGCGCGGTGGAGTGCCTGCGCGCGCTGCTGCGCGGCGACCTGGCGGCCGAGCAGCCGCGCCTGACCGAGATCGCGCGCGACGCGGCCGGGGCGGGCGCCGCCGCGGGCGCGGCCGTGCCGCTCTTCCTGGGGATGCTGCTGCACGACTGCGGAAAGCTGCACGGCACGCGCCACAGCGAGGTGGGCGCGGGGATGGCGGCGGCGGCGGCGGCGCGGCTGGGGCTGGCGCCGGGCGACGTGGAGACGGTGCGCCTGCTGGTGCTGCACCACTTGCTGATGTCGCACATCGCCACCAAGCGCGACTTCAGCGACGAGGCGCTCCTGGCGCAGTTCGCGCGCACCGTGGGAACGCTGGCGCGGCTCGACGCGCTGTATCTACTGACGTTCGCCGACGTGTCGTCCGTCGGCCCCGGCGTCCTGTCGAGCTGGAGCGCGTCGCTGCTGGCCGAGCTGTACGAGCGCGCGCGCGAGGCCCTGCTGCGCGGCGACGCCCGCGGACCGGACGCCGCCGCCCGCGCCGAGGCCGCCCGCGCGCGCCTGCGCGAGGCGGCCGCCGCCGCGCCGCCCGCCGGCGGCGCCCCCGCCGTGCCCGCGGGCGTCCTCGCCGACTTCCTGCGCTCCGCCGACGAGCGCCAGCTCCTCGGCCACCCGACCGCCGACCTGCTCGCCCAGCTCCGCTGCCTGGCGGCCTACGCCGCGCCCGACACGCCCCGGCCGTTCGCCCTGCGCATCACCGAGCGCCCCGGCCTGGGCGTCGCCGAGGTGATCGTCGCCTGCGCCGACGCGCCCGGCGTCTTGGCCCGCCTGGCCGGCGCCTTCACCGCCAGCGGCGCCGACATCCTCGGCGCGCGGATCTACTCGGTGACGCTGGGCGACCGCCGCGTCGCCGCGCTCGACGTGTTCCAGGTGGCCGATCCGGACGGCCGCGCCGAGCGGCGCGCCGCGCGCTGGTCGCGCTTCGAGGCCGACCTCGCCGGCGTTCTGTCGGGGCGCGTCCAGGTCGCCGACCTGGTGGCCCGCCGCCGCGGGGACGCCGCCGCCAGCGGCGGGCGCACCGCCGCGCGCCTCCCCGCGGAACGCCACCGCGTCGCCATCGACAACGACGTCGCCGCCCGTTACACCGTCGTCGACGTGCACACCGAGGATCGCCCAGGCGTGCTCTGGGCTGTCGCCGACACACTGCACCGCCTCGGCGTTTCCATCGTGCTGTCGAAGATCGCCACCGAGGCCGAGGAAGTGGCCGACGCCTTCTACGTCACCGAAGCCGCCGGCGGAGGAAAGATCCTCGACGCCGCGCGCCTCGACGCCCTGCGCGCCGCGCTCCTCGCCGCGGTGCGCCGCCTGCCGTGGGAATCGCCCGACGCGCCCGTGGGCGGTGTGCCAGGACGGACCTAGTCCTCGATGATGTCGTCGTCGCCGGTGCCGGGTGCCGCCGTCTTCGGCGGCGCGGCGGTCTTGGCGGTGAACCGGGTGCGCGTCCTCGGCTTTCTACGGCGCCGCGGACGTCCCCGAGGGAGGCGACGAGCTCACGGTGCTCGACCACGACTTCGCCCAGCGCGAACCAGCGCTCGCGCAGCTCGCCGCCGTCCGCGGTCTGACACCCCTCGGTCCGGCGCGGCGCCGGCGCGACGCCATCTGCCCATCCGGACCTATGGACCGGAGCCGGTGCTTTTTGTATGGCGGCGCCCCGACGCCTATAGGATCCACGGCTCATGGACAAGATCGCGTACGATGGCAAGGCCCTGACTTTCCAAGTCGGCAAGCCTGCCGCGCTCGTCGTATCGACGAAGATCCACCGCGTGCGCCTGGTGGGGATGCTGTTCGACCACGCCAAGACCTTCCTCCTGCCGCGGGCCACGACGGGGATCCGTGCGCTGCGCGCCCTGTACGACAAGCACCCGGGCGCGCGTGTCCTCGTGAGCGGACACACGGATTCGACCGGCGCCGACGCCTTCAACCTGCGACTCTCCGTGGACCGCGCCCAGGCGATCGCCGCCTACTTGCGCGATCGAGTCGACGAGTGGTTGCCCTGGTATGCGGCGCCGCTCGCGCAGCAACGCTGGGGGACGCGCGAAGATCAACACATGCTCTCCGCGTTACCGGAGAAACAGCCGCCCTTCTACGCCGGCAACGTCGACGGCATCGCCGGTCCCGCGACGCACGACGCCGTTCGCGCGTTCCAGCAGTGGCGAAACGAGCAGGTCGCGGCCGGGCTCGCCGTTAGTGGCGAGCTCGATCCCGCGACGCGCCGCCAGCTCGTGGTCGCCTACATGGGTCTCGACGGCACGACTCTGCCGACCTACACCCAGCTCGAGGTCCATGGGTGCGGCGAGTTCCATCCGGTCACGCTCGCGCCGAAGCCGCCGCCGATCGCGCCCGGCGACGATCCGCTGCAGCGCGACCGTCGCGTGGAGGTCTTCTTGTTCGACGGGGCGATCGAGCCGCCGCCGCGTGCCCCGTGTGCTGCGCCGGGCTGCCCGGAGTATCCGGTCTGGGCCAAGACCGCAACGGACATAGTGGACCTGTCCGGTGAGGACACGCCGCCCGCCACCGACCCTTTGCTCGTCTCCCTCGCGCTGGCCGCCGAGGAGACTGCGGATCTGGTCGTGGAGAACGGCGCGGGCGCAGTCGTGCAGACGCTTCCGTCCGGCAGCGCGGTCCGCGACGGAAACCTCGTCACGTTCACACTGGACGCGACCGCGATGCCCAATCCCACACAACTCCGCATCCGGCGCGGCGACGCGGTCGAGGCGCACGGGCGCGCGTTCGATCCAGTCAAGCTCCGCGACCTGCTCGCCGCCGGCGACACGGACGGCGCCTCCGCGTTGTTCAGCACCGCGGGCGAGGGCGCAAGCGCGGGCACGGGCACGGGCGCGGGCGAGAGCGAAGGGATCGTCGCGGCCGCGGTGCCGCCGGCCGCACCCGCGCCCACGCCGAAGCCCGTCTCGGACCTCAAGCTTCAGGTGCGCTACGCCAACGCGTCGCACCGGTTCGTGTCCAAGATGACGGTGCACCTGTCGGAGGTCGTCGCCGGGGCGGGCCTCGTGCTTCCCGAGAGCGGCGCGTCCGTCGCCGGAAAACGAGAGTTCGACGTCCCCGTCCGCTCCAAGGCGGTGCAAAAAGTCGTCCTGACCGCACGCATTCCCTCGCAGGCCGCAACCGCGACGCGCATCCTCGATGTGGAGCAGACGTTCGAGGTGACGCGGAGCCCCGGCAAGCCCCCGTCGGTCACGGCGGTCGGTGGTCGGGTGGGCGGCCGTCATCCGCGTATCGGCGTTCCCACCATCGGGTCAGGCAAGAGCGCGGTCGTGACGGTCGATCTCGACGTGAGGTTCCTGCGCGTCGATCCCCACGTCGAGAGCCATCCGACAAACGGCACGTTCAAGAGGTTCAACTCGATCACGCGGGCGTGCAAGGTCTATGTCTTCGAGATGACGGACGTCACCGCGCCGAGCGCGGGGGGCGGCCCGGTGACCTGGGCGGTGGTCGTTCCGCCCGTCGTCGCGGCAGCGCCCAAGCGTTCCGACCTGAACGTCTTTCTTCACTTCCACCAGGAGATCACGGCTCACGTCGACGCAAAGAGCGGTTCCGTGGTCCACGGGATGTACACGAATTCGGACGAAGTCCCGTACGGTCAGCTCGGCCTATACATGGACGCCAACAAACCGCCGGGCAGCTACGTCGTGCAGTCGACGCCGACGACCCTGCAATTTGCCGAGTATCCGGCGTTCGACTGGGACCGCCAGCTGAAAGACTCGAACAAGCCCGTCATTGTCGTTTTCCCGTTGCCGCACGCGCACGTGTTCGGTCGGATGGGCATGCTGACCAGCGCGGCGCTCGATCTTCTCCGAGGCCTCCTGACGGCCGCGTGGGCGGAGGACCGGGTGGCCAAGGACAGCGCCACGGCGCCGACGCTCAATCGACTCGCCATCGGGGGCTGGAGCTCCGGCACCGACGCCCTCAAGCTGTGGTGCCTGCCGTCGACGCTCATTGCGGTCGACGAGATCTACGCGTTCGACGGCAAGCCGGGGAACCTGCCGGCCATCGCAGACCTCAAGACATGGCTCGCGGGGAAGAAGAAACGAAAGCTCCGGATGATCGCGACGTCCTATACGGAGGGAGCCGCCATCAGCGCCAAGGCGGACGCGGCGTTGAAGGCCAACCCCGACGTCACGGTGCGCCCCGGTGACTTCATGTACTGGTACACCGACGCCGATTACGATACGGCGCACCACCACGAACGATTCAGCAAGAAGGGCGCCGCCGTCGCTTCGGCGACGACGACCGAGTCCGGGATCTTTCTGGTGGGCGATGCCTCGCCGACAGCGACTTCGCGTGATGTCCGCCGGGAGTAGTGCGCGGCCTCTGCGTGGCTGCTGGGGTTCGCGGCGACACGAACCGCGCGGCCGTAACGACTCGCTCGCCGGGAAGACGCTTGCTCTTCTGGCGCACCCCCGTGAGGGCGCATACTCTTTCGTCGGGGAGTGGAGGGAGGCGCGGAGGAGATGAGCGGTGGGCACCGGGGCTGGGCGTCGCGGGTGGACCGGCCCGCGGCTGCGCGGGCACCGGGCAAGGGCGCCCAAGGGCGGGCGGCGGCCGGCCCTCGCCTCACGGAGGGGTCTCGGTTTCTGGAGCGGCGTGGCAGGCCCGGCGTCCAGGCGGCCCTGCAGGTCCGGCGCTCGGTAGATCCGTACGAGGCGGAGGCCGACCGCGTCGCCGACCAGATGGTCGGCTCGGCCGCTTCGCCGGCGGCCAGCGCCGGATCGGACTCGGCCCACGGAGAGGAGGAGCCGCGGGAGGGGATCTCCGGGCGGCTCGAAGGCCGAATCCGCTCGCTGCAGCAGGGGGGAAGGCCGCTGCCGGCCGACGTCCGATCCTTCTTCGAGCCGCGCTTCGGTCACGACTTCAGCCGCATACGAGTGCATACCGAACCCGAAGCCGCGCAGACCGCCGCCGCCATGCAGGCGCGGGCGTACACGCTGGACGAGCACATCTTCTTCGGAGCGCGGCGATATGCGCCGGAGACGACGGCCGGCCGGTGGCTGCTCGCCCACGAGCTCACGCACACCGTGCAGCAGGCGACACCGTCCGAGGTGTCTCGCCGCCGCCTGTCCGGGCACGACGAAGAGGAGCTCGAGGACGACGCTCTGAGGCCGAAGTCCGCGGGCGGTGCGATCATGCGCTCGCCGGAGGGGGCGGCGGGCGCAGCGGTGGAGCCCCACGGCCTCGGGCCCGTCGTTCAGCGCGATCGCGAGGGCGATGACGATCATGAGGACGGGCCGGAGTCGGTCGGCAGCCGCACCGAAGAGATCGAGTGGTCCCGCACCTCCGAAGGGATCGTAGAGGAGGATCGCGGCGGAGGAGGCGGCTTCTCGCTACTGAATTTCGGCATAGGGAAAACGGGGCTGAAGCAGGAGCACGAGGACTTCCTGCGCGACAAGGTCTACTACGGCGTTCTGACCCTCGATCCGAATGCCCGCGTCACCATCACCGGACACGCGGATACCACGGGCGGGAAGAAGCGGAACGACCGGTTGGCGGCGCAGCGGGCTGCGAGCGTGAAGGCAGTCCTGCAGCGGATGGGACTGCCCGGCGAACGGGTCGACGCGGTAAAGGGCGTCGGCTCCCGCGAGCCGGTGGCTGCGAACGACACCGTGGCAGGGCGTGCCAGGAACCGCGGGGTGCGGATCGTCGTCTCACCGTGGAGGCCGGCCAAGCCGGTCGAGGAGCTCCTCCAGGACGAGCAGAAGGGCATGGCGCCGCTCATCATCAAGGTCGACGGCTTCGGGGCCTGCCCGTTCCCGGAGACGGTGAAGAAAATCGTCGAGGAGGCCTTTCGCTCAATCGGCGTGGTCCGGTTCGACTGGGAGGGGAAGTCCGCGAGCGCGGAAGAGTTCATCGACTTCGACGCCACGACCCTCTGGTTGAAGGCGCTCGGGCTGAGCGGGACGATCTACTTGAGGACCGTCAAAGAGAGTCAGATCTGCAAGGTAAAGGGCGACCCGACGACGTGCGAGAGCACCTTCCCGCAGACGGCGGACATGGCGGGCCGCGCCATCGCCAACGCCGTCGTGCACGAGGTCGGGCACGCGTTCGGCCTCGATCACGTCGTGCCGATCGACAACTACATGTGGACCCCGGAGCTGCATCCTCTGAACGCCAAGAAGAACAAGACCTACGCCGAGCGGATTCTCTTGCAACGAACTCTGCAGACGACGCCCTCGTCCTTCAATAGTTCGCAGCTCGCGCACATCGTCAACCGGATCAAGCAGAAGCGCGCGGCAAGGAAGAAGAAGCCCAACGTCGTCGAGTTCGAGTGACGCGCGGTGCGCCGCCTGCCGTGGGAATCGCCCGACGCGCCGGTGGGCGATGTGCCAGGACGGACCTAGTCCTCGATGATGTCGTCGTCGCCGGTGCCGGGGGCCGCCGTCTTCGGCGGCGCGGCGGTCTTGGGCGGCGCGGCCGTCGTGCCTGGCTCGGCCGTGGGCTTCGCCGTGGCGGGCTTCGCCGTGGCCGGCTTCAGGCGTTTCAGCGCCACGCGCGCCGCCTTCATGCCGGCCGACACCTTCACCGGCACCGTCGCGTCCTCGTAGTCGGGCGGCATCGAAACCGTGAACGTGAGCTCGGTCCCCTCCTCGAACTCCTGCGCGTAGGGCAGCGCCCCGACCTCGGCGCCGTCGAGGAACACCTTCGCTCCCACCGGCCCTCCCTTCAGCTCGACCTTCACCATCGCCTTCGGCGCCGCGGTCGCCGCGGTCGCGGGCGAACCCGTGGCGGCCGCCGTCGTCGGAGTCCCGCTCGACGTGGCGCTGCCGGGCTCACCCGTCGTCGCGCCGGTCGTGGGCGCGCCGCTGCCGTCGGCCGTCGCCGGAGACGTGGTCGCCGCGGTGGCAGGGGCCGGTGTAGCGGGCGACTCGGTCGTCGCCGCCGTCCTCGGGGCCGCCGTGTCCGACGACGTCGCACCTGGACCGTACTGCAGGTACCAGAAGCCGGCCGCGCCTACGCCCAGCACGACCACCGCCGCGACGACGTAGACGGCGACGTTGCTCTTCTTGCCCCCTGCCGCCGAAGCCGCCGCCGCGCGGGCCGGCGCCGCCGCAGAGGCCGGGGCCGGCCCCGAGGCGCGCGCCGCCGGAGCAGGCGCAGGCGCAGGCGATACGCGCGCTGCGGCCACCGGCGCCGGGCTCGGCGCGACGGGCATGGGCCGCGGCGGAGGCGTCGTGTGCTCGTGGACGGAAGGCGCCGGCGTCGGAGCAGGGGCAGGGGCAGGGGCCTCGCGCGCCGGAGCCGGCTTCGCGGGCGCCGCCGCCGGCGCCGAGGCCGGCGACGGGGCGACCGGCGCCGCGACGGGCGACGCGACCGGTGCGGCCGGACGGTGCGCCGCCGCGGGCGCGGGATGCGCCGCCGCGGGGGAAGGCGCCGGCGACGACGCGGCGTGCGCCGCCGCTGAGGACGCCGGCGCCGGCGACGCGCCGGCGTTGACGACCGCCAAGGCGGGGCCGGTGGAGTGGCCCGCGGCCGCCGCCGCGCCCAGAACGGGCGCCGGGGTCGCCATGCGGGCGCGCTCGCTCGCGCGCTGCGCCTCGGCGCGCGCTCCCGGCGGCGGCGCGAACACCTGGCTCAACCGCAGATCGGGGTCCAGCTTGCTGGCGTCCTTCGCCAGAAGGTCGTGCACGAACTTGGACTCCGCCGCCATCTCCTTGGCGAACAAGGTCTGCATGAACGTGCCGAGCTGGCCCGGGCCGTTCGCCGCCGCGCCCTGCCCCTCCAGGATCTTCAGGCACGCCGACGCAAACTCCTCGGCGCTCTGAAAGCGCGCCACCGGGTCGCGCGCCAGCGCCCTCAGCACGAGCGCGTCGACTTCGGCCGACACTTCGGGCGCCTTCTTCGAGGGCGGCGCCACCTTCGGCTCCGTCACCGTGCGCATCAGTCCGGCGCGGTCGTTCGCGGAGAACGTGAACAGCCGCGTCCCCGTGAGCATCTCGTAGAGCACGATCCCACCCGCATACACGTCGCTGCGCACGTTCGGCGCCCCGCCGCGCGCCTGCTCCGGCGACATGTACGAGGTGTTGAACATCGCGCGCGGATGGGCCGGGTCCAGCTTGATGGCCGTCTTCGCCAGCCCGAAATCGATGAGCCGCACCTGCCCGTCGTAGCCCACCACCACGTTCGACGGACGCAGATCGCGGTGCACCACCCCGCCCACGCGGTGCGCGTGCGCCAACCCGCGCAGCACCTGCACCATGACCAGCAGACACAGGTTCGGCGGCACCTTCGCCTTCTGCTGGAAGCACTTCGTCAGGATCTTCTGCACGTCCTTGCCGGCGACGTACTCCATCGCCTGGTAGAACTCGCCGCCCACGTGGCCGAGCTCCAGCGTCGTGGTCACGTTGGGATGCTCGAGCTTGACGTGAAGCCCGGCCTCGCGCTCGAGCAACGCCTTGAACGGTCCGCTGGCCACTTCCGCGTTGAAGAGCTTGACGACGATGACGTCGCTCTGGCTGGGCGCGGCGCCGCCCTTCGCCAAAAAGAGTCGTCCCGTACCCCCTTTTGCGAACAGTGTCAGGAGCGTGTACTTGCCGAAGGAGCGGGGCAGGGTTTCGGGTGCGGTCGTCGTCATCCACTCCTCCCCTGACGGGGACAGGTTTTCCCTGACAGCGCGCGAGCTTGGAGGCGCGCGCTCGCCTTGTATCACGGGCCGACCGCACCATCAACTTTGCAGCCCTTGGCGGGCCGGCGCCGGCGCGGCGCGCCTTCTTGAGATTCGCGCCGCTGCGTCGCATGCTCGACGCCATGCCGGCGACGGTGACGCTGCGGACCCTGGCCCCGGCGCGCTTCCGTTGCTCCGGGTGCGGCCACTGCTGCCGCGCCTTCGTGGTCGGACCGCTGGACGACGCATTTCTGCAGGGGCTGGCGGCGCTGGACCTATCGGTGACGGGCATCGCCGGACCCTACGTCGACGGGTTCACGGAGCCGAACGGGCGCGAGGTGCGCTTCCTGACGGCGCGCGCGGGGCGTTGCGTTTTCCTGACGGCGCAGGACCGCTGCGCGTTGCACGAGCACTTCGGGCCCGAGGCCAAGCCGCTGGGGTGCCGCACGTTCCCGCTGGTGGCGCGCTGGTCGGGCAGCGAGCTGCGCGTCGGTCTGAGCCCGGAGTGCCAGGGGCTGCGCCATTCCGTCGACGATCCCGACGCCCCCACCGTTGCGTCGCAGGCCCAGCTGGCGGCGCGAGAGGCGGGACCGCCGCCCGCCGCGCCGGCGACCGCCGACGAAGCCGGACTCGTGGCCGTCGCCGACCTGCTTCGCGGCGAGCTATGGGGGCGGGGCGTGCCGCCCATCGAAGAAGGACTGGCGGCCGTCGCCGCCCTCGGCGCCAGCGCCGCCGACGCCTACGCGGCCGCCGCCCACGCCCGCCTCGCGCCCGACGCCGACGCCGACGCCCACGCCCACGCCCACGCCCGCGCCGACGCCGACCCCGACGCCGACGCCCACGCCCACGCCGACGCCCGCGCCGACGCCCACGCCGACGCCGACGCCGGCGCCGCGCCGGCACCCGCGCCGCGCGACATGGAGCACGTCTTCATCGAGGCCGCCTTGCGCCGCCCGCCCGTGGAGCGGCAAGACCACGCGCCCATGTACGCGCGCCTCGGTGCGGCGTTGGCGCTCCTGGCGCACGACGGCTGGGCGCTGCCGCTGCCCGCCCTGCCGCCGGCCGCGGAGCTTCTGTGGAGGTCGGCGCTGTGCCAGGAGCTGTTCGTCGGGCGCCTCCTCGCACAGGCCGGGTTGGTGCCGGCGGTGTCGGTGCTCCT
>DASYRF010000127.1:0-14178 GCA_036004705.1 Myxococcota bacterium
GCTCACCTCCATCGTGGCCAAGAGCAAGACGTGCCTCATCTTCATCAATCAGCTCCGCGAGAAGATCGGCGTGATGTTCGGCAACCCCGAGACGACCACGGGCGGCCGCGCGCTCAAGTTCTACTCGTCGATCCGCATGGACATCCGGCGCATCGCCTCGCTGAAGGAAGGCGAGTCGGTCATCGGCAGCCGCGCCAAGGTGAAGGTCGTCAAGAACAAGGTCGCGGCGCCGTTCCGCGAGGCGGAGTTCGACATCCTCTACGGCGAGGGCATCAGCAAGGAAGGCGACCTGATCGATCTCGGCGTCGAGCACAACGTCGTCGAGAAGTCGGGCGCCTGGTATGCGTACGAAGGCGAGCGTATGGGACAGGGACGTGAAAACGCGCGCCAGTTCCTGAAGGACAACACCGACATCCGCAACAAGATCGACGCCAAGATGCGCAAGGAGCTCGGCCTGCCCTTCCTCGAGATCCCCGCCGCGCCCTGCGCCAGCTCCGCCGCGTTGACCGCCGCCCGCGCCAGACCCATCTTCTCCCGCAGCTTGCCCTCCAGCTTGTCACGCATGTCCGGATGCTCGCGCTAGAAGATCCTGGCGTTGTCACGCCCCTGCCCGATGCGCTCTCCTTCGAACGAGTACCAGGCGCCGCTCTTCTCCACCAGCCCCTCCTCGGCGCCCAGGTCGATGAGGTCGCCTTCCTTGGAGATGCCGGTGCCGAACATCATGTCGAACTCGCACGTCTTGAAAGGCGCGGCGAGCTTGTTCTTTACCACCTTCACGCGCACGCGGCTGCCGACCGCGTCTTCGCCCACCTTGATGTTGCCGATGCGGCGCACGTCGATGCGCACGCTGGCGTAGAACTTCAGGGCGTTGCCGCCCGTGGTCGTCTCGGGGTTGCCGAACATGACGCCGATCTTCATGCGGATCTGGTTGATGAACATCACGCACGTGCGCGAGCGGGCGATGGTGCCGGTGAGCTTCCGCAGCGCCTGCGACATCAGGCGCGCTTGCAAGCCCATGTGCGCGTCACCCATCTCACCTTCGATCTCCGCCTTGGGCACGAGCGCGGCGACCGAGTCCACGACGATGACGTCGATGGCGCCCGAGCGCACGAGCATGTCGGTGATCTCCAGGGCCTGTTCGCCGTTGTCGGGCTGCGAGACCAGGAGATCGTCCGTGCGCACGCCCAGCTTGCGCGCGTACGTCACGTCCAGCGCGTGCTCGGCGTCGATGAAGGCCGCTACGCCGCCGTAGCGCTGCGCCTCGGCGATGGCATGCAGCGCCAGGGTCGTCTTGCCGCTCGACTCGGGGCCGTAGATTTCGGCGACGCGGCCCCGCGGCCAGCCCCCGACGCCGAGCGCGTGGTCGAGCGAGATGGCGCCCGACGGGATGATGGGAACGTCGGGCGTGGCGTCGCCGGCGCCCAGCCGCATGATGGCCCCGGCGCCGAACTGCCGCTCGATGCTGCTGACGGCCAGCTCGATTGCCCGGTCACGCTCGTTCTCCTTCGCCATGTCGAGGTCTCCTGTTGTGGCTGAAGCTTTTTGGATGAGGTGAGGCGACGATAACAGAGCCGGGTGGACTGTGCAAACGTTCAGCGCTCGCGCGCACCGCCCAGCGGGGCGCGGTGCAGCGAGGTGTAATGGGCGCCTTTCGGAGTTAAATCGCTACGATAGAGGATGACCTCGCGCACCGTCGCCTCGCCGAAGTCGCGCGTGGCGAGGGGGGAGATCACCTCCTCCAGCGCGACGCGGCTCCCACCGCCGCCGTCTTCCTTCACGCGCCCGAGCGTCACGTGCGGCTTGTATTCGCGCTTCTCGCGGCGAAACCCGAGCGCCTCGCAACGGGCGTCCACGGCGTCGGCCAGTGCCGCCAGCGCGCCCGCCTGGTCGTCGAGCCCGGCCCAAACGACGCGCGGTCGCCCCAGGCTGGGAAAGGCGCCCATCCCGCGCACCCACACGCGCGGCGCGCGGCGACCGCCGGCGAGCGCGTCGAGCGCCTCGGCGACGGCCTCGGTGACTGGCGCCGGGACGGAGCCCAGGAACTTCAGCGTCACGTGCACGTTTTCGACAGGGACCCAGCGGACGCGCGGGCCGCCGGCCTTCTCCCACGCCGCACGCAGCTCCGCCTGCCCTTTGGCGAGCGCGCGCAACGCGGCCACCGGCAGGTCGACCGCGATGAACGCGCGCAAGTGCTCCACGTAGGCGGCCTCCGGGCGCTCCGTGACGTTCGCGTCGTCGTCCTCCGATTCCGGCCCCTGCCCGGGCGCAGCGAACGGCACCGGGATCGGCGCCGCGCCGTCCTCCTCGACGGGCCGCGCCGGCGTCGGAACCGGCGCCGGCGCAGCGCGCGCACCGCGCGAGGCCGCCGCCGCGTCGTCCCGCTCGTGCGCGCCGCCGGCGCCACTGGCGCCGCTGTCCCCGCCGCCGCCGCCGTTGCCGCCGCCGTTGCCACCCCCGCCGCTGCCGCCGCTGCCGCCGCCGTTGCCGTTGCCGTTGCCGTCGACGCCCACCATCGTGCACTCCGCCTGCGCCTAAGCGACCGTCTCGCCGCGCAACCGCCCCAGCAGCAGTCGCAGCGCGGCAAACGCGCTGATCCGCCGGATCATGCCGCGGTCGCCGCGCATGCGGCGCGTGCCGTGCAGCGTCGCCGGCGCCTCGCCCGGCAGCCGCAACGCCACCGCCCAGTGTACCGTGCCGACGGGCTTGTCCGGCGTGCCGCCCCCCGGCCCCGCGACGCCGCTGATGGCGATGCCCGCGGAGACGCCGAAGAGGTCCGCGACGCGCTCCGCCATGGCGCGCACGACCGGCTCGCTCACGGCGCCGTGCGCGCGCAGCACGTCCTCGGGCACGCCCAGCACGCCCGTTTTCACCTGGTCGGCGTAGGCGATGACGCCGCCGGCGAAGTAGTCGCTCGCCCCCGCCGCCGCCGTGAGCATGGCCCCGAGCTCGCCGCCCGTGCAGCTCTCCGCCACCGCCACGCGCAGCGCGCGCGCGCGCAGCTCGGCGCCCACGACCTCGGCCAGCCCGGCGTCGCCCTCGCCGTACACGTGCGGCCCCAGGACGCCGCGTGCCTCCTCGGCGATGCGGTCGACCTTGGCGCGCGCCGCTTCCGGGCTGGCGGCGCGGGCGCGGAACGTCACGAGGATCTCCGGCCACGAGGCGCGGAACGCCACCTCGGCCGCCGCATCCCCCGAGGCCGGGCCCGGCTGCGCGCCCACGAACGCTTCGATCTGCTTCTTCAGCATGAAATCGACCGTCGACTCGCCGGTGCCGAACACACGCAGGCGGCGCTCGGCGACGGCGTCGCGCTCGGGGAAGCGCGCCTCGAGATCCGGCGCGACTTGCCGCTCGAACATGCGCTGCAGCTCGCGCGGCACGCCCGGCATGAAGTACATGGGCGCGCGCCCCTGCGCCGCCGGTGTTACGAACCCCGGGGCGGTGCCGGCCTCGTTCTGCAGCACACGCGCCCCGGCGGGCACGTCGGCTTGCTTGGCGTTGTTCGGCGTGACCGCCAGCCCGAACCCCGTCAGGCGCGCGGTCAGGCGGGTGAGCGCCTCGTCGTCGCGCGCCAGCGGCACGCCGCATACCTCGGCCGCCACCTCGGCGGTGAAGTCGTCCATCGTCGGACCGAGCCCGCCGCTGACGAGCACCGCGACGGCACGCGCCGCCGATTCGGCCAGCGCCCGGCGCATCGCCGCGCGGTCGTCTGCCACGGTGGTGTGCACGCCCACGGCGAAGCCACGCCGGTGCAGCTCGGTGCCGAGCCACGCGGCGTTCGTGTCGACGATCTCGCCGCGCGTGAGCTCGGTCCCGATCGTGACGACGTCGACGAGAGGCGTAGCCACGCGCCGTGATCAGCGTTCCAGGTCGGGCGGACGCTCGTTGCGCAGGCGCAGGTACTCGGCCAGGAAACGCGTGACGTCGATGCGCTTCACGCTCGGCCCCGTCGTCGCAGGGCCCACGATCGGCGCACCGGCACCGCCGACCGCCGCAAGGCCCCCCGCCGGCAGCTCGCCGCGCGCGACGGCCGCTTCGGTGGCGTGGCACGGTCCGCAGAGGATGCCCTGCTCACTGAAGTAGCTATGGCGCGCTTCGAACTCCGTGCTGCCGCAGCGCACGCACTTCAGCGGGTCGCCGGGCAACGCCAGGATCTGGTCGAACTCACCGCGGTCGAGAAAGATGCCGCGGCAAGTGGGGCAGGCGTCGACGAGGATGGCGCTGTGCTCGAGAACGCCCATGCGCGTGCCACACCCCGGGCAGGTGCGTCCCGTGCGCGCCTGGCAGCGCGGACAGGTGCTGGGACCGGCGCGCGTGCCGGGGCCGCCCGCGACCGTGGCGCCGCACTGCCAGCACCGCCGCGCGGCGGCGGCGTCGCCGCTGAAGAGGTCGACAATCGTCTTGGCGGCGATGCGCTCCAGCTCGCCGCCGTCGAACCAGGTGGCCCCGCACTTGGCGCAGCCGTCGATCTGGATGACCGGGCCGCCGCCTCGGTCGTCGGGGACGAAGCCCGGGAGCATCGTCGCGCCGCAGGCGGCGCACTTCCGGCGCGGAGGCATCGGGGCTCGTTATACCACGGCTCGCGGCGGTCGTTTTGGCGTCGCGCACGACCACGCCGCGGCGTCCACTTCCTGAAGAAACCGGAGGAGGGGCTTCGATACGCAGTGCCTCGTCCGCCACCGCGGCGGTTCGATCGCCGAGTATGCTTCGCCGAGGGGTCGCCCTTCGGGCGATCCTCGGCTCAGTCGTCCAGAACGACTTCCGCCTGAGCGAGGGGGTTGCGCGATATCTCGTCCTCGGCGCGCAGGAGGAGCTGGCTCGCCGCCTTGAACTCGTTGGGGTGCTCCTTCTCGTTGAAGTACCTGAGCGCGCGTTTGAGAACGTCGCCGGCCATCATTACCCACGTCCAGCGGTCCTCGCCGTGGTAGTCGAGGCACACCGATCCGAGGTTGAAGTGGAGCACGGCGCGCTCGCGCGGGTACTCCTTCTCGTCGAGCATCTCCAGTGCGTCTCCATAGGCCTGGATGGCCAGGCGCAGCTCGCGCTGGTCGGCGAGGGAATGGCCGAGCCCCGTGAGGCAGCCGGCGACGAGCCGCTTGTCGCCCGCGTCGGCGGCGGCGACCATGGCCAGCTTGTAGAGCCGCTGTGCATCGGGATGCTTGCCGGCGCGGCGCGCCTCGTCGCCTTTCGCCTTCAGCGTGGCGGCGTCCACCGGCGGCGGCTTGACGGGTACGTCGTCGCTCATCGGACCCTCTTCAGCGTGGCGGCGTCCACCGGCGGCGGCTTGACGGGTACGTCGTCGCTCATCGGACCCTCCTGCGTCGGTCGCGCGTCACGGGTCCGAGGAGTATAGCGCGGGGCCGGCGCCGCCGGCGGGCAGCACGCTTGGGTGCATCAGCTCGCGCAACAAGACGGTCGCGTAGCTGCCCTTCGGCAGGAAGAACGCGGCGACGAGGTCGGCGCGGCCGTCGCGCTCGTCGGCGCGCACTGCGACCTCGCGCACCAGCACGCGCAGCGGGCGGCGGGTCCCAGCGGCCAAGCGGCGCACGCGCGCGAGGTCCTCGGCGCCGAGGCCGGCGCCGGCCAGCACCTCCGCCTCCAGCGCCGCGGCCTCGCCCTCCGCGGCGCGCATCTCCTCACCGTACATGGGCCCGGTGGGATGGATGGCGAGCGCGTCGAGGCGCGCCTGGTCGGCGGCGGGGTCAGTGCAGACGAAAATCCCGCCGGTGTCTTCCTTCTTCATCACGTCGCCCGCGAGCGCCCGTCCCCAGAGCCCGCGCGTCATGCGCGCCGCCAGGTAACGGTTGAAGAGATCACCCTGCACGGCGGACAGTAGAAAGCGCGCGCGGCGCTTGTCGCGAGGCGCGCGCGCCTCGCCCTTCAGAACGGCGTGGCCGAAGGCGAGCTGCGCAGCCCCGCCGCCGAAGCGCTGCTCGCCGTAGCCGTTGGGGAGGCCGCGCGCCTCCAGCAGCTGCAGCTTGGCACGGGCGCGCTGCAGCGCGACGTCGGCGCCGCTTTCCACGTCGCGGATGCGAACGATGAAACGGTTCCCGCGCAGGTGACCGGTGCGGAGCTTGTTGGCGTGGCGTGCGACGCGCAGCACGCGCACGCCGGGACCGGCGTCGATGGCCTCGGCTTCGGGCGCCGCGCGCCCGCGCGCGAGCGGCGCCGACACCCACTGGCGCGTCACGGCGCGGCGGTCCTTGCGGCCCGCGGCGCCCAGCTCCGTGTGGCGCACGCCCAGCGCCGCCGCCAAGCGGTCGAGCAGCGCCGACGCCTCCACGTCGCGCTTTTCCACCCACAGCCATAGGTGGTCGCCGGCGCCGTTGGGCTCATAGGCGGGAACCTCCTCGACGATGAAGTCGTCTGGCTCGTCCTTGAGAGTGCCGCCGGTGCCAGGGAGCGCGCCCGTCAGGAGCGGGGGCGCCATTGGCTCCTGCGCCGGCGGCGACGCCGAGGGCGGGGGGGCGGACGGGGGCGGCGGCGACGACGGGGGCGGCGGCGACGACGGGGGGGCTGGCGGGGGCGGCGGCGGCGGCGACACGGTCACCGCCGCATGATAGCGTCGCGCGGCCGATGTTCCGCAAGGTCCTGGTGGCGAACCGCGGAGAGATCGCGGTGCGCGTGATGCGCGCGCTTCGCGAGCTGCGCATCCGCTCGGTTGGCATCTATTCCAGCGCCGACCGCGGTGCGCTGCACGTGCGCTACGCGGGCGAGGCACATGAAGTCGGGCCGGCCCCCGCCGCCGAAAGCTACCTGCGGATCGACAGAATCTTGGAGGTGGCGCGCCGCGCCGGTTGCGACGCGCTTCACCCGGGCTACGGCTTCCTCTCCGAGCGCGCCGAGCTGGCGCGCGCCTGCGCGGGCGCCGGGGTGGCGTTCATCGGCCCGCCCCCCGAGGCGATCGACGCGATGGGGTCGAAGACCGGCGCGCGCGCGCGCATGACCGCAGCCGGCGTGCCGGTCGTGCCGGGCACGGAGCCGCTCGGCGCCGATCCCGACGCCTGGACGCGCGCCGCAACGGGGCTCGGATACCCGGTGCTGGTGAAGGCGGCGGCCGGCGGCGGCGGCAAGGGGATGCGCGCCGTGGCCGCGCCCGCCGACCTGGCTGACGCGGTCGCGCGCGCCCGCTCCGAAGCGCAGAACGCCTTCGGCGACTCGACCGTCTACATGGAGAAGCTGGTGCAGGCGCCGCACCACGTGGAGATTCAGGTGCTGGGGCTGGCAGACGGCACGGTGCTCCACCTGTGGGAGCGCGAGTGCTCCATTCAGCGGCGGCATCAAAAGATCGTGGAGGAAACGCCCAGCCCGCTGCTGGACGAAGGGATGCGCGCCGCCATGGGCGCGGTGGCGGTCCGCGCCGCAGCCGCCGTGGGCTACCGCGGCGCCGGCACCGTGGAGTTCCTGGTCGACGGCCGCACGCGCGAGTTCTTCTTCCTGGAGATGAACACGCGCTTGCAGGTCGAGCACCCGATCACCGAGATGGTGACGGGCATCGACCTGGTACAGGCGCAGGTGCGCATCGCCGCCGGGGAGGCGCTGGGGCTACGGCAGGAGGACCTGGCGCGGCGCGGCGCGGCGATAGAATGCCGGGTCTATGCGGAGGACCCGTCGGCCGGGTTCATGCCGTCGCCCGGACGCATCGTGCAGGCGCGCGAGCCGGGTGGCGTGGGCGTGCGCGTGGACTCTGGCATCTACCCGGGCGCTGAGGTGCCGTCGCTCTACGATCCGCTGCTCGCCAAGGTCGTCGCCTGGGGCGAGACGCGCGAGGTCGCACGCCAGCGCATGGCGCGGGCGCTCGCCGAGTACGTCGTCACCGGGGTTCGCACGAACCTCGCGTACCTGGCGGCGGTCGTCGACCATGCGGCCTTCCGGGCCGGCGACTACGACACCGGCTTCGTCGATCGCTGCCGCGACGAGCTGCTGCGCGAGAGCGCCGCCGTGCCGCCGGATCTCGCCGAAGTCGCGGCTCTGACTGCCGCGGTGGCGGCCTACGAGCGCGACCGTGCGCGCGGCCTCGACGGCGGCCACGCCGGCGGGAGCGGGGCCGGCGACCGCGACCGCAGCGATGGCGCCGGTGCGCCGAACGTCGTTTCGCCGAGCGGGTCACGTCGGCCCTCGCCCTGGAAGCGCTGGGCCCTGCCCTGAGCCCCTTCGCCGACGCCGAGCGCGCCGCGGATCCGCGCCAGATCGTCGGGTCGGTTCACGTTCCGGAAGGCTCTTTGCCGACGCCGAGCGCGCCGCGGATCCGCGCCAGATCGTCGGGCCGGTTCACGTTCCAGAAGGAACGCAGCTCGGGGTCGAGCGCCCGCAACGCGGACTCTTCGACCCAGCGCACGGTCAGCCCGGCGAAGGCGTCGGTGATCTTGCGCACGTCGCGCGCGAGCGCCTCCGCCATCGGCTCGGCGGCGCGCGTCGCATAGACGGCACACAGCGGCTCGGGCCGCCCGTCTACGACCGGCGCCACGACGTCGGCCTCCGGCGCGGCCGCGGCCAGAAGCCGCAGCACGTCTTCGCGCAGGCACGGCATGTCCACCGCCACGACCAGCGCACGCGACCGCCGCGCCGCGCGCAGCCCGGCGACGATGCCCGCGACCGGCCCCTGCCCCTCGACCGCGTCGTGCGTGACGCGCGCGCCCGCCACCGCGTAGGACGCCTCGTCCTTGCCCGGTGCCGCCACCACGACGAGGTCGTCGCACACGGCGGCCACGCCGGCGAGAGCGCGTTCCAGGAGCGTACACCCGCCCAGTCGCGCGAACGCCTTGTCCGTGCCGAAGCGCGACGAGCGCCCGCCCGCCAGCACCACGCCCGTCAGCTCCACGCGCGCGCCGTGCCGCCCGCCGCGGCCGCTAGTTGCAGTTCACGTTGCTGGCGCCCGGCAAGGCGGCGCCGCCGCCCACCAGCTCGAAGAACACCAGCACGAGCCCTTTGGTGAACAGCCCGCCCGCTTGCGGCGCGCCGACGCCCACCTCGCCGCAGTCGTCCTCGTCCAGGTTCGTGCCGAGGAACGCGACCGACGTGCCGAAGTGGTCGTTCTCGTCGTAGGCGGCGCGTCGCAACACCAGCGTCTCGCCGGCGCCCGACAGCACTGTCCCCGCCCCGTCGCCGAACCACACCACGGCGGCGCCCGCTCCGGCCGTCCCGTCCACCACGCTGTCGGGCGCACCGGCGACGAGGTCGTCGGCGCCGTCGCGGTTGAGGTCGCCCACCGCCAGCGACGCCCCGAGACCGCGCCAGGACACACCGTCGGCGTCGGGCGCGGAAATCTCCAGGCACGAGCCAGCCGGGTCGCAGAGGAAGACGCTGCCGCCGTCGCCCGCGTCCGGCGCGCCGACCGCCAGCCGCGGGAAACCGTCGTTCAGGAACGCCAGTGCGCCCGCGCCCGGCATCCCCGTGTAGCTCGCGCCGGCCGCCAGCGCCCCCGCGCCGCCGTCCCAGTAGAACGTGTCCACGGCCCCGGCGACGGGGTCGGCCACGGCGAGGTCGTCGCCGGCGCCCATCCCGCTGAACGACCCCGCCGACCCGGCCACGACCGCGCCCCACGTGCCGGTGCGCGTGTCGATGGCCACGACGAGCCCGGGATCGAACGACTGCGGCGGGATTCCCGTCCCGGGGAAGTACCAGGCGGTGCCCTGGTCGCCGACCAGCGCGTCGGGGAACGCGTCGCCGTTCACGTCCGCCACCGCCACCGACATGCCGAAGCTGCCGCGCCGGTCCATCGGATCCGGGTCTTCGAGGTCGCCGCCGAACGGCAGCGCCAGGTCCGCGGCCCACGGGCTGTAGGTGCGAACCAGCCCCTGGCGCGAGGCGTCCAGCCCCGGCGACCCCACCAGCAGCAGCCCGTCGCGGTAGCCCAGCGCCGCGCCGAAGGCGTTGTTGTCCTCGATGTCGGTCGGCACGTCGAGCGCCAGCGAGTTCGCTACGTCGACGCGCTCCGCGTCGCTGAGCGGGCCGTCGGCGTCCGAGCGCCCCACCGGCGCGATGGGAACCGCGATGACCTGTGAAGGCTCGGCGCCGCCGAGCACGATGTCGAACTCCGGGTCAGGGAGGTAGTCGACGTTGCTCGCCAGAGTCACGCCGATATGGATGGACTGGATCCAGTCTCCCGAGTGCACGGTCCCCACCGGGGCTTCGTCCCGCGGCCTGTTGAAGTCGAGCAGCGCGTCGCACCCGGCTGCGCCCACTCCGAGCGCCGCCGACGACGCCGCTGTCGCCAACGCCATCGCCGCCGCCACCGCCCGCGCCGCGCCCGTGGACGCCGCCGCCGCCGCCGCCGACCGCGCCGCGCCCGTGGACGCCGCCGCCGCTGCAAGCCCCCCCGCCCTCGGCCGCGCCGACTTCGCCGGCGCGCCACTGTCTGTCGCTCGCGTCGCCTTCATCTTCAAAACTCCCCTCGGAAGCTGAGCATCGCGCCGCCGCCCGGCAGAGGCGCCGCCGCGAACGACGACCCCACCACCTTGCCCGTCGACGGCGGCGTCGGGTCGTAGACCAGATCGATGACGCCCGCGATCACGAAGATGGCGCCGAGGCCCCAGCCGGCGTCGCCGACGATGGCGTCGATCCGCGCCTTGCGCCGCCGCGGATCGCTCGCGTCCACGAGCTCCTTCGCGTCGACCTCCGCGTTCAGCGCGTCGATCAGCTTCTTGGCCTTGTTCGCGTAGACCGTTCCCGTGATCCCGAAGCCGATGCCCAGCGCGAAAAACACGATCGGCCCGGCGATGCTCGGCCGCTTCACGAGATCCCCCTTGAGGCTGAGCGTCTTGCCGTTCTCGATGACGATGTCGGTGCGCCACGGCTTGTGCCCCGGGGCGTACAGGCGCAGCGTGTGCGCGCCCGTGCTCAGCTTCGGCGCCGGCGTCGGCCCGGGCACCGTCGACAGCACCGCGCCGTCGACCTCGACCACCGCGCCGGGCACGTTCGCCGACATCTCCAGGCGCCCGTAGTTGGCGATCTTCATCTCGTACTTGAAGGTGGGCGTATCCCCCGACGCGACGTCGACGTCGGCCTCCACCGTCTCGAACCCCTCCTTCTCCAGCCAGAGGTGGTGCTTGCCGATGGAGATCCAGTCCTTGTAGGGCGTGTAGCCCACCGCGCCGGCGTCGCGGCTGTCGACGAACACGGCGGTCCCCGGCTGGTCGCTCACGATGGTGGCGAAGCCGAGCGACTCCTTCTTGACGAGGTTGATGTCGAGCACGACCCAAGGCTTGGCCGGGTCCACCTCCACCTTGCGCGTCATGGGGCCGTATTCCTCGAGCTCCAGGAAGACGGCGTGCTCACCCGCCGGCATCTCGATGATGGCGGGCGTCCGCGTGCGCGGCTCGCCCTCCTTGCGGTCGATCCACAGCGCCGCCCCCGGCGGCGTCGACACCACCTCGAGGATCTTCTTGGTCTCTTCCTTCTTCTTGGGCGCGGCCGCCGCCCCGGGCGCGCCCCCCGGCGTGGGAACCATCGCCGGGCCGGAGGCGGGCGGCGCCTTGGCGGCCTTCAGCTCCGCCTCCATCGCCTTGGCGCGTTCCCTGTCCGCGGGGTCGGTCACCACCGCCAGGTACTTCTCGACGTAATCGAGCGCCTTGGCGTTGTTGTCGAGCATCTTGTAGCTGACGGCGATGTTGTAGAGGAACGCCGGGTGCGCCTTGATGTCGTTGGCGGCGACGAACTCGCTGATGGCCTCGGCGTAGCGTCCGGCCTCGTAGAAGGCCTGCCCGGCGAAGAAGTGCTTCTTCGCGTCGTCGCTCGCGCCGTCGGCGTGCGCCGGGCGGGGGGCCGCCGCGAGGACGAGCCCCGCCGCCACCAGCGCCACCGCCGTCAACGCCGCCCTCCATCGCTGCTCAGTGGGTGCCACGCTGCTCGCTCCTCTCCCTCCCGCCTAAGGCAGGTCGGGCGTCAGGATGCCGGCGGGCTTGGGCGCCGCCGTCTCCGGCTTCACCGCGGTCGTGGGCTCCAGCGTGACCTTCATCGTCGTTTCCGTCAACGGACTGAACGTCCGAGTCACGGTCTTGAAGCCGGCGCGCACGAACTCGATCGTGCGCGCCTTGCGCGGGTCGTCGAAACTTCCGAAGCAGGGCGTGATGCAGATGCTCTTGAGCCCCTCCATCACCACGACGCCCGCCGGCGCCGACTCGAATTGCACGGTGGCTTTCTTCACCTCGATGCCGTCGGCCACGGTGACCGGCGCGTGCGTGCCCGGGGCGTGCGTGTCCGGCACGACGCTCGCCGTGCGGCCGGGGACGGGCGCGTGGCCGGGCGCGCCGGTGGCGGGTCGCTTCGCGCCGGCGGTGCCGAAGTCGGGCGTGAAAAGCGCGTACGGCGCCGCCGTGACCGGCGCGGCGGCGGTGCCGGCGGTCGGCGTCGCGCTCGGGCTCGCGCCTGCGCCTGCGCTCGCGGCGCGGTCGGCGTCGGGGGCCGCGGCTGTGCGGCTGCCGTCGCCGTCTTCGGCGCCGGCAGCGCCCCCGCCCGTCCCCGCGCGTCGCGCCCCCGGCTCGTCCTCCTGGCCGTCCGCGGCGCTGTCGCCGCGGCGCTCGTAGATGGCGAGCGCGCCAAGAGTCCCGCAGACGAGCGCCACGGCGGCGCCCAGCGGCGGCACCCAGCGCGGCATCCTCGCGGCACGGGCGCGTGCCGGCCCCGCCACGGCCTCCATCGCCGCGGGGGTCAGGCTCGGGCTCGACCCGCGCCGCCCCGCGCGGGGCGTGCCGTCCACCTCCGTCGCCGGCCCGGCGACCGACGCCTTTGGCGTCTGCAGCGACGGGAACTTGCCGGTCGAGGCGCCGTGCAGGCGCAGCGCGTCTTCGAGCGCGTCCATGAACTCGTCCATGGACCCGAAGCGCTCGTCGGCGGCCTTGGCGAGCGAGCGGCGCAGGGCGTCCTCGAACTTCGGCGGGAGATGCAGGTCGGGCACGCGCTCCGTGAGGCGCGGCGGCTCTTCGTACATGTGCTTGTTGATCACGCCCATGTACGTGTCGGCCTGGAAGGGCGGCGCCCCGGCGAGCATCTCGTAAAGGATGACGCCCGCGCTGTAGATGTCGGCTCGCTGGTCGAGGTCGTCGCCGCGCGCCTGCTCGGGAGACATGTAGTCGGGCGTGCCCAGGATGGCGCCGGCGCGGGTGAGGCGCGCCTCCGTGCCCGCCTCGTCCTTGATGAAGGCGATACCGAAGTCGAGCACCTTGACGAAGTTCTGATCGCTGGCGCCCTTGTCCAGGATGAAGATGTTCCCGGGCTTCAGGTCGCGGTGGATGATGCCCTTGTCGTGCGCGGCCTGCAGCGCCGCGGCGATCTGGCGGAAGACGCGCACGGCGGTGTCGAGCGTCATGCGCCCGTTGCGCCGCAGCACGCGCGACAGCGAGGACCCCGCCAGAAACTCCATCACGAGGTACAGGTGGCCGTCCGGAGTCTGGTCGAGGTCGGTGACGTCGATGATGTTGGCGTGGCCGATGCGCGCCGACGATAGGGCTTCGCGGCGGAAGCGGACGACGATGTCCTTCTTGAGACTGTACTGGCGCTTCAGAAGCTTCACCGCCACGCGCTTCTCGATCTTGGTGTCCTCGGCCTCGAAGACGTCGCCCATGCCTCCCTGCCCGATGAGCTTCTTGAGCTTGTAGCGGCCGCCGAGCAGCGAGCCGGGACCGATGGACGCGGGCGCGGTCGTGGTCGGTGCCGCGGCCAGGCCGACGGCGGCGGGCGCGGGCGCAGGGCCGGGCGCGGGGGCGCGCGCGGGTCCCGGTCCGGGTCCAGCTCCAGGTACAGGTCCGGGTCCAGCTCCAGGTACAGGTACAACTCCTGGTCCAGCTCCGAGGCGTTCTGCGGGCGAAGGACGGTGAACGCGCTGCGGACGCGCCTGAACCAGCTCCAGCGGGGCGCCGGCGGGCGGGGGCGCCGACGCCGGCAGCTTCGGCGCCGTCTTGAGGGCGGAGGCGGGCGACGGGGTTGACGGCTGAGCGGACGGCACCGTGTCCGGCGCCTGGGCGAGCGTCGCCTTCGCCGCCGAGTCCTCTTCCTCTTGTCCCGGCCCCGCGCGTACCGACAGCAGCCGTCGCAGCGCCGCCCCGTCGCGCTGGCAGTTGTTGCGCGCGTCCTCGTACTGCGCGCCGCAGGTCGGGCAGACCTTCACGGCGCGGTCAGATGTCCAGGTTGCGCACGGCGAGCGCGTTCTTCTCGATGAAGTCGCGCCGCGGCTCTACGGCATCC
>DASYRF010000128.1:0-6441 GCA_036004705.1 Myxococcota bacterium
AGCGCGCTGTCACAGAAGCTTCGTCAGTCGCCTTTGAAGTCGGGCTCGCGCTTGGCGAAGAACGCGGACAGGCCTTCCATGAAGTCGTTCGAGCGCAGGCAGAGGAGCTGATGGCGCGCCTCGTTGGCGAGCGCGGTCTCCAGCGTGGCGTCGAGCGCGGCGTTCACGCAGCGCTTGGTGTAGGCCACGGCCAGCGGGGCGGTGCGGGCGAGGCGGTCGAGGTAGGCGCGCGCCTCGTCGGCGAACGACTCGGCGGGCCAGACCTTGTTCGCCAGGCCGATGCGCCAGGCCTCCTGCGCGTCCACTTTCTCGCCGGTGAAGAAGAGCTCCATGGCGCGGCCGAGCCCCACGATGCGCGGCAGGTGGAAGGTGCCGCCGCCGTCGGGGACCAGGCCGCGCCGGCCGAAGAGCTCGCTGAACACCGCACGCGACGAGCACAGGCGGATGTCGCACGCCATCGCCAAGTCGCAGCCGAAGCCGACCGCCGTGCCGTCGACGAGCGCGACGGTGGGCTTCTCCACCACCGCGCGCAGGCGGCGCACGGTGCCGTGCAGGTCGGCGCGGATGGCGGCCTCGATGTCGACGCGCTCGCCTCCGCCGCCCACGTTGCCGAGGTCGGCGCCGGAGCAGAAAGAGCCGCCGTCGCCCGCGATGGCGACCGCCCGGATCTCGCGCGACGCCGCCGCCTCGTCGAGCTTCTCGGACATCTCGCGCAGCAGCTCCAGCGTGATGGCGTTCTTCTTCTCGGGCCGGGAGATCGTGATGGTGCGGACGGCGCCGCGGTCCTCGCAACGAAGGCCTTCACTCATGCGGTTCGCTCCTGTCGGGTGGCTCGTGCGGCTCGTTCCGGCCGCGTGACTCGTGCGGCTCGCTCCGGCCGGGTGGCTGGGGCGGATCGCTGACGACGCGCGCGACGCTGCGGGCGTCCGGCTCGGGGAGCGGCTCGACGCGGCGCGCCGGAAGGTCTTCCGCGCCGCCGCCGCCCGCGCCTTCGCCGCCGGGGCCGGCGCCGGGCCGGCCCTCGTCCGTGCCGCCGGCGACCGCCGCGGCCGCCGACTGCGCGCCCTTCACGACCAGCCGGCGCACTTCGTCGCCGCGGGCGCAGAGGAGCGTGGCGCCCTCCGGGCCGCGCTCCTCGATCTTGAAGGAGCCACCGCAGGCGCAGCGCGCCTGGCGCGTGAACTCGTCGATCTCGGCGGGGTCGTGGATGACGACGACTTGGCCGCTGGAGCCGGCGAAGAAGGCCGTCCCGCGGTAGGCTTCCACAGCGCGCCGCACCAGGATGCGGATGACCGCCGCCGCCGGCACTGCCAGCAGCACGCCGGCGAAGCCGAGCAGCTCGCCGCCGACGAGCAGCGCCACGATGACCGCCACCGGCGAAAGCCCTACGCGGTCTCCGAGCAGCTTGGGCGTGATGAAGAGCCCGTCGGCGGTCTCGACGCCGGCGAAGATGAGGATCACGAACAGCACCTGCCCCCAGCCGTTGAAGTCGACGGCGACCATGAGCGCGCTGAGGCCGCCGCCGATGGCGGCGCCGAGGTAGGGCACGAGCGCGCCGAAGCCGGCGATGGCGCCGATGACGACCGAGAGCTTGATGCCCGCGAAGGAGAGCAGGACGGCGTAGAGAGTCGCCTTCACCGCCGCCACCGTGACCTGGCCGCGGATGAAGTTCGCGAGGGTCTCGTCCACTTCGCGGAAGACGGAGCGCACCAGCGGCCGCTGCGCGAAGGGCACGAGCGTGTAGAGCTGCGCGGTGATGAGGTCGAAGTCGCGCAGGAAATAGAAGGCGAAGACGGGGATGAAGACGAGCCCGAGGATGGTGACGAGGACGTTCACGGTGCCGGAGAACACCCAGCCGATGACGGTGCCGGCGGAGCCGGCGGCGCTCGGAGCCAGGTTCTTGAGGTCGGCGCCGAAGTTGTCGAGCGTCTCCTGGAGCGTGTGCGGGAGCGAAAATCCGAAGCGGGTCTGTACCCAGCTGGCGAGCTGCTGGACGAAGGCGCCGATCTTCACGATGAGCAGGGCGAACTGCTCGGCGACGCGCGGGATGATGAAGAGCGCGCAGAGCGTCAGCACGCCGAGCGCTGCGACCAGCAGCAGGACGATGGCGACGGTGCGCGGGATGCGGCGCGCCTCGAACCAGTCGATGACGGGGTCGAGGAAGTAGGCGAGGATGAAGGCGGCGATGATGGGCGTGAGCGCCGCCTTCAGCACGTAGATGGTGAGCGTGAGGAAGAGGAAGACCGCCACGCCGACGGCGATGCGGCGGTAGAGCTCGGCGCGCGCGCGCGCTTGCGGATCGGGGCCGGAGCCGCCGGGGGCGGGAAGGCCGGCGGCGGGGGTCGCGGACGCGGTCATTCGAGCACCTCGTGGAGCGTCACGCGCAGCTCGGCGGGGCGCGGCGGCGGAGGCACCTCCACGAGTCGATAGACCGTGTAGAAGCCGTCGCGCTCGATCTGCACGCGGTAGGTCGCCGGCGGGACGCGCACCGAAAGCGTTCCGCTGGGCGGCACCTCGAGCGCCGTCTCGCCGTCGAGCAGGACCTCGGTGCCGGGGCCGGCGGGCTCGACGGCGATCTTCAGCTCGCCCGCAGGCGGGGCTGCCGGCGACGCCGGATGGCCGCAGCCGCCGCCGCCGGCCGCGGCGAGCCAGAGCCCGACGCCGACTCCGAGCCCGAGCCTGAGGGCGCGCACGAGCGCGCGCACGCGCCGCGGCGCGGGGCCGCGCGCCCGCGCCGGCGTGGGAAACGCGAGGACGCCGTCCGGCGGCTGGCGTCGCGACGCGTGGACCGTGCCCAGCGGGCGGGGACCCCTCTCCATGATCTAGGGAATTTCCACGATCACGAGGTCGCCGTCTACCCTCGGGGTGACCGGGGCGGTCCCGCCGGGGGGCGTCCAGGCGGCCAGGGCGGCGGCCAGGGCGGCGGCGCCGCCGGGATGCCAGACGCGAAAGTCGTGCGCGTCGGCCGGGACGGGGGCGCCCAGCTCCCCGCCGGACGGCAGCGCGGCGGCGGCGGCGGCCGGGCCGGACGCGTCGTCTACGCGCAGCGTGCCGGGCAGCACCGCCAGCGCTGCGCGCAGCGCCTTGGCTGGCCCGTCGCCGTGCGGCGCGGCGGCGCGCAGGCTCACGCGCGCCACCGTGAAGCGCACGGTCGGCCCGCCGCCCGCGGCGCCGACCGACAGCCCCAGCGCCGGGAGGCGCTTGGGCAGCCCGGCCGCGGCGGCGGCGAGGGCCGGGCCGCCGGCCGCGTCGGCGACGAGCGTCGCGACGTCGCCGTCCACCTCCATTCCGCGCACGGGGCCGGCGAGCTTTCCGACCGCGTCGTACACGTCGAGCAGCGCGCCGCCGCCGGGGGCGTCGACCACCTTCACGCCCGGCGCCGCGCCCGGCGCCGCCGCGGCGTCGAGCCGCAGCGTCGGCAGGCGCTCCAGCCCCGCGGCTGTGCGCGCTCCGGCTCTCGTCGCGGCGGCGCGCGCCGCCTCGTCGGCGGTGGCGGCACAGGCGATGGCCCGCTCCGCGGCGCGGCCTTCCAGCGCGGCGCCGGCGCGCGTACCGGCCGCCTCCAGGCGCACCGCCACGCAGCGGGCGTCGCTGGCGTGCAGCGGGGCCAGCGCCTCGGTCGCCAGGCGCAGGCGGAGCTCCAGCGCCGCGCCCGTGGGCGCCGGGCCCGCCCCCACCGCCACCGGCGCGTAGCCGAGCCGCCCGAGCGCCGCGGCCACGGGCTCCACCGCCGCCGCGCCGACCAACCCTGCGGCCGCGGCCGTCGCGGCGCCGGGCCCGCCCACCGGCGGTCCCTCCGTGAAGATCGCCGCCACCGGCGCCGCCGCCGGGGCGCCCGTGCCGCCGCCGCCCCCCGGCATGCCCACGCCCCCGGTGATGGTGCGAAGCTCGTCGCGCAGGCGGTCGGTGTCGACGGTCGCCTCCACCGTGACTTTGTAAGTGCCGGCGGCCGCCGCCTCGGCGGTGATGCGATAGCCTTTCACGAAGCCGGCCGTGCGGAAGATGAGGCGCGCGCGGATGGCCTTCTCCTTGGCGGCGAAGACCGCCTCGCCCACCGCGTCGCGCGCCCCGGCGATGACGGCCGCCTCCAGCGCCAACGCCAGCGCCTTCTCGCGGGCGCGCGCCACGTCGCCGCTGCCGGCGGGCGCGCTGCCCTCGCCCGCGAACTTCTCGGCGTGCGCTACGCCCGCCGTCGCCGCCAGCAGCGCGACGACCGAGAGCACGACGCCCGCGCGGCGCGGCGGCGCCCTCACTTCTTCTTCGGCTTTCCGGCGACGATCACCACGCGCCCGGCGCGCAGCGCCTCGGCCGCGCCCGGGAACGTCTCCAGCTTCGCCGCTTCCGCCGCCGGAAGCGTGAGCACGCCTGGGTCGCCCGCCAGCACGCCCGTGGCCTTCACGCCGGGCGCCTTGGGATCGCCCAGCAGGGCGCGCGCCGCCTTCGGGCTCCCCGCGTAGCGCCAGCCCGTCGCGGCGCCGCCGTCGGCCAGCATCACGCCCGCCGCCGTCGCCAGGGCCGGCAGAACGCAGGGCACGAAGTCCTTGGCGGCGGTGGCGTCCACGACCAGTCCGCCGGCGCCCGGCGCCGGCGCCGACGCGGGCGGCGCGGCCGGCAGCGGCAGGGAGACGACGCCCAGCGCGGCGTCGAGCGAGACGCGCGCGGCGATCTCCAGCCCGCCGTCGGAGAAGCGCCGCGTCGTGCGCACCTCGTAGGCGCGCGCCAGCTCGTCGAGCCGCCCCAGCAGCTTGTCGTCGGCCTTCACGAGGTCGCCCACTGTGGCCGCGCCCCGCGTCCGCACCGCCAGCAGCGCCACGATCATCTTTCGCGCCGCGTCCGCCCGCGCGACCTCCTCCGGTGCGTCAGGGGCAAAGGCCACCGTCGGGCTCTGCACGAAAGGCGCCGCCACGCCCAGCACGTCCACCGTGCGCCCCGCCCAGTCCACCGTGCCGGCCGCCGCCGGCCACGCCACCGGCGGCGCCGGCACGTCGGCGTGCGCCGGCGCCAGCGCGGCGACGACGACCAGCCAGAACGTCGCGGCCGTCGTCTGGGCCGCGGCTCTCAACGCCGTCACCGCCGTCGCGGATGATCGCGCTGCGCGCGCGTCCGCCCGTCTCCGTGCCTGCCCGCCCATGCGATCGTTTATACCACCGGCCCGGCCGCGCGCAGTTTCCACGACCCGGTGCCGGCCGTCATGCGCTCGCAGGCTCCGGCCGCGGCCGGCTGCGGTTCCGGTTCCGGCTGCGGTTCCGGTTCCGGCTGCGGTTCCGGTTCCGGCTGCGGTTCCGGTTCCGGCTGCGGCTGCGGTTCCCGCTGCTACTCCCACTCGATCGTGGCGGGGGGCTTCGACGAGACGTCGTAGACGACGCGGTTGATGCCGTGGACCTCGTTCATGATGCGCGCCGAGATCACCCCCAGCACCTCGTAGGGGAGGCGCGCCCAGTCCGCCGTCATGCCGTCGTGGCTGTTGACCGCGCGCACGCAGATCGTCTGCCCGTAGGTGCGCTCGTCCCCCATCACGCCCACCGAGCGAACCGGGAGGAGCACGGCGAACGCTTGCCAGGTTTGCTCGTAGAGGCCGGCGGCGCGGACCTCCTGCTCGACGATTGCGTCGGCCTCGCGCAGCAGCGCCAGTCGCTCGGCTGTCACCTCGCCGACCACGCGCACCGCCAGTCCGGGCCCCGGGAACGGCTGCCGCCACACCAGCTCGCGCGGCAGCTGTAGCTCGGCGCCGACGCGCCGCACCTCGTCCTTGAACAGCTCGCGCAGCGGCTCCACCAGCCGCAGCTTCATCCGCTCCGGCAGCCCGCCCACGTTATGGTGGCTCTTGATGGTGGCCGACGGCCCCTTGAAGCTCACCGACTCGATCACGTCGGGGTAGAGGGTGCCCTGCGCCAGGAACTCCACGCCTTCGATCCCGGCTGCCTCGGCCTCGAACACCTCGATGAAGACGCGCCCGATGGCCTTGCGCTTGACCTCGGGGTCCTCGACGCCGCGCAGCGCGGCGAGGAAACGCTCGCGCGCGTCCACCACGCGCAGGTTGAAATCGGCGCGCCCGGCGAACAGCGCCTCCACGCGCGCGCGCTCGTCCTTGCGCAGCACGCCGTTGTCGACGAACACGCACGACAGCCGCGGGCCGATGGCGCGGTGCAGCAGCGCCGCCGCCACCGTCGAGTCCACGCCGCCCGACAGCGCCATCAGCACGCGCCCGTGCGTGCCCACGTCCGCGCGCAGGCGTTCCACGGCGTGCTCCACGAACGACGCCGCCGTCCAGTCCCGCGGCGCGCCGCAGATCCCCACGACGAAGTTGCGCAGCACGTCGATGCCGCGCGGCGTATGCGCCACCTCGGGGTGGAATTGTACGCCGTAGAGCCGCCGCGCCGTGTCCGCCGCCGCCGCGAAGGTCGTGTTGTCGCTCGATCCCGTCGTCTCGAAGCCCGGCGG
>DASYRF010000129.1:0-20571 GCA_036004705.1 Myxococcota bacterium
GCATCAATAGCGGGCCCGGCGCCCGAGGGCAAGTCGAGCGGTCTGCCTCGCCCAAGACTGCGCCTCGCGCGCGCCTGCGCCTCCCGCGCCGCGCTGGCCGCCCGCGCATCGAAGCCCCTCGCCCGATTTCTTCACACTCTATCCGCCGAGGTACGCGGCGCGCACGGCGGGATCCTCCAGCAGCTTCGCGGCGCCGCCGGACGTGACGATCTTGCCGGTCTCCAGCACGTAGGCGGTCTCGGCGACTTCCAGGGCGCGCCGCGCGTTCTGCTCCACCAGAAGCACCGTCGTGCCGGTCTTGGCGATCTCGACGATGGTCTTGAAGATCGTCCCGACCAGGATGGGCGACAGGCCCAGCGACGGCTCGTCCAGCAGCAGCAGGCGCGGGTCGGCCATGAGGGCCCGCGCCATGGCCACCATCTGCTGCTCGCCGCCCGACAGCGTGCCGGCGCGCTGGTGCAGGCGCTCGCGCACGCGCGGGAAGAGCTCCAGCGCGCGCTTGCGGTCGCGCGCAATCGCCGCGGCGTCCTTGCGCGTGAAGGCGCCGAGCATCAAGTTCTCCTCGACGCTCATGTCGGGGAAGAGGCGCCGCCCCTCGGGCGACATGGCGATCCCGGCCTCGACGATCTCGTGGGGCGGCAGCTCCGCGATGTCTTTTCCCTCGAAGCGGATCGACCCTGCCGCGGGGCGCGCGAGCCCGCAGATGGTCCGCAGGAGCGTCGACTTCCCCGCGCCGTTGGCGCCGATGAGCGCCGTGATCGTGCCGTGCCGCGCCACCAGGTCCACGCCGTGGAGCGCCTCCACCGCGCCGTAGCGGACGACCAGGCCCTCGACCTCCAGGAACGGCTTGTCGTCGCCCGCGGGCGCCGCCACGTTCAGGCCTTCCCCGCGGCAGGAGCACCCGTGCCGCCGCTCGCGCCGCTGCCGCTACCGCCACCGCCGCCGCCCCTGCCGCTGCTGGTGCTGCTGCCGCTGGCGCCGCCGCCGTTGTCTTCGGCGCCGAGGTACGCGGCCAACACCTTCGGGTCCTTCTGGATGGCCTCCGGCTTGCCGACGGCGATGGTCTGCCCCTGGTCCAGCACCGTGATGCGCTCGCAGATGCCCATCACCAGCCGCATCTTGTGATCGATGAGCAGGATCGTCAGCCCGCGCGCCTTGCGCAGCCGCCCGATGCGCTCCATCAGGTCCGTCGTCTCCGATTCGTTCATCCCGGCGGCGGGCTCGTCGAGCAGCAGGACCTTCGCCCCCGTCGCCAGCGCGCGCGCGATCTCGAGCCGGCGCTGCTCGCCGTACGGCAGGCTGCCCGACCGCTCGCCGGCGCGGTGGTCCAGCCCCAGCTCGGCCAGCAGCGCCAGGGCGTCTTCGCGCATCGCGGCCTCCTCGCGGTGGAAGCCCGGCGTGCCCAGCACCGCCGCGCCGATGCCGTGCCGCGCGCCGAGGTTTCGCGCCACCAGCACGTTCTCCAGCGCGGTCAGCTCCTTGAACAGGCGGATGTTCTGGAACGTGCGCGTCAGCCCGCGCGCCGCGCGCGCCCACGGCGCCAGCGCCGTCACCGTCTCGCCGAACAGCGAGATGTCGCCCGAGTCGGGCTGGTAGACCCCCGTGAGCAGGTTGAAGATGGTCGTCTTCCCCGCGCCGTTCGGACCGATGAGCCCACACAGCTCCCCGGCGTCGAGCCGCAGGTTGAAGTCCTGCACGGCGCGCAGGCCGCCGAACGCGATGGAGCACGCGCGCGCCTCCAGCGCTGGCCCGGTGCCGGCGGCCGCGGCCTTCATGCGCCCGCCTTGCGCGGCCGCGCCGGCGGCGCCGTGCTCTTCCAGCTCCAGAATTCGCGCGTCCCCAGGATGCCCTGCGGTCGCACCAGCATCAGCAGCACCAGCAGCAGCGAGTAGAGCACCATGCGCAGGTCCTTCTCCGCCAGGAACTGCACGAGCGCCGGCACCGGCGACCCGCCGGCCGCGTAGGTCTGGCGCAGGGCGTCGAAGTAGTCCTTCACGAAGCGCAGCGCTTCCGGCATCACCGCCAGCATCACCGCGGCGACGAGCACGCCGGAGATGGACCCCTGTCCGCCCAGCACCACCATCGCCACGTACTTGATGCTCTCCACCCACGTGAACGACGCCGGGTTCAGGTACGCCTGGTGGTGGGCGAAGAGCGCGCCGCCCACCCCCGCGAAGAAGGACGACATCACGAACGCCTTGACCTTGTAGCGCGCCACCGGCACGCCCACGGCCTCGGCGGCGATCTCGTCCTCGCGCACCGCCAGCAGCGCGCGCCCGTGCGTCGAGCCCACCAGTCGCTTCGACACCAGCACCGTGACGAGCGCCACCAGCGCGATCGGGAAGAACCCGGCCAGGTCGGGGATGCCGGTGAAGCCACGCGCCCCGCCCACGGCATTGATGTTGAGGAGAGTCACGCGGATGATCTCGCCGAAGCCGAGCGTGACGATGGCGAGGTAATCGCCGCGCAGGCGCAGGCTCGGCAGCCCGACCACCCAGCCGGCGCCGGCGGCGGCGAGCCCCCCCGCCACGAGCGCCACGCTGAAGAGCGCGTAGGCGTAGAAGCCGTAGCCCGCGGCGAGCGCGGCGCCGGCGGTGGCGAAGCCGAGCGCGCGCGGCAAGAGCACCGTCACGCTGGCCGCCACGTACCCGCCCAGCGCCATGAAGCCGGCGTGCCCGATGGAGAACTGCCCGGTGACGCCGTTCACGAGGTTGAGGCTGACGGCCATCGTGACGGCGATGCCCACGTCGAGCACCACGCGCAACAGATACGCGTCGAGCACGTGCGGGAGGAGCCAGTGGAAAAGCGCGATGAGCACTACGCCCGCGCCGATCGCGGCCAGCTCGCGCGGGCGCACTACACCTTCTCCCCGCCGGAGCGGCCGAAGAGCCCGCCCGGGCGCACGAGCAGCACCACGATGAGGATGACGAAGGCGAGCGCGTCGCGGAACGTCGACGACACGTACCCGGAGACCAGCTCCTCCGACAGACCCATCAGCAATCCCCCGACGAGCGCGCCGTGCACCGAGCCGATGCCCCCCAGCACGGCGGCGACGAAGGCCTTCAGCCCGACGAGCACGCCCATCAGCGGCTCGATCTTGGGGTAGCTCAACGCCACGAGCACGCCGGCCGCCGCCGCCAGCGCCGAGCCGATGGCGAACGTGAGCGAGATGGCGCGGTCGACGCGGATGCCCATGAGGCTGGCCGCCTCGGGGTCGAACGACACGGCGCGCATCGCCCGTCCGAGGCGCGTGCGGTAGATCAGCGCCTCCAGCCCCACCATCAGCGCCAGCCCCACCAGCAGCACCACCATCTGCAGCGACGTGATGACGACGCCGCCCAGCTCCAGCGGCCGGCCGAGCGGCAGCATCTCGGGGAAGAACTTCGGGTCGGCGCCGAAGACGATCTGCCCGCCGTACTCCAACAGCAGCGAGACACCGATGGCGGTGGTCAGCGCGGCGATGCGGGGCGCCTTGCGCAACGGGCGGTAGGCGAGGCGCTCGATCGTCATGCCCAGCGCCGCCGCCACCATCATGGAGATGAGCAGCACCAGCATGCTGCCCAAGAGCGAAGGCGCGGCGTCGAACCCCAGGGCGCGTGCCGCGTAGTAGCCGATGAACGCGCTCACCATGTACACGTCGGAGTGGGCGAAGTTGATGAGCTTCAACACGCCGTACACCATCGTGTAGCCGAGCGCGACGAGCGCGTAGATGGCGCCGAGCGCCAGCCCGTTGACGAGGTGCTGGAAGAACGCCCGCACTGCCGTGCCGGAGCGCACCGGCGCGACGCCGGCGGCGACGGACCCGGCCGCGACGCCTTCCGGGGGGATGGTACGGATGTAGGCGTAGCGCCCGTGGTCGACGCGCAGCACCACCGCCGGCTTCACGGCGTTGCGGTGCTCGTCCAGCGTGATCTTGCCGGTGACGCCGGGGAAGCCCTTGGTCGAGGCGAGCGCGGCGCGAATGGAGTCCCCGTCGAGCGCCGGCGCGCGGCGCATCGCGGAGAACAGCACCATCGCCGCCTCGTAGCCGAGCACGCCGATGGCGTCCGGGACGCGCCCGAACTTCGCCTTGTAGCGCGCCACGAACGCCTTGATGATCGGATCGTCCGAGTCGGACGAGTAATGGTTGGAGAAATACGACCCTTCGATGGCGCGCCCGCCGATCTCGGTGAGGTGCTCGGAGTCCCAGCCGTCGCCGCCCAGCAGCGGCGTCGGCGCGCCGCGGTCGTCGATGATGTTCAGCTCGCGCACCTGCCGGGCGATGAGCCCCACGTCGGTGTAGTACCCCGGCACGAAGAGCACGTCGGGGTTGCCGGCGCGGATCGCGGTCAGCTGGGCCTTGAAGTCGAAGTCGCCCGACGCGTAGGCCTCGTCGGCGACGACGACGCCGCCACGCGCCTCGAAGGCACGCTTGAAGAAGTCGGCCAGGCCGATCGAGTAGTCCGACTTCACGTCGCGCAGGATGGCCGCCGTGCGCGCGCCCAGCCCGGCCGGCGGCGCGTCGGCGGCGAACGCGGCCATCACCTCGCCCTGGAACGGGTCGATGAAGCAGACGCGGAAGATGTAGGGCCCGACCTCGGTGACCTTGGGGTTGGTCGACGACGGCGAGACCATCGGCACCTTGGCGGCGTTGGCGATGGGAGCGCCGGCGAGCGAGCGCGAAGAGGCGACCTCGCCGAGGATGGCGGCGACCTTGTCGCGCGTGATGAGCTTGGTGACGGCCGTGGCGGCCTCGTCGGGCTTCCCCTGGTCGTCGTAGCTCTTCAGCTCGATGCGCTTACCGGCGATGCCGCCGGCGGCGTTCGTCTCTTCGATGGCGAGCAGGATGCCCTCGTGCGTCGACAGACCGAACGTGGCCTCCTGCCCCGTCATGGACCCGAACTCGCCGACGACCACGCTGCCGCCGGTCAGGGCGGGCACGGGGGCCGTGGCCGCGGCGCCCCCGCCGGCTGTCGCCGGCGCGACGGACGAAGGCGCGGGCGCGGTTGGAACGGGCGGCGCGGCGCCGGTCGCGGCGAGGGCCTGGCCCAGCGCCGGCAGCACGGCAAACAGCGCCATCGCCGTCAGAGTACGGGCGTCCGGCCGATCCCCTCTCATGTCCGGCGGAGACTACGCCGATCGGGCGCGGCGGTTCAAGGCGCGTTGCGCACGCGCGGTGCGGCGCAGCGCGGCGCCGGCGCCCGGACTACGAGGTCGGCTCGACTTTCACGAGCTTGCCCTCGAAGCCCGCGTCCTTCATGGCCTTCAGCATCGCGTCGACCTTGACCTTCGACGCCAGGTGCGTGACGCGCGCCTCGTGCTTGTCCGGGTCGCACTTCGCTTCGATCACGCCGTCGAGCTTCTGCAGGGCGGCACGCACGGTGCCGGCGCAGTGCCCTCAGGTCATCGCCTCTACATAGAAGGTGGCGACCTGCGGTTTCTCCGCCGCGTCGGCGCGCGCGCGCGCCGGCAGCACGAGCGCCCCGGCCACCGCCAGCGCGACGGCCGCTCCCAGCAAGGCCCCCTGCCACGCCCAAGGTTTCATGCGCACAAGCTAGCGCGCCGCCGCGCCGCCGACAACGCCCCGCGCCGCCGCGCGCAATCGGCTAGACTCGCCGCGTGATCAAGGTCGACGGCCTCACGAAAGTGTATCGCGTGCCCAAGAAGGCGCCGGGCGTCTGGGGATCGATCCGCGCGCTGGTGCGGCGCGCGTACGACGAGGTCCGCGCCGTGGACGAGGTCTCCTTCCACATCTCGCCCGGCGAGCGCGTCGGCTTCCTCGGCCCCAACGGCGCCGGCAAGACGACGACCCTGAAGATGCTCTCGGGGCTGCTGGTCCCCACCGCCGGCGCCGCCGACGTCGCCGGCCACAAGCCCTGGGCGCGCGACACCGCCTTCCTGCGGCAGGTGACGCTGGTCATGGGCCAGAAGATGCAGCTGCTGTGGGACCTGCCGCCGCGCGAGACCTTCGAGCTGAACCGCGCCCTCTTCGACCTCGACCGCGCCGAGTACAGGCGCACGCTCGACGACCTCGTGGCGCTGCTGGAGCTGGGCCCGCTCCTCGACCGCCCCGTGCGCAACCTCTCCCTCGGCGAGCGCATGAAATGCGAGCTGGCGGCGGCGCTGCTGCACCGCCCCGCCGTGCTCTTCCTCGACGAGCCGACGATCGGGCTCGACGTGCGCATGCAGGTGGCGGTGCGCCAGTTCATCGAGGAATGGAACGAGAAGTCGGGGGCGACGGTGCTGCTCACGAGCCACTACATGGCCGACATCGCCGCGCTGTGCCCGCGCGTCATCGTCATCGCCTCGGGCAAGCTCGTCTACGACGGCCCGCTCGCCGATCTGGTGCTGCGCCACGCGCCCGACCGGCGCGTGGTGGTGGCGACGCTGCGCCCGCTCACTGCGGAAGAGCTGGCTGGCGCCGCGCCCTTCACGCAGGACGACGGGCGGCTGAGCGCGCTGGTCCCGACCGCCGAGGTCAAGGCGGCCGTCGACCGCGCGCTGCGCACGTTCCCCGTGCGCGACCTCACGATCGAGGAGCCGCCGCTGGAGGAGGTCATCGCGCGCCTCTTCGCGCGCGAGCAGGAGCTGGAGCAAGAGCGCAAGCGCGGCGTGGTGGTGGCGGGCCGGGCGGCGGCCGGCGGCAGCGGCAGCGGCAACCGCGGCAGCGGCGACGGCAGCGGCGACGGCAGCGGCAGCGGCAACGGCAACGGGGAGCGCCCGAGCGCATGAGCGCCCTCCGCCACGCGGTGCGCGCCTGGCCGACGCTGCTGCGCATCGGCGTCGCCGAGATGGTGGCCTACCGCGCCGAGATCTTCATCTGGTTTCTGACGGCGACGATGCCGCTCATCATGATGCTCGTCTGGGACCGCGTCGCCGCCGGCGGGCCCGTCGGGCGCTTCGACCAGCCCGGCTTCGCCCGCTACTTCGTGGCCACGCTCGTCGTGCGCCAGCTCACCAGCTCCTGGCTCGTCTGGGAGATGAACGAGCAGATCCGCAGCGGCTCGCTCTCGCCGGCGTTGCTGAAGCCGATGCACCCGCTCGTCCTCCCGGCCGCCGAGAACATCGCGGCGCTGCCTTTCCGCGCCGCCATGCTCCTGCCTCTCGTGGCGGTCATCTGGCTGTGGCGCCCCGAGATGCGCTGGGGCGTGGCCGCCGCGGACCTTCCGCTCCTCGTCGTCGCGGTCTTTCTCGCCTGGCTGCTGAACTACCTGACACAGGTGTGTTTCGCGGCGCTGGCCTTCTGGCTGCAGCAGTCGTCCGGCCTGTTCATGGTCTGGTTCGGCGTGTGGGTGCTGCTGTCGGGCTATGCCTTCCCGCTGGAGCTGATGCCCCCTGCCCTGCTCGCCGCCGTGCGGTGGCTGCCGTTCCGCGCGATGCTCGGCGTCCCGGTGGAGATCGCCTCCGGCCTCTCGTCAGGTCTCGGGGCGCTGGCCGCCGTGGCGCTGCAGCTCGTTTGGTGCGCCGCCGTCGGCCTGCTCGCCCGGGCCATGTGGCGCGCCGGCGTGCGCCGCTACGAAGCCTACGGCGCATGAGCCGCCTTCGTCAGATCTGGCGGGCGCTGGGCGCCGGCACGCGCGTCGCCGTCATGATCGCCCTGCAGTACCGCGCGAGCTTCGTCGGCGAAGCGGCCATGGCGCTGCTCTGGATCTTCTGGATGGTGGTCCCGCTCTTCGTGGTGTTCCGCTACACGGCGAGCGGCATCGACGGCTGGACGTACGACGAAGCGCTGCTGGTGGTCGGCTGCTTCATCACGCTCCAGGGCATCCTGGAAGCGTTCATCGACCCCAACCTCCGCGCCGTCGTGGAGCACGTGCGCCAAGGCACGCTCGACTTCGTGCTCCTCAAGCCCATCGACGCGCAGATCCTCGTGAGCGTCCAGCGCACCGCGCCCACGAAGATCCCGCACATGCTGGCCGGGGTGGGTCTGCTCGTGGTCGCGTCCGCACGCCTGGCGCATCCGCCGGGCCCCGCGCAGGTCCTCCTCGCCGTCCTGCTGCTTCTCGCCGGCGCCGCCATCCTGCACAGCTTGTGGACGCTGGTCGTGAGCACGTCGTTCTGGTTCGTGCGCGTCGACAACCTCTCCTATCTGCTGGGCAGCGTGCTCGACGCCGGGCGCTGGCCGGTGGGCTTCTTCCAGGGCGCCGTGCGCTTCGTGCTCACGTTCATCCTGCCCGTCGGCCTCATGACGACGTGGCCGGCGCTGGCGCTGCGCGGCCTGATCTCGCCGGCCGCCGCGCTCGGCGCGCTCGGGCTCGCCGCGGCGTTCGCGCTGGTCGCCCGCGCCGTCTGGACGTTCGCGCTGCGGCACTATTCGTCCGCGTCGAGCTGACCCGGAGCCGGAGCCGGAACCGGAGCCGGAGCCGGAGCCGGAGCCCAGCCAGCGTCGGCTTCGGACCGCGCGGCGACGTTCGGGGATCGCGCGGTCGGCGCTTGGGGAGCGGCCTGCGGCGTCGCGCGAGCGTCGGTCGGCACGCCGGGATGGCCCAGCGACGCGTTCGGATGGCCCGGCGTGCCGTTCGGATTGCCGGTCGACCCCTTCGGAGAGTCTGGCGCTCTCGGGGACGTCGCGCACACCTTCGGGGATGGGCCAGCGGCTCGGCGGGATGGCCCAGTGGCCCACCGCGACGCGCCAGAGCCCTTCGGGGATGAGCCCGGCGCTCCTTCGGACCGCCCAGGGGCACTCGGGGATGGGCCGGCGCTCCGTTCCGGCGGCGGCGATCCCACTTCCGGGACCCCGAATCCCAAAAACGGGATCCGCCTCCCGGCGCCGCGCACACCGGCCGCGAAACGGCTCCGGTTTTCGTCGTGCCCGGCCTTGGCACACGTCCTGCACTATCCCCTCTCCGATGCGCGACGTGAGGTCCCGCCGGCAATTTCGCCGGCGGCAGCAGAGCGGCGGGCATCAGGATCCGGGCGAAGGCCCGGAAGGAGAACGACGATGTTGGTCAAGAAGGACCAGCCACGCTGGAGCCAGGGTGAAGCGCTTCTTCGTGGTCAGAATGCCCATGCGCTCGCACAGGAAGACGCGAGCGCGATCCTGGAGCGGCTCACCCGCACGCTCCCCGAGCTCCGCGGTGACCTCGATCTGTTTGCGGAGGTTCCCGTGGAGGCGCGCGACGACCTGGTGGACCAGAAGGCCGCCACGCGCAGCAAGCAGCAGGTCGCCGAACGGGGCCACGGCCTCGTGCGCGACGTCCGTCACTCGGCGCTCCGGCGGGCTCCGAAGGACGAGACGCTCCACACGAAGCTCGGCGTCGGAGACAACCTGCACGCGCTGGACTACGACGGCGTGGCGCAGGTGCTCGACAAGATCGTCGAGCTCGGCGGCGCGGCGCAGGACGGCCTCGAATCCATCGGCGTCCTGCCGGCGGACGTGGCGCTCGCCGCGGAGCTCGTCGCGGCGCTGCGCGACACGCGCTCGGAGCAGGAGTCCAAGCGCACCGGTCGCGCCAGCGGCACGGTCGAGCGTCGCGCGCTGCATCTGCGGATCGAGTCGATGGTCGACGAGATCGGCACCGCAGGGCTGCTCGTGTACCGCGACGACGCGCTCCGCCGCGCGCGCTACGAGGCGCTGTTCGCCTCGCCGCCCGCCGCGGACGCCGCGCCGGGCACCGACCCCCCGGCCGGCCCCCCGCCCGCGCTTCCCCCCTCGCAGGGCTGACGCCCTCACCCTCCCGCCTCTCAGCCCCCACGCGCGCCGGCGCGCGGGGGCTTCCTTTTGTTGCCCGGGGGCCCGTGCGCGCGGCGAGTACGCCGTGCTCCGATGCCCCCGGACCCCGTCGGCGGGGCGGCGGAGCCGCCTCTTCCGCCTCCGCCCCCGGACCCCGTGCGCGCGGTGAGGGCTTAGGTCCGGGCCGGAGCAGTCAGCCAGAGCGACGAGACGGGCACGGACAGGCCGGCGAGGATCTCCGATTCGACGCTCGCGCCGTCGTCGAACGTGCGACCGGCGTCGTAGGCATTCGCGCGGAGCACGAACCTGGTCACCGTGCGGGCACGCGCATCGACGAGCCAGTATTCGCGCACGCCGTTGCGCTCGTAGATGCCGCGCTTCTCGCCACGGTCGCGCGAGGCGGTCGAGGGCGACAGGATCTCCACGACGAGGTCGGGCACGATGCGGATGAACTCGCCGTCCGCGGGCGCCGGCCCGGCGCGCCAGCGCTCGTTGGAGACGAACGCGGCGTCCGGGCTCAGGGTGTCGCCCGACGGAAGCGTGAAGCCCTGACTCGGCCCGAATACGAGCCCGAGCCCCCGCTCCTGGACGAACCGCAGCAGGACGGCGCAAACCGCGACCTCGAGCGCGCCGTGGGGGAAGCCGGCCGGAGGCGTCATCACGATCCTCCCGTTCAGGAGCTCGTACTCGTGCAGGTCACCGGTCCGCGCGCGCTCTTCGACCAAGCGGGCGAATTCTTCCTGAGTCACCGTCCGCACCGACTCGAAGACGATGTCCTCCATACGGAAAGCATAACACGCGACGCCGAGCAGGAACCGGCGGCGCCCGCGCTCTTCAGGGCGCCGTCCTTTCCCTGCGCGACTCCGCTTCGGGCGCGCGTCAGACGCCCTCGGAACCCCTCGCCGCCGCCCGCCGCCCGCGCCGCCGTGGCCGCCGCGCGGACCCGCGCAGCCGCGTCACGCGTCCTCGGAGCCACCGCCGTCGCCCGCCTCGCCGTGGTCGCCCCGCGGCCGCGCCTCACCGCCGGCGTTATTCCCGCCGGCGCCCGCGCCCTTGCGCCGCGTGACGCCCAGCTCGTCCGCCCGGCGGAACGCCGTCGTGCGCGACAGGCCCAGCGCGCGCGCCGTCTGTTCCATCGAGCCGCCGTGCGCCGCCATCGCCTGCGTCAGGAGCGCGCGCTCGAACTCGTCCATCAAGCTCTGGTGCGTCCGTCCCGGAACGTAGGCCGCGCCCGCCGCCCGGCGCGCGCGCGGCCCCGCCAGCACCAGCGCGACGTCCTCGGCGCCCACCGCGTCGCCCTCGCCCAGGATGAGCAGCCGCGCCACCGCGTTGAAGAGCTCGCGCACGTTCCCCGGCCAGTCGTGCGCCGCCAGCGCCTCCAGCGCCTCGTCCGTGAACCCCCGCCGCCGCAGTCCGTCCTCCGCCACCGCGCGCTCCACCGCGCAGTGCACCAGCGCCGCCACGTCCTCGCGCCGCGCCCGCAGCGGCGGCGTCTCGATCAGGAACACCGCCAGACGGTCGTACAGGTCGGCGCGGAACTCCTCGCGCTCCACCATCGCCGGCAGGTCGCGGTTCGTCGCCGCAATCACGCGCCCGTCCACGCGCCGCGTTCCCGCCCCGCCCACCGGCTCGATCTCGTGCTCCTGCAGCGCCCGCAGCAGCTTCGCCTGCATGCGCGCGTCCATGTCCCCCACCTCGTCCAGGAAGAGCGTCCCCCCGTCCGCCGCCTCGAACTTCCCGCGCCGCGCCGCCACCGCCCCCGTGAACGCGCCCCGCTCGTGCCCGAACAGCTCGCTCTCCACCAGGTCGTCCGGCACCGCCGCGCAATTCAGCTTCACGTACGGCTTCTTCGCCCGCGGGGATCCGTCGTGCAGCGCCCGCGCCACCAGCTCCTTCCCCGAGCCCCGCTCCCCCGTCACCAGCACCGACACGCCCGTCGGCGCCGCCTTCGCCACGCACGCCCGCAATCCCGCCATCGCCGCCGAGCCGCCCACCAGCCGCCGCCCGCCCCCCTCGCCCGTCCAGGCGCGCGCCTGCTCCTCCAGCCCCTTGATGCGCAGCACGTTGCGCATCGACACCAAGAGCCGCTCCGTGCCCACCGGCTTGTCGAGGAAGTCGTCCGCCCCGCGCCGCGTCGCCTCCACCGCCGTCTCCACCGCGTCATGTCCGCTCATGACGATGACCCGCGCGTCGATCCCCTCCTGTTGCACGTGCGCCAGCAAGTCCATCCCCGACCCGTCCCCCAGCCGCACGTCCACGACCGCGACGTCGATCCCGCCTTCCCGGAGCCGCGCCAGCGCCTCCCCCACGCCCCGCGCCCCCTCGACCCGATATCCCTCCAGCTCCAGCGCCCTCTTCATCGTCACGAGCACGTTCTTCTGGTCGTCGACCACCAGCACCCGCGCGGTTGCTGGGCTTCGCTGTTCCGCCATTGTTCCAGCATGCCACACGCCGCCCGCCGCCCGCCGCCCGGTACCGCTCCGGGCGCGGACGCTGCAAACGGGGGCCGGCAGGCGCAACGGAGGCCTGCGCGGCCCTGTCGGCGGCGGCGGGGACGCGCTAGGCTGACAACTCTTTCCGCGCCACGGGAGAACGCCTGATGCGCTCCGCTGCGGTCCGGGTCGCGACGCTGGCCGTCCTGGGAGTGGCGGCCGCGCCGCCGCCGCTGGGGACGACCGCGGCGACGACGGCGACGACGACGACGACGACCGTGGCGACGACGGCGTGCGCGGGGACGGGGACGACGGTGGCGGGCGGGGGCGCGGGGACGGCGGGGGTGCCGGTGCTGGGCGGCGAGCTGCGCCTGGGGCGCTTGCTGCACGAGGCGCACGTGTCGGGCGGGCGCTGGATTCCGGCGGCGCCGTTCGATTTGGAGGCGGGCGGGGACGACGTGGGCGTGCTGGTCCGGTTCGCGGCGGCGCCGGACGGGGCGGCGCTCGCGGGCCTGGAGGCGCGGACGGGCGTGCGGTGGCATCGGATCGAGGGGGCGGTGCTGGCGCGGGGGACGGTCGCCGGCGGCGCGATTGCGTGGGCGCGGCTGGACGACTTGGCGGCGGAGCCGGGGGTGCTGCGGGTCGAGGCGGCGCGACGCCTCGCGGCCGTCCCGTTGTGGCAGTCGGCGGGCGAGGTGCAGGCGACCGACGCGTGGGGGCTGTCGACGCCGGCGGGGGCTCCGCTCACGGGCGCGGGCGTGACGATCGCCGACATCGACGACGGCATCGACCTGTTTCACCCGCTGCTGCACCGCGCCGACGCGGGACGCTTCGACTGGATCGACGCCGACGGCAACGGCGTCGTCACGCCGGGCGTCGACGCGGTCGACCTGGACGGCGACCTGGTCGCCGACCCGGACGAGACGCTGTCGCTGTACGAGCCGCCGCATTACGACCTCTTCGGCCTGGCGCCGCTGCTCGGCGGGTACCAGCCGGACACGGACTACCTGTACCTCGACGAAGACGGCGACGGCACGCGCGGCTTCGGCGCGTTCTACGGCGAGGACACGCCCGGCCACGGCGAGCCGATCTTCGTGGGCGACGACGTGAACGGGGACCGTTTCCTCTCGACCGACGAGGCGCTGCTGCGGCTCGGCACCTCGAAGCTGTCGGCCGCCGTCGACGCCTCCGGCAACGTCTACCGCCGCGGCGCCGACCTGACGTCCTTCGTCAACCCGTTCAGCACGAACGGCTACCACGGCACGGGCGTCGCCGGCATCCTGGCGGGCGGCTGGCCGGGGCGCGCGCACCTCACGGGCATCGCGCCCGACGCCGACCTCGTGCACGTCTCGAGCACGCTGCTCTACGTGGCGGCGACCGGCGGCACGTTCGAGACGGTCGACCTGTCGTTCGCGATCCCGGCGGCCGAGATGCTGGGCGCGCGCGTCATCCTGCACGAGTACGGCTGGTGGCTCTACGACTTCCTCGACGGGAGCGGCGCCAACGACACCCTCATCGCCGAATCGATGGGGCGCGGCGTGGTGCACGTGGAGCCGGCCGGCAACCTCGGCGGCGGCGGCAAGCACGCGCGCTTCACGCTGTCCGCGGGCGGCGCGGTGAACGCGCCCTTCGCCGTGCCCGACGGTCCGCCGCCCTCCTACGTCGGCTTCAACGTCCTGTGGCGCGACCCGGCGGCGCGCCCCAGCTTCACGCTGCTGCGTCCGGGCACCAGCGCCATCCCGCTCGGCGACGGCTCGGGCCCCGGAACGGTCACGCAGGGAAGCCTCCTGGTGGCCTACCAATGGGACGTCTCCCTGATCGGGACGGCGCGCTTCGACGTCGTGCTCGCTGACGGAAGCGTCACGCCCGGGGACTGGACGCTGCAGATCACGTCGGACGGCGCGGCCCTGGAGCTTTCTGCCTATGAGCTGGACGACGTCTCCTCCTGGAGCGGCGGCGTGAACTGGACGGAGGGCCTGGACGACGCCGGCACCGCCGACTTCCCTTCGACCGCGGAGGGGCTCGGCGTCGGCTCCTACGTGCTGCGCAACGTGCTGGCGTTCGGCGACGTCATCGGCGACATCAGCTTCTTCAGCGGGCGCGGGCCGTCGATCGACGGGCGCGACCTGCTCGACCTGGCGGCGCCCGGCCACTACGACGTCGACTCCGCGACAGCCTGGGGGAACAACCCGTTCCTGGGGCTCATCCCGCACGCCGCGACGAGCTGGTTCGGCGGGACCAGCGCGGCCTCGCCCCACGTAGCGGGGGCGGCAGCGATCCTGCTTTCGGCGTTCCCGGCCCTCGACACCGCCGGCGTGGAGGACGCACTGCGCGACGGCGCGCTGCGGGATTCGTTCGTGGGCTCGAGCGTGCCGAGCCCGACGTGGGGCTCGGGAAAGCTTCGTATCCGCGGGGCGCTCGCCGCGGCGGACGACGGAGGCGTCCCGGCGTTCGTCACGGCGACGTTCCGCGACCCCGTCGCGCCCGAGTACGCGGCGGTGACGGCAGCGGCCTCGGAGACACTGTCTACGTTGGTCTTCTCCGACGGCGCGGGCCCGTCCCTTCCGTCGGACGCCCTCCCGGGCTACGGCATGACGGCGTTCTTCCGCGCGCCGCGCGACGTGATGGTCTCGGGCGCGGACCTGGCCGGCAACGCCGGCGGCGCGCTGGTGCAGGTCCCATGAGCGGGCGGCGCGTCCGCGGCCGCGGGAGGGCGACCGCCCTCGCGCTCGCGCTCACCGTCGTGCTCGTCCTCGGGCTCGGGCTCGGGCTCGCCGGCGCCGGATGTTTCTTCGTGCCGTTCGACACCCGCGACCCCGCTGACCTCCTGGCCGACGGCTGGACGCGCTACGCCGCGGGACGCTTCGACGAGGCGCTCGCCCTCTTCGTCGCCGCGGAGCGCACCGCCGACGGCGACCCGATGCTGGTGGGCCGCGCCTTGAACGGCGAAGGCTGGTGCCACCTGCGCCTCGGCGCGCTCGACGACGCGGTGGCGGCGCTCGGCGGCGCCGTCGCGCGCGCCGCCGACGGCGCCGACCCGCTCGCCGGCCGCGCGGGCGCGCGCCTCGCCGCCGGGGACGCCCGCGGCGCACGCGACGACGCCCGCGTGGCCCGCGCCCTCGAGCCCGCCTACGCGTCGTTCCACGACGCGCTCGACGCCCGGGCCCTCGACGCGGTCGCGCTCCTCGCTTCGCTGCGGCTGGGCGATCTCGGCGCGGCGCAGGCCGAGCTCGACCGCGTCGCCCCCGCCAACGGCCTCGATCCTGCCGACCCGTCGAGCTGGGTGGTCGGCGGCGCGCCGTTCGCCTACTACCCACCCGCGCTGCTCGCCGCCGCCGAAGCCGCCCTCGCCCCGTAGACCGCGCCGGCGTTGCTATCCCGCGCCGACGCCTCCGGCGTGCCTCGACGAATAGGACGCGAGCTTGATCCCTAAGTCGAGGCGACGCCTCCTGCGTGCCTCGACGAATAAGACGCGAGCTTGATCCCTAAGTCGAGGCGACGCCTCCTGCGTGCCTCGACTCGCTCGATGCTGACAGGCGACCGTCGGGGCGGAAACGCCGCGCGGCGCCGGCGTCGCCCACCAGCCACAGCGCGCCGTCGGGAAGCACGGCCGCGCACGGCTGCTTCCCCAGCCCGTCGGCGGCGCCGCCGTCGGGCGGCCACGGCTCCACGGCCTTGCCGTCGGGCGCCACGCGCACGCAGGCGAGCCGCTGGCCGTCGTCGCCGACCACGTAGGCGTAGCCGCGCGCGTCCGCCACCGCACGGCCTCCGACCCGCGCGAACGGCAGCCGGACGAGGTATTGCTTGCCACCGTCGCGGTCGTAGCGCCCCAGCCACGGGTGAGGGCTGTCGAGATGGCGCGCCACCAGGTAGACGTGCTCGTCCCAGCCGACGTGCAGCACGCCGTTCGCGCTGGGGCAGGCAATCGGACGATCCTCCGCGAACGACGCGTCGCCCTTGTCCGGGAGCACCGGCTGACGCGCCTCGCCCCGGTACAGCGGGCGCATGGGCTCGGGCGCCACCTTGCCGGCGAGGCCGCGGCGCGGCGCCCAGATCGGCAGCCCCGCGCCGTCGCGGCCGTCGAAGCGCAGGAGGCGCCAGTGAATGACCGCGAGGAGGGTTCCGTCCACGTCGGCCGTCAGCGACGCCGCGTCGGCAAGATCGAGGTGGTGAACCTCCGCGCCCGGCGGCTCCGCGCCGCCCATGGGCTCGTAGAGCCGGCCGCTGTACGCGGTCAGCCGCTGCAGCCGGTGCTTGCCGGGCTCCCACAGCAACAGCTGATCGTTGCCGGCGAGCGCCAGCCGCGCGCGGGCCGGGTGCGCCGGCAGCGCCCGCGACACCCAGCGCCGGCTGAGGTCGGGCCCGAGCGCCCACACCGCGGCCCGCTCGACCGCGGCCCGCTCCGCGGCGCCGTCCCCGCCGCCCTCGCTGCCGCCCAACGCGCGCGCGCCGCCGCGGCCGCTGCCGCCGCCACCACCGTCCGGCGCTTCCGCGCCGCAGCAATAGAGGTTCCCGTCGCGATCGACGACCGCGTCCGACAGCGCCGCCCACAGCGCATCGGGCGTGGGGAGCTTCGCAGGAGCGGCGTCGCGCGGCGCGGCCACCACCGGCGCCGCGACCGCCGCGCCCAAGGCCGCCTCCGTCGCCGCGTCGCCGCCGCCGCCGCCGCTCTCCAGCTCCGCGATGCGCGCTCGCGCGTCCTCCAGCGCGCGCTCCAGCACCGCGACGCGCGCCAGCGCCGCGTCCAGCTGGTCCCGGTAGCCGCCCTCGCCGCTCATGTTCGCTCCTTCAGAAATCGCCGCGCTGCCCCAACAGCGGAAACGGCGGCAGCCCGCGCGCGTAGGCGCGCTCGCGGTAGTCCGCCGAGTGTCACATCTTCCGGGCTCTTGCCGTCATAGACGTTGAGCACCTCTAGGTACAACGACAGCCTCCAGGTGTCGAACGTCCGTTGTTTGGTGATTTTCAGGTCCGGCGCGTTGAACGGCGGCCGCCCGTGGAGCCCGCCGTAGAGCAGCCCGGCGGGCGCGCCGCCCTCGACAAGGCGGCGAGGCGGGCGTAGCTTGCGCGCCGGAAAGGAGGCCGCCGTGACGCAACCCCCCACCATCCACAACCTGCTCGTGGAGGAGCGCCGCTTTCCGCCGCCGCCCGACGTGGCCGCGCGCGCCGTCGCACGGCCCGAGCTGTACGTCGACGCCGAGCGCGACCCGCTGTCGTTCTGGGCACGTGAGGCCGAGCGGCTCGACTGGATGGAGCCGTGGCAGCAGGTGCTCGACGAGCGCGAGGCGCCGTTCTTCAAATGGTTCGTGGGGGGCAAGCTGAACGTGACGACGAGCTGCCTGGACCGCCACGTCGCCGCACACCCCGAGCGCGCCGCCTACCACTGGGAGGGCGAGCCCGGCGACCGGCGCACGCTGACGTACCGCGACCTGCACGCCGAGGTGTGCCGGCTGGCCAACGCGCTGCGCACGCTCGGCGTGCGGAAGGGCGACACCGTCGCCATCTACATGGGGATGACGCCCGAGCTGCCCGTGGCGATGCTCGCGTGCGCGCGCATCGGCGCCGCGCACTCCGTCGTCTTCGGCGGCTTCTCGGCCGACGCGCTCGTCGAGCGCATCAACGACGCGCGCTCGGTGGCGGTCATCACCGCCGACGGCGCCTGGCGGCGCGGCAAGGTCGTCCCGCTGAAAGCGCAGGTAGACCAAGCCGTGGCACACACGCCCACGGTGCGCCACGTGGTGGTGCTGCGCCGCACCGGCAACGAGGTCACCTGGCAGGACGGCCGCGATCACTGGTGGGCGGACCTGTGCGCCGCCGCCGCGCCCGCCTGCCCGCCCGAGCCCATGGACGCGGAGGACCTGCTCTTCGTGCTGTACACGTCCGGCAGCACCGGCAAGCCGAAGGGCATCGCCCACACGACCGGCGGCTACCTCACGCAAGTCGCCGCCTCGCACCGGTACGTGTTCGACCTGCGCGCGGCGGAGGACGTGTACTGGTGCACGGCGGACTGCGGCTGGGTGACCGGCCACAGCTACATCGTGTACGGCCCGTTGGCCAACGGCGCCACGAGCGTCATTTACGAAGGCTCGCCCGACTTTCCCGACAAGGACCGCTGGTGGTCCATCGTGGCGCGCCACGGCGTGAGCATTCTGTACACCGCCCCTACGGCAATCCGTACGTTCATGAAATGGGGCGCCGACTATCCGCGCCGCCACGACCTGTCGTCGCTGCGTCTGCTCGGCACGGTGGGCGAGCCCATCAACCCCGAAGCGTGGATGTGGTACCGCGACAACATCGGGCGCGGGCAATGTCCCATCGTGGACACGTGGTGGCAGACGGAGACCGGCGCCATCCTCATCACGCCCCTGCCCGGCGTGACGGTGACGAAGCCCGGGTCGGCCACGCGCCCGTTCCCTGGCATCGTCGCGGACGTGGTGGACGACGCCGGCCGCTCGGTGCCGCTCGGCGGTGGCGGATACCTCGTCTTGCGGCGTCCCTGGCCGTCGATGCTGCGCGGAATCTTCGGCGACCCCGAACGATTCAGGCAGGTGTACTGGTCGCGTTTCCCCGGCGTGTACTTCGCCGGCGACGGTTGCAAGCGGGACGCCGACGGCGACTACTGGCTGCTCGGCCGCGTGGACGACGTGATGCTCGTCTCCGGCCACAACATTTCCACGACCGAGGTCGAGTCCGCCCTCGTCGACCACCCCGCCGTCGCCGAGGCCGCCGTGGTCGGCCGCGCCGACCCCATCACCGGCCAGGCCATCGCCGCCTTCGTCACGGTGAAGTCCGGCGTCAGCGGCGACGGCGCGCTGATCGCCGCGCTGCGCGCCCACGTCGCCGCGAAGATCGGCGTCATCGCCCGTCCGGCCTCGATCGTCTTCACCGACGACCTCCCCAAGACCCGCTCCGGCAAGATCATGCGGCGCCTGCTGCGCGACATCAGCGAGGAGCGCCGGCTCGGCGACGTCACTACTCTCGCCAACGCCGAGACCGTCGAGCTCATCCGCGCGCGCGCCAAGGCGCGTCCCGAAGAAGACTGACCGCGCTCGCCGGGGTCGCTTGACTTGCGAGCGGACGGCTTGCGACCATCGCGCCCCTTCGTGCGGAGCGACGTGCGAGGAACCCAGGGAGGATCGTCATGCTCATCGGCGCGCATTCCATCATCTACAGCACGAGCCCCGAGGCCGACCGCGCCTTCCTGCGCGACGTGATCAAGCTGACGAGCGTCGACGTCGGCGACGGCTGGCTGATCTTCGGATTGCCGCCGTCGGAGATAGCCGTGCATCCGTCCGACAAGAACGACGTGCACGAATTCTATTTCATGTGCGACGACGTCGACGCGTTCGTCGCCGAGATGACGAAGCACGGCCGCGCCTGCAGCCCGGTGCAGAACCAGGGCTGGGGCCTGCTGACCGAAGTCACCCTGCCGGGCGGGGGAAAGCTGGGCGTCTATCAGCCGCGGCACGCACGTCCGAAGCCGATGAGCGCGGGCACGGCGGCGAGACCCGCCCGCGCCGCGAAGAAAGCCGCGACGAAGAGCGCCAAGAAGACGCCGAAGAAGAAGGCGAAGAGGCGGTAACAAGCCCGTCGGCGGGGCGGCCAAGCCGCCGCGTCCGCCTTCGTCCAGCCCGGGGGCCCGTGCGCGCGGCGAGTACGCCGTGCTCCGATGCCCCCGGACCCCGTCGGCGGGGCGGCCAAGCCGCCGCGTCCGCCTCCGTCCAGCCCGTCGGCGGGGCGGCCAAGCCGCCGCGTCCGCCTCCACCGGGACCTGGTCAGGGGTCGTGGCACAAGCGGAAGCCGAAGTTCGTGCGGACGTCGTCGGCGGGGGTGAAGTCGTAGTAGGCGGACCGGCAGGGCACCTCGTTGCTGGGCCAGGCGCCGCCCTTCACCGCGCGCATGTGCGGCGCGTCGGGGCGCGGCGTGTCGCACCAACTGCGTGCGCCGCCGGCCAGGTCGCGCACGCCGTAGGGGGACTCGTCGGTGGGGTACGCGCCCACGGCCTCGGGCTTCATGCCGCCGGCGCGCGAGTCCTTCATCTTGCAGAACGTGGGGTCGAAATGGTCTCCCCACGGATAGCGCCGCCCGTCCGTCCCGCGCGCCGCTTTCTCGTATTCGTAGATGGTCGGCAGGCGGTAGCGCCGGCCGTCGCGCGCGCCGCGCCACGCGCAATACGCCTGCGCGTCGTCGAAGCTGATTCCCATCACCGGCCAGTCCGGCTCCCAGCGATCGCCTTCGGGGTCGACGCCGGGCAGCGCGAAGCGGCCGTCGGGGCCGGCGCGCCAGTAGTGGCCCTCGGTGGCGCTCACGCGCGGGGTGCGCCGCGCCGCCTCCGCCGCGTCGCGCGCCGCCAGCGCATTGATGAAGTCCAGATACTCGGCGCATGTGACGTGGAAACGCGCCATGAAGAAGTCGCCGATGTCCATCACGCGATGCGGATGGCCGCTGGCCGCCAGCAGGTCCTCGCCCACGACGCACGGGCCGGCGGGC
>DASYRF010000130.1:0-7629 GCA_036004705.1 Myxococcota bacterium
TCGGTCCGGCCGAAGTCGCCGAGATCGGCGCGCGCCATGATGTACCCGGCCATCACGCGGTCCTGCCGCGCCGCGAGCGAGATCCGCACGCCGGACTCGCGCAGCGCTTCGTCGAGCTGCTCCTTGGTGGCGCCGCCGAAGCGGTAGATGATGTCGCCGAGTCGGTCCTGGCGGCGGTTGGACGACGCGGCCTTCACGTCGCCGCGCTTGAAGTAGATGGACTGCGCGACCTCACCTGTCACGATGGAGAGCACGCCCGTCCAGCGCGAGGAGGCAATGAAGTTGATGACGTCGATGAGCGGCGCGTGGCCGGTCACGTCGCCGCAAAGCATCGCCCGGTTCGTGGGCCCCGCGGGCTGTGCGGTCGCCCCGTCGAGCCGCTGCAGGACGATGAGGTTGTCGACCGAAGGCACGACCCGCCACGGCCCGCGCCGCTGGCGGAGCCGCTCGCGCACGCGCCCCGACGCGATGAGCCGCCCCTCCTCGTCGATCGTGATGATGTCGTCCGGCATCCGAGCGCGACGAGCGTATCAGATGGTGGAAACCCGGGCAAAAACGGCGCGGGCGCGGCTTTACAGCACCGGGGCCCCGTTGCTAAGGTCGGCCCGGCCGGGGCCGCGTTCTGCCGCGGCTCCACTCCCATGAGCGAGATCTTCGATTCGGCCTCGCGCCTGTTCGAGCGGTTGCCCCGCTACCTGTACGTCGAGGAGCTGATCCGGAGGCGGCGCGTGCTGGAGCTGGACTTCGGCGACGGCGCGGGGTGCGGGTTCGCGCACGACCTCGATGCGCGCGCCGTGGTGGGCCTGGACCCAGACCCCGACGTGGTCGCCGAGGCGACCGGCGCGCACGCGCGCCCCAATCTGGAGTTCCGCGCGGGGCGATTCGATCGGCTGGAGCTGGACGACGGCAGCTTCGATCTGGTGGTCGTGCCGCGGGGCCTCAAAGCGCTCGGGCGCGGGGCGTCGGGGCCGGACGCGCCGGCAGCGGTCGAGGCGGCGCTGGCGGAGATCCGCCGCGTGCTGCGCGCCGACGGCTTCTTGTATGTGGCGAGCTCCAACCCGGAGCGCCGCGCCGTCGCCGACGTACTGGCGGGACGGGAGCCGGGCGCCGGCGAGCCGGGGTACTGGGGCCTGTACGAAGCGCTCACGGCGGCGTTCCCGCACGTGAAGATGATCGGGCAGAGCCCGTTCGTCGGGTGCAGCTTGGTGGAGTTTGCGCCCGAGAACCCCGACGAGCTGGCCATGTCGATGGACGACTCGCTGATGGAGGAGAGCGAGGACGCCACGACGTTCCTGGCGCTCTGCGGGCGGCGGCCGGCGCCGGCGCTGGACTACGCCCTGGTGCAGTTGCCGTACTTCGACCTGCTGCGCGCCGTGGAGGCGCGTCTGGAGGGCGCGCCGAGGCCGGCGGCCGGCGCGGCGCGGGCGGCACCCGGGGCGGCGCCCGCAGCGGTGCCGTTGCGGGCGTGGAGCGAGTCGGCCGGGTACGACGCCATCGTCGAAGACGACGAAGCCGCGGGCGCGGCCGACCAGGCGCTTGCCCCGCCGCCGGCGCTGGCCACGCTTTCGCCGGAGCTCTGGCGTGCGCTGGCGGCGGCGCGCTCCCCGGACGAAGTGCGGCGGCTGCGCACACGCGAAAAGGTGCTGCGCCGCGCCTATGCGCAGCTGGTGAACGACGCAATGACGGCGCGTACGCGGGCGCGCCAGGCGGCGCGCGAGGCGGGGCGCGAGCGCGTGCGCGCGGGCGATGCCGAGGCGCGGGCCCGCGCGGTGGCCGCCGAGGCGCTCAAGGCCCGCGAGACGCTGTCGGCGGTGCGGCTGGAGAAGCTGGGGTTGGAGGCCGAGCACCGCAAAGCGATGCAGGAGCGCGATGACCGTATCGGCGAGCTGCTGCAGAAGGTCGTGCGCCTCACGCAGAAGGGGCGCGACCTGGAGGCCAAGGCGCTGGATGCGAAGTTCGCCACCGGCAACACCGAGCGGGCGCAGGCGGCGGCCGCGCAAGCGCAGGCCGTGGCGGCGGCGGGGGAGAAGCGCACGCGCGAGCTCGAGGAGCGCGTCGTGGCGCTCACGCGCGACAACGACGGCTTGCGCGCGGCGCTGGGGGAAGAGCGCTCGGCGCCGCGGCGGCAGACCGACCGCGATGTGGCGCTGCGCGAGCGCGATCGCCGGATCGCCGAGCTGGCGGCGGAGGTGCAGGCGCTGGAGTGGCGGGTCGAGGAAGCGGTGGGCGAAGCGGCGCGGTTGGAGCGCGCGCTGCGCGGCGTGCGCGGCGGAGCCTCGCCCGGCGGCGGCGCCGAGCCGGGATCCGGGGCAGGGCCCGCGCCGGCGGACCGCCGATCGTCGTTCTGAAGCCAAAGCCGGCGATGGCAGAACCGGCGTTGCTCGAAGCGCGGGGGTTGAGCAAGCGCTACGGCGCGAGTGAACGGCGCGGCGGCGCCGCGCGCGCGACGATGATACACGCGCTCGCCGACTTCGACTTGGCGGTGGTGCCCGGCGAGATCGTGGGCCTGTTGGGCCCGAACGGCGCCGGCAAGACCACGGCGCTGCGGCTCATGGGGGCGCTCCTGACGCCCACCGCGGGCGAGACGCTGGTAGAGGGGAAGAGCACGCGCGACGACCCCGTCGCCTGCAAGCGCTCGATCGGCTTCCTCAGCGCCACGACGGGGCTCTATGGCCGCCTCACGGTGCGTGAGTGCCTGGACTTCTTCGCGGCGCTGTGTGCGCTGGATGCGCCGGTGCGGGCGGCGCGCATCGAGGCGCTGGCCGGCGAGCTGAGCTTCGCGGCGCTTCTCGACCAGCGCTGCGACCGCCTCTCCACGGGCCAGCGGCAGCGCGTGTCCATCGCGCGCGCCATCCTGCACCGTCCCCGCGTGCTGCTCTTCGACGAGCCGACCGCGGGGCTCGATCTCTTCGCCGCGCGCGTGGTTCACGACATGGCACGGCGGGCGCGCGCGGAGGGCGCCGCCATCGTCTGGAGCACGCACGACCTGACGGAAGCGGAGCTGCTCTGCGACCGGATGGTGTTGCTCTTCGGCGGGCGCGTGCGCGGCGCTGGGACCGCCGCAGAGCTGCGGGCGCGCGCGGGCGTGGCCACGCTCGCCGAAGTGTTCTTTCAGCAGGGCGGCGGCGAATGAACGCGCGCACCGTGGCCACGATCTACCGCAAGGAGCTGCGCGAGACGCTGCGCGATCGCCGTACGCTGGTGGCGGTGCTGCTGCTGCCGCCGCTTCTCTACCCGCTGCTGGCGCTAGGCAGCCTCGGGCTCGCCGCCAGCCGCCGCGCGGAGTACGAGCGCCTCCCCACGCGCGTAGCGTTGGCCGGCGAGCCGCTGCCGGAGCTGCACGACCGGCTGGCCGCAGCGGCGGGGCTGGTCCTGCTGGACGGAACGCTGGCGCGCGGCGACGTGGACGTGGAGCTTTGGGCGGCGCCCGGCGCCGCGGCGGCGCTCGCCGCCTACGGCAGCGCGGCGCTGGAGCTGCGCTACGACGCTGCGCTGGAGCGTTCGTCGTTCGCGCGCACCCGCGTGGAGGAGGCGCTCGACGCGATCGACGCCGAGGTGCGGGAGGCGCGCTTGGTGGCGGGCGGCTTGCCGCCCGAGCTCGTCGAGCCCTTGCGCGTGGAGGCGCGCAACGTCGCGCCGCCGGAGAAGGTGGGCGGCAGCCTTCTGGCCTCGATCGTGCCGGCGTTGCTCGTCATGATGATGATGGTAGGCGCTTTCTATCCGGCGATCGACCTGACCGTGGGCGAGAAGGAGCGCGGCACGCTGGAGGTGCTTCTGTCGGCGCCTGTGCACCCTACCGAGGTCGTGGCCGGCAAGTTCCTGGCCGTGGCGACCACCGCGGCGGCGAGCGGCGCGGTCAACGTGGCCTCCATGGCGGTGACCGCAGCCGTCCTGGTCGCCCAGGCGCGCGCGGCGGCGCCCGACCTTCCACTTTCCTTCGCCCTGGCCCCGGGCGCCGCGGCGGCGCTCGGCGTATCGCTATTGCTCGTCGCGCTCTTCTTCGCCGCGCTCATGATGGCGGTGGCGGCGCCCGCGCGCACCCTCAAAGAGGCGCAGTCGTACGTGACGCCCGTCTATCTCGCCTGCCTGGTGCCGGCGCTTCTCGCGGCGGTCGGCGGCTTCGAGCTGACTTACGGCCTCGCCGTCGTACCGCTTCTGGGCGTGGCGCTGGTGGTGAAGGCGCTCTTTCTCGGCGCCCTGGCGCCGGGACCGGTGGCGCTGGCGCTGGTCGCGGCCGCCGGCTGGGCGGCCGGCGCGCTGTGGCTCGCCGCGCGCGCCTACACACGCGAGCAGGTCCTCTTCGGCGGGGCGCCGCCCGACGACGACGGCGACGCCGGCGCTGCCGCACTCGCCGCGGCGCCTGCGCCCCTGCGCGCCAGCTGGTCGGCGCCGGGCGCCGACGGCCTGCCGCCGCGGCCAGGCAGCGCCCCCGCCGCGCCGCCAGCGGGCGGCGCGCTCCCTCCGCGCCCGGCCCTTTCGCTGGGGGAGGCGTTCGTCCTGGCGCTGGTCGTCGTCGTGCTCATGCTCACCGCCGGCGCTCTCCTGCAACAGACGCTCGGCACGACCGGCTTCGTGCTCACCGAGTGGGTCCTCCTTCCCCTGCCCGTGATGGTCGCGCTGCGGGTGCTGCACGTCGACGTGCTCGCCGCGTTGTCGCTGCGGCTGCCCAGCGCGCGCGCTGTCCTTGGCACCGTCCTCGTCGGCGCGACCGCCTGGTACCCGGCGATGCTCGCCGCGGCGCTCCTGGCGCCCTTCCTCCACCCCGACCCCGAAGCGCTGAAGGCGCTGGAAGAGGCGGTGCGCGCCCCCGCCCAGACGTGGGTCACGGTAGCGGTCTTCGCCGTCTCGCCGGCCGTGTGCGAGGAGCTGCTGTTTCGCGGCGCACTCTTCTCCGCGTTCCGCCGGAACATGCCCGGCGCCGCCGCTGTGCTCGTCGCCGCGATCCTCTTCGCCGCTTTCCACCAGCCGCCCTTCCGCATGGCGCCGACCTTCGTGCTGGGGCTCGTCTTCGGTTACGCGGTCTGGCGCAGCGGCTCCCTCGCCTGCGGCTCGCTCGCGCACTTGATGAACAACCTCCTCGTCGTGCTGGTGGCCACGCTCGGCCCGGAGTCGGCGCCCGCCACGCCCACGCCCGCCGACGTCGCCGCCGCCTTCGCCGAGCCCCCCGTCCCTCCCGCCATCGGCGCCGGCCTCTGTGTCGTCCTCGCCGCCGGCCTCGCGCTCCTGTGGTCGTCGCGGCGCGCGCCCCGAGCGGGGGAGGCCTGCGGCGACGCCTGATCCCCGCTCCGTCGCCCCGCCGGCGCGGCGCGTGCGCTCGCTACAGGCTGGCGTTGCGCAGCAGCTGCGCGTAGAAGCGAACCGCGTCGGCGTAGTGGTCCACGGGGACGCGCTCGTCGGTGCCGTGGAAGCGCGCGCGGTCGTCGGGGCCGAGCCACAGCGGGAAGAAGCGGTACACGCCGTCGGCCAGCCCCGCGTAGTAGCGCGAGTCGGTCGCGCCGGTCACCAGCCCTGGCGCTACCAGTACTCGGGGGAAGACCTCGCGGATCGTGCGATGCACGAGCGCGAAGCCGGCGCCGTCGGCGGAAGAGACAGGCGAGGGCTCGCTGGCGAACTCCGAGATGGCCTTCACCGCCACGCGGTCGTCGTCGACGCAGGCGCGCACGTGATCGAGCACGGCCGCCACGCTGTCGCCGGGACGCACGCGGAAGTTCACCAGCGCGCGCGCCTTCGCGGGCAAGACGTTCTCCTTCACGCTGCCTTCGATCATCGTGGGGGCGGTGGTGGTGCGGATGAGCGCGTCGGTCGCCGGGCGCGCCGCGAGCAGCTGCTCGACCAGCGGGCCGAGCAGCCAGAGGTTGGCGAACGCCACGCGACGCGAGAACGACATCTCCGGCGCGAGCCAGTCGAACATCGCCCGAGCCGGCCCCTCGATGGAGGCGGGCAGCGGGTGCTCCTCGAGCCGCGCCACCGCGGCACCGAGAATGCCCACCGGCGTGTGCCGCGGCGGCATCGACGAATGGCCGCCCTCGCCCGTCACGGTCAGCTCGACCGTGACGTAGCCCTTCTCCGCGAGGCCCACCAGCGCAACGGGCTTGGACACGCCCTCGACGATGCCGTCGAGGATGGCGAGCCCCTCGTCGAGCACCCATGCGAGATGCACGCCGCGCTCCGCCAGGAGCGCCGCCATCTTGGCGTTGCCCGCGCCGCCGCCGACCTCCTCGTCGTGGCCGAACGCGAAGTAGAAGGTGCGCTTCGGCGCGAAGCCGGCGGCGAGCAGCGTCTCGACGGCCTCCAGCATCGCCACCAAGCTGCCCTTGTCGTCCAGCGCGCCGCGTCCCCATACGAAGCCGTCGGCGATGACGCCGGCGAACGGCGGGTGCTTCCACGCGCCCTCCGTCCCCGGCTCGACCGGCACGACGTCGAGGTGCGCCATGAGCAGGACCGGCGGAAGGGTCGCGTCGCTGCCCTTCCAGGTGAAGAGCAGGCTGCCGCCGCCGACCACCTCACGCGCCAGCGCCGCGTGGGCGCGCGGGTACGTCGCCGCCAGGTACGCGTGCAACCCCTCCAGCTCGGTGCGCGCCTCCGCCGCGCCCGGCGCGGCGGGGTCCTGCGAAGAGATCGTCCGAAAATGGAGCGCGCCGGCGAGATGGAGAGCGGCCGCGGCGCCGTCCACGGCCGCCGGCGCCGGCGCGGGTACGGCCGAGTCAGGGAGCTGCTTCGACGCCAGCAACGCGCCGCGCACGACCACCACGCCCGCCAGCGCCGCCAGTGCGAGCACGAGCCCCAGCGCGAATTTCTTCTTCACCGCGGCGATGATCTCATACTTCGGGACGGGACAGCGCGGTGGTCACTTCGCCGTTGCAGGCTTCGGGGCGGGGGCGGGCGTGGGCGTGGCCGGCTTCGGCGCCGGCGCGGGCGTGAGCGGCGCCGGCGGAAGCATCCCCGGGCCCACCGCCACGCCGGGCGACACCGCGCTGAAGGCCGTCGGCGGCATGCCCGGCGGCACCATCGACTTCATCCCCGGCGCCGGCATCGCCGTTCCCGGCGCGCCCGAGCCAGGTGCACCCGGCACGCCCGGCGGCAGCGGTGGAGGCGCCTTCGGCTCGAAGTCCTTCACGCGCTTCAGCAGACGTTCGACGACGTACTTCTTCATCGTGAAGACCTGCGCGCTCGCCGGCGTGCCCACGTAGTAATCGTCGCCGTTGAGCGTCCCGACGAGCAGCACCCGCTTGTCGGCGCCCTCGCCGCCGGCCGCCGGGCCGAGCCACACCGTGATCTGCGCGCGCGGCGCTGACAGGCCCGCCTCGTCGAACGTCTTACCGTCGGCGAAGTCGAACGCCGCGGCGGTGCTCAGCGTGCGCACCAGCTGCTCCACCTGTGCCTTGTCGACCGGCGCGCCGACGGGCTCCTCGAACGTCCACGCGTCGCCGTCCTTCACCAGGCGCAGCTCCTCCGCCGGCAGCACCTTGGGCCCCGCGGCGGCCGTCGCCGGTGCCGCGCTGCTGCCTGTGGCCGGGGCCGCGGTGGCCGGAGCCGCCGTCGCCGGCGCCGCCGTCGCCGGGGCGGGCTCGGTCGTCTCGGCGTGCTTGATCTCGATCGCCGTGGCGTCGGCAAGCTCGAACTTCGGAT
>DASYRF010000131.1:0-27502 GCA_036004705.1 Myxococcota bacterium
CGGGATCGCAGGGCACGTCGCTGCCTCCGTCGGCGGACGAGGCGGCGCCGTCCGTGTTCGCGGCGTCGGCCGGCGGCGCGAGGGCGTCGGTCCCCGCGGGACCGGCATCGGTGCCCGCCACGACGCAAAGGCCCTCCACGCAGGTGCGGCCGGCGGGGCACGCGTCGCCGGCAGCCTCGCAGCGGAAGGTGTCGAGGTTGCCTTCGCGGAAGGCGCAGCCGGCGACCGCGAGCCACGCGGCGGCGACGGCGACGGCGACGGCGCCCGGATACGCGCGCCGCTTCACCAGCGCACCACGAGACCGCCGGCGCCGGCCTCCACGGGCGGCGGCAAGCTCGTCGCGGAACGGTGGCGCAGGACCAGCACCCACAGCGCCACCGCGCCCGCGGCCGCCACGCCGGCGACGACGAACGAAGTATCGGCGAGCGCGGCGTATGCGTGTCCACGGTGCGCCAGGCGATCGAGCGTGCGCAGCTCGTCGAGCGACTCGTTGGGCGCGCGGTCGTACTCGTTCTGGGCGTGCGCAAGCGCCAGCGCGAACGCGACCCCGGCGCCGGCGCAGACGACCGCCGCGCCGCTTAGGCCCACCGCCGCCGGGACGCGCCAGCCGGGCGCCGCCGCCGCCGCGGACGCCGGCTCGGCGCCCAGGGCGGTCCACGCCGGCAGCGCCAAGAGGAGCCCGAGCGCCGCCGACACGACCGCCGCGCGGACGGCGCGTGCGCGCGCACCGCCGCCGCGCGCGTCAGGGGATGGGGATGCAGAACTCGTCGACTTCGCCGTCACAGTCATTGTCCTCGCCGTCGTCGCAGATCTCCGTCCCTTTGCAAGGCAGGCAGTCCTCATCGACGACCCCGTCGCAGTCGTTGTCGAGCCCGTCGCAGTACTCGCGCCCCCCCGGACACTTCTTCGTCGGGTCGTGCGCCCAGTAGGCACGGTGGTTCGTCTCCAAGTAATCTTGGAAGGGAAGCCAGAAGGCCGGGTAGCTGGGGTCGGCGCCGGCGGCCGCCAGCCCGAGGTCGATGCCCGCCACCCAGAGCTGGTCGGTGCCCGCCCCCACCAGCACCTTGCCGTAGTCGCGGATCGAAGAGAAGGCGATCCAGTTCGTGCCGACCGAGGTCGTCGGCGCCCAAGTGGGCATCGTGTTGCCCAGGTCGACGCCGAGGGTGTTGTTGACCTCGTCGTTCAGGCGAGCGAGGTCGATGGACGTGCCGCCCGCCGCCGCCACGAGCATGGCGCGGCTGGTGGGCTGGTTGTCGGAGTTGTCCTCGGAGTGGATGTAGGCGACCCACGCCGAGTCGGGGCTGTAGGACGGGTAGTAATTGTTGTCGTCGGTGCCCGCCGAGGCGATGAGCGGCCAGGGCGCGCCCCACGTGCCGGCGGTGTAGGGGATGACGTACACGCTCGCGCGGTTCAGGTGGCGATCCGCCGCGGAGGGGCTGGCGGCGACGGCGACGGCGTCTCCGCTCGGCGCCCAGTCGGGCATCGTGGGGTAGAGGCCGGCGACAGGGAACGGGACCACGCCGTCGCCGGCGCCGACGGGCACGCCGGTGACGGCGTCGAGCAAGCGCATCGTCCCGCCCTCGGCGACGAGCACGAGCGAGGCGTCCGGGTTGAACGTCGCCCACGAATGGTCGTAGGTGCCGGCGGGGATGGTGACCGTGCGCGAAGGCACGTCGAAGACTTCGAGGTTGTGCCCGCCGTAGCCGACGGCGGCACGCGTGCCGTTGCGCGCGACGGTGTGGCAGGCGACACACGTGGTGTCGGGCGGGATGCCGTAGAACTGGTCCGGCGCAGGAGCCGACAGCGTGCCCTTCATCACGGCGGCCGTGCCGGTCGACCAATAATAGATGGCGCCTTGAACGGCCGAGACGGAGAAGGCGATGGAGATGGTCGCCGACGCCCACACGACGGACGGGTCGGTCGTGTCGACACCCTCGACCGTGACGTCGGCGGAGCCGCCGGCGTTGGACACGGCCAGCCAGCCCCAAATGGTCTCGTCAGGCTCCCAGCGGTCGAACGTCGTGTAGACGGTCACGTCCGTGACCGGGCTGGTGAACGTTACGCGGAAGAGGTCGTTGCCCGTGCCCTCGTTCCACTGGAAGAGGATGCGGTAGATGTTCTGCGGGAAGAGTGTCTCGTCGTTGGGATAGACGATGGCGGGGGCGGCGGCGCCGCCGGTCATGCGCGGCGTGGCGGGGTCGAAGTAAGAGGCGGGGTCGGCGGGCAGGTCGGTCGCCAGCGGGTCGGTGACTTCACCCGACAGGAGCACCGTGAGCATAGCGGTGCCGGAGATGGTGCCGCTCGTGGCGGCGACGAGCGCCGCGCCGCCCGCGGCGTTCGAGGTGGCGAAGGCGCCGGTCGGGCCGATGGCCCCCAGCGCCGCGTTATCGATCGCCCACCCCACCTCGCTGGTGACGTCGCGCGACGTGCCGTCGTCGAAGGTGCCGGTCGCGGTGAAAAGCTGCACGACGGGCGTGCCGCCGGCGAGCGCCATGAGCGTGACGTCAGGCGGGTCGACGACGAGGTCGGTGAGCCCGACCAGAGGCGGGGGCGCGCCGGGGCGGCACGCGCCGTCGGCGCAGGTCTCGCCGGGGAGGCAGTTGGCGTCGCTCGTGCAAGGACCGCCGGAGGCGTTGGGCACGCAGGTGCCGCTGGCGGGATCACAGAACGCGCCACCGCCGCACCCGAAGCTGGTGGTGCACGGATACGGCGCCACGCAGGCGCCGGAGACGAGCCCGCAGACCTCGCCTTGCGGGCAATCGGCGGTGTCGCTGCAAGGAAGCAACTCGGTGGAGCGGCTGCACGAGCAACCGGCGGCGGCGAGCGCCGCGTACGCGGCGCTGAGAACGAGCGCCAGCACGGGCAGGACGGCGGCGCGAGCGGGCCGGCACAGCGCGGCGGATTTCATGGAGCACCTCCGTGACCGGCAGCGGCAAGCCGGTCGTTCGCTTCGCGCACGAATGCGCCGGCGGGATAGGCGTCGAGGTAGGCGCGCAGCGCGCCCGCGCACCGGCCGGCCGCCCGATCGCAATCGAGCGCCGCCGCGGACCACGCGGCGTTGTCGCCGGCGGGCGTGGCGGCAAAATCGGCCGCCACGGCTCGGTAGGTACGCAGTGCATCGTCCCAGCGGCGCTCGAAAAGGAAGCTGTCCGCCACGAGCGTGCGCGCCTCGGCGGCGAGCTGCGGCTTCAGCGGGCGGGCCAGCGCTTCGGCGAGAAGCGCGCGTGCGCCGGCAGGGTCGCGCGCGAGCAGCTTGCGGGCACGCGACAACAAGGCTCCTGGAGCGGGCGCCGCGGTCACGGCGGCGGCGGGCCCGGCGGCAGGCGCGCCGGCAACGGCGATGGCGGGCGCGGCCGTCGCCTCGTCGTCGGTCGCCTCCGCGGCGAGCGCAGGCGCGTGCACGGACGTGGCGACGGGCGCCGGCTCGGCAGCGGCGCCGGCGGCAGACCCGGCAGCAGGGGCCGCCCGCAGCGGCAGCCGCCACGCCTCGCCGGCGTGCAAGGTCGCCAGCAACGCGCCGCCGGCGTCCGTTACGCTGACGACACCCTCCAGCACCGAGGCGCCGTCCAGCGAGACGACGAAGCGCGTGCCCACGACGTGGACGGTGAACTGCGGCGCCGCGACGCTGAACGCACCGCCCCCGGGCGGTACCTCGAACAGCGCCGCGCCGTCCACGAGGCGCGCGGCGCGCGGACCGTCCCACTTCACCACCGCGCTCCCCAGCGGCCGAACGGTGAGCGCCGCCTTCGCGCCCGACGGTCCGCGCAGTCCGCGCAGCGCCGCGCCGCCCACACCCGCGACGATGAGCGCCGCCGCGGCGACCGCCGCCCAGCGCCACGGCGAGCGCGATCGCGCGGCCCCTTCACGCGACTCCGCGCCGCGAAGCGCCGCTTCCTCCAGGGCGCGCAGTACGCGATCGTGCCCCGCGGCGCCCAGGGCCGGTGGCTCCCACGCCTGCAGCGCGGCCACGGCGCGCACGACCCGGCGATCGACGCGACAGTCGCCGCAGCCGGCCAGATGCTCGTCGAGCCGCAGGCGCGACGCGTCGTCCACGCCCGCCGGACGCGCCGCCGACGCCGCCAGCAGCGCGCGCGCCTCCCCGCAACCCAGCGACGCGCTCACGCTTCTCCTCCGCCGGCGCCGTCGTCGTCGACCAGCAAGGCACGCAGCGCCGGGTCGGCCGCGAGCACGGCACGCAGCTGCCGGCGCCCCAGGGCCAGGCGCGCGCGCGTGGCAAACCGGCTCGCACGCGTCAAGGCCGCGACCTCGTCCACGGTGTAGCCCTCCGCGAGGTGAAGCACGAGCGCGACGCGACGCGCCGGCGGCAAGCGGTCCAGTGCCGCGTACAGGCGCTGCACGTCCAGCCGGCCCTGCACGCGCACGGGATCGGCGCGCGGGTCGGCCGGCTCCGGCGCCTCGTCTTCGCGCCGCACGAGGACCAGACGCGCGCGCCGGCGCGCAGTTCCGCGCAGGTGGTGCTGCGCCACGCCCACCGCCACGCGCGCGAGCCATGTCGACAGCCGTGCTTCACCGCGAAACCCCGCCAGCCCGCGCAGGGCCTCCATGAAGGTCGCCTGCACGAGATCCTCGAGGTCCGGCGTGGGTCCGAGCAGCCGGCCGAGTACGCGCTCCACGCCGCGCACATGCCGCCGGTAGAGGTCACCGAGCGCCACAGCATCGCCGGCGCGGCAACGCTCGACGAACCGCTGTTCGATCTCGATGCGCGGCCCCTCCGGCAGCTCCGGCGGAGGCTCGGGCTGGGAATGGGGTCGAAGCCGAGGCTCCGACCGGGAGCCGGAACCTGGCGGCCTGACGCCGGGCCCCCCGCGCGTACGATCCACCACAGGCTCATGGTGCCCGGACCAGGCCCGAACGGACACCACGTTTTTTTGGGCGCGCCCCGGGAACCGCTCCCGGGACGCCGCTTGCGCGCCGCCGGGCGGCCGATGCGCCGATGCGAACGAACGTTCCGTCGACGCTCTAGGGTATGGACACAGACAGGAAAAGCAGCGCGCCCGCGGCGGCGCGCCCGCTGTCGAACACCTGCTCGCCGCCGAGCGTGAAGCGCTCGCGCGTGGCGACGGCGTCGGCCCCCAGGGCGGCTCCCAGATAGAGGCGCGGGAGCGGCCGCAAGCCCACGTCCAGCGCGAGGCCGAGCGCGGCGGGCGCGCGCAGCACCCGCGCCGCCTCGGTCGTGCCGGGCACCAGCGCCTCCACGGAGAGCAAGCGCACGCCGGCGCGAAGCGCCACGCCGGCCTCCAGCAACCCAACACGCCAGCGCGCGCGGAGCCCCGCCACGAGCGCCGTCTCGCGCAACGCCGCCGGGCCGCGCGCCGCGGCGGCATGCAAGGTCGAGTAGGCCGTTACCGCCGCGAAGACTTCCAGCGGGCCCGCGAGGTCGAGCGCCGCGCGCGCGGCAAGCCCGTGCCGCCAGCCGCGGACGTCGTGCAACGCGGCGATGGCCCAGCCCACCCCGAGCGACGCCACCGGCAGCCGCGTGGCCGCGGGCGCGACCGGCACGGCGCGTGGTGGCGCGAGCCGCGGCGCGGTGAGCGTCTCGGGAAACGGCGCGCCGCCCTCGAGCAACAGTGCGCCTCGCACGAGGGCGCGGACCTTCAGCGCGAGGGTGCGGTACATCGCCGGATCGCTGGCCACGGCGACGCGCACGATCTTCACGAGGGTCGCCTCGCCGCGGGGAGTGGCCACGTACAACACCACCTCGGCGCCGCCCCCCGGGGCCATCTCGACCGCGTGCCAGAGCGCCAAGCGCGCACGCGTCGCGACCAGCAGCGCCGCGACGGCGCGGAGCTGCTCGGCGAGCGTCCCGGTGGGCGGCGCCGACCGCTCCTCCAGGACGAATCCGAGGTCGGCGAGCTGGATGCGGATCGCATCGGCCAGCTCCGTGCCACTGACCGGCGCCCCGGCACCTGCACTGAGGAACAGCATCACGTCCGGCCGGGTCGCCACGACGTCGGACGCCGCCGTTCCTGCGAGAGCGCGCGCAGGCGCCGCCGCCAAGGACGCCGACGCCACGAGCGCACACGCCAGCCGCACGGCGCTCGGGCGCCCTCGTCTCATCGTCGCATTACACTCCGTCCGGCGCGCGCCGTGAAGCCCGCGCCCGCCCGCCGCGCGTGCCCCTTCTCCCGCTCGATGAGAGGGTCGCCTGCCGTTGCGACCGTCTTCGGGCGAACCGCCCCTTCAGCTGTCCTTCCCGCCCTCCGAAACCGGGTCCCGCCTCCGCTGCGATCGCCCCGCCAAGGATTGACCATATGTGACAATACGCTGCATTACTTGACACTCACTTTGTCTGCACTAGAATCCCACCGCGGATATGGCACAAGTCGTCGATTTGGCTGCGTTCCGGCGGAGGAAAGCCGCGACGAGCGGGGTCCCCGGCGCGTCGGCCGACACGCCGGCCAGGCGCCCGACAGGACTCACCGACGCCCCCCGCGAGCTCTACGACCGGGTCGTGTGGCAGAACTGGATCCTGCTCACCGTGCTGGCGCAGTGCGTCTGGCTCGGGCGCGAGGCCGGCGCGCGCGACGTGCGCGTCCCGACCCTCACACGCGCCGGAGTGCTCAGCGCCGCCGAGGCTCGTACGCTCGAGACTGCGATCCGCCGCCACCTGGACACGAACCGCCCGCTTCCGCGCACGCGGCGCCTGGCGTTCCTTGCCCTCAGCCGCCGGCTCGAACGCCGGATCCAGCGGCAGCGCCGGCAGCGCGCCGCTCCCACAGGCGTACCCGCCTGAGGGCAACGTCCAGCACGAACAGGCCCACGGCCGCCAGCGCCACCCAGGGCCACAAGGGCTGGCGCGTGGTGATCTCCCCCCCCGCCGGCGCCCACGGCGCGGCCGCCGGAGCATCGGCCGCGCCGCCGGTGCGTGCCGCCAACATCGCGAGCCGCACCCGGTCGCCCTCCAGCGTCAGGGTCTCGCGCGGGTAGGGCAGCGAAGCCGTCGCGCGGCTCACCCCCACGGTCGCCCCGCTGGCGTCGCGGTGCGTGACCTCCACGACCCACGACCCCAGCCCCGGCGGCGCGATCGTCGCTTCGTAGCGCCCCGCGGCGGTCTGGTGCAGGTCCACCTCCACCGCGCGCTTGGGGTCGGCGGGGTCGAACAGCCGAGCGCGGCTGGCGAGCCCGTTCACGAACCGATCGTCGGCGTCGGCAGCGTCCACCACCACGTGCACCGCGCCGTCCTCAACGTCGACACGCGCGTCGAAGCGCTCGGGCGTTCCGTGGCGCATCGTATCTCGCACCACCTGACCCCAGAACTTCCCGTAGCCGCTCCACGACAACCATCCCACCGACCAGCGCGGCTTCACGTCGCTCGTCCAGGCGGCGACCTTCCCGAGCCCGACGCGCCACGAAGCCAGCAGCGGGTCGCCGGTCTCCGGCACGTCGAGCACCAGGTCCGCGCCCGGGCGCGCGCGCGTCGCCACCCAGCCCAGCAGGTCCGGCGCCTCGCCGAAGGGCACGCCCTCCACCATCGCCATCGGTTTCACCAGCCGCGCGCGCCCCGGCCGCTCGACGAGCGCGTTGCGGGTGACGGTCTCCGTCTCCTTCACGAAGATGCGCGGGATGTCGCTCGGGTCGCGCGTCATGTACGGGCGCCCGCCGCCGGCCGCCGCAACGGCCTCGATCAGCGCGCGATCCACGTCGTCGCCCACGCCCACGGCGGACACGGTGATGTCGTCTCGGTTCGTCGCCTCGACGGCCGCGAGGATGTCCTTCTCGCCCGACAGCCCGTCCGACAGAAGGATCATGTGCTTGAGCATCGCGGTGCGCCCGCGCAGCGTGTCGTGCGCCAGCGCCAGCGCGTTGACGATGTTGGTGCCGCCGCCCGCGCTCAGGCGCGAGATCTCCCCGAGGATGCGGAACCGGTTCGACGCGGCGTCGAGCGGCACCAGCTCGGAGGCGGTCGCGTCGAACGTCACCACCCCGATCAGGTCGGCGCCGCCCAGCATCTCCACCACCGCTTTGGCGGCCTCCTTCGCCGCCTCGATCTTCGGCCCCTCCATGCTGCCGCTCTTGTCGATCACCAGCTCGATCGCGAGCGACGGCGTGTCGCGCCGCCGCTCCACGTCCAGCGAGACCGGCATCAACCGCTCCAGCTTCGTACCGCGCCAGCCGCCGGGGCCGAACGCATGCTCGCCGCCCGCGAAGAGTAGGCCGCCCCCGCCTTCGCGTACGTAGGCCTCCAGCGCGCCCATGGCCGCGTGCGTCACCAGCTCCGCGGCCACGTCGGATACGATGACGGCGTCGAAGCGCGCCAGCTCCGCCAGCGCATCGGGAAGCCCGGCCGGCCCACGCACGTCGACGGCCATCCCCGCCGCTTCCAGCGCAGTGCGCAGCGGCCCCGCATAGGCCGGCGTGCCCTCCACGTAGAGGATCTGCGGCTTACCACGCACCACGACCGTCTCTATATATCTGTTGTTATTATCAAAGGTGTCATGAGCCGCCGCCGCCGCCGCCCCGCCGTCCAGCTCCAGCTTCACCTCGTACCGCGCCAGGCCGGCCTCGAACACCTCGCTCTGGTAGCGGACCGTGGTGGTCCCCGCGGCGAGCGTCAGCGCCTCGCGGTGGTCGAGCACACCGTCGCGGTACACGACCAGCCGCGCCGCCACGCCCGGGTCGGTGCTGAAGAGGTCGACCTGCAGCTCGAACGGCGCGCGCAACCGCACGCGCGGCGGCACGCGCACGGCGCGGACCGCCACCTCGTGGCGATAGGCGTCAGGAAAGGCGCGCGTGAAGATCTTGATGCCGAACGAGGCCGCAAGGTCAGCTTCGGCGAGCATCGCCCCGCGCGTTTCGGCGCCGTCCGACACGACCACGACGCGCTTCAAGTGAGCCGGCGGAAAGAGCCCGTACGCGAAACGCAGCGCGGCCTGCACGTCGGTCTCGGCGCCGGCGGCGTGGCGAGCCAGCGCGGCCGCCGGCAGTGCCACGGCGCGATCGGCGGGCACGGTCACGGCGCGCGCGTCCCCGGCGAACGTCACGAGCCGCAGCGTGTCGTCCGCGCCGGCCGCGCGCCGCAGCTCCTCCACATAGGCGCGCGCGCGCCCCAGCGCCTCGTCGGGCACGCTGTCGGAGACGTCGACGAGCACGACGGTGCAGACGCGGTGGTCGGTGCCCACCCAGGCGGCCCCGGTGAGGGCGGCGGCGAGAGCGGCCACCAGGGCGGCGCGCACGCCGAGCGAGAGCCACTGCTGGGCGCGCGGAAGGTCGGCGAGCGACGAGCCCTTCACGAGCCACAGCCACGGCAGCGCCGCCAGCGCGCCCAGCCACGCCGGATGCGGGAGGACGAGCCGCCGGCCGCGCACCACCAGCTCGCGCGCCCCGAAACCCCAGCGCGCGCCGGCCCACCACCACAGCGCCGCCAGCGCCGCGGCGGCGAGCCCGCTGAGCACGGCGCGAACGATGAGTCGGCGGCGGGCGGCGGCGCGGTCCACGGTCACACCGTCAGGCGCCGGTTGTAGGTGAGCCACTCGGCGAGCGTGAGCACCAGCGCCGCGACGAGCAGCAGGCGCCACCAGTCGTCGCCGAACGGAAGGCCGGTTCGTGTCGTGCTCCCCGAGCTCGTCGTCGCGGCCGCCGCGCTCACGGTCGGCACCGACAGCGGCGTAGGCGTGGGGAAGGCGGGCGCCGGCAGGATGTCGGACTCTTCTGGGTCGGCGAGGTTCGCCGCCAGCAGCAGCGGCGCGGCCGCACCGCCGCTGACCGTGTAAAACCCGCGCTCCGCACCGTAGAAGACGGCGCGCCCGTCGTGCAGCGGCACCTCGTGCGTGGCGCCCGACGGAAACGTGACGCGCGCCCGCGCCGGCGCGCGCGACGCTGCGCCGTCGAGCACGACACCGGGTGCACCCTCTGCGGCGCCCTCCAGAGGAATCGAGAACACCGTCCCCGCCCGCAGGCTGGCGCGATAGGCGTCGTCGCCGCTGAACGTCAGCCAGTCGATCGTGTTCAGCACCAGCATGGGGAAGGCGATGCGGAGCGGCAGGTCGCTGCGGCGAACGTCGAAGCCGAAGCCCACTGCGCGCACGGCGCCGTCGCTGCGCGCCACGATCGCCGCCTTGTCCCCGCCGGCCGTGACGACGACCTGGTCGCCTCGTCCCGGCACCGGCAGCAGGGGCCGCACTTCCGCGACACCGACGTCCGCCAGCGTCACCCAGCGCAAGAGCGGATGGTCGCGGCGCGCCGGCGCCAGCGGCGGGAAGGCGACGGGCGGGCCGACGCGCCAAGGCACCGCTTCCGTGGCGCTCGCGGGCGTCGCCGCCGTACCCGCCGTCCCCACCGGCGTCGCGCCGCCCACGTCGAGCAGCAAGAAGCGCCCGCTCCCGGCCGCCGCGATCGCCGGCGGGAAGCAGCCGTCGAAGACTGCCACGTCGTACCTCGCCAGCCTGGTCGCGTCGAAGCTTTCGCACGCGGCGCGCTCGTAATCGACCGCTTCGCCCCCCACCAGCGCCGCCTCGAGGAACAGGTTCTCCCGCCCGGCGCGACCGACGATCAGCGCCTTCACTCTCCGGTGCGGCGGCACCACGGCATAGGCCACGTCGTCGGCGGGCAGGTCGTCGGCACCGCCCGCGGCCAGCGCGACGCGCGCTTCGAGCCGTCCTTCGTGCGCCACGTCGCCCACCGTCAGGTCCGCCTCCACCAGCGGTGCCGCGGCGCGCGGCCCCAAGTCCATCAGCCGCTCGCTGACCTGCGCGCCGTCGAGGTAGAGCCGCACCGCCACACGCAGGGGCGCCGCGTGGAAGTTCTGCACGGTCCCGTACACCTCGAAGGCCGTGCGGTTCGCCAGGTACCGCCTCACACTGAACGCCGTGATGCCGACGTTGCGTCCGGAGCTGCCCACGGGGAACAGCTCCGTCGCCACGCCGCGCGCGGCCAGGTCGGGCAGCCCGAGCGCCGCCTCGCCGCGCACCGCCATGTCACTGAAGACGGCGACGGTCGGGCGCGGCAGCCCCGCGAGCGCATCCCCGGCCAGCGCGAGCGCGCCGCGGAAATCGGCGCGCGTGTCCGTGGCCGCCAGCCCCCGCAGCGCCTCGCGCAGCAGGTCCTTGTCGGGAGTGAACGACGTGACCGGCGCCACCTGACCGTCCGCGCGCACCACCATCGCCGCGTCGGCGGGGCGCAGCCCGTCCACGTAGGCGAGCGCCCGCTCCACCGCGCGCCCGAGCCGCGACGCCGCCGGCGGCACGTCCGTGGCCTGCATGCTGGCCGACGCGTCCACCAGCAGCACCACGGTGCGCGCCGCCTCGCCATGCGCCGCGGGCCGCGGGTCGGCCGCCGCCGTCGCCAGCAGCGCCGCAAACGCCAGCGCCAGCAGCAGCGACCACAGCCGCCGCAGCCGGCGCAAGAGTGCGCTGGACTGCGCGTCGCTCGTGGCCTCCGCCCACAGCGGCAGGAACGGCACCGCCACGCGACGCCGCCGCAGCCGCAAGAGGTACAGGACGATCAGGCCGGCCGCCGCGCCGCCCAGCACCAAGAGCAACGTGCGCACCGACAGGAAGGCGAAGAAGACGCCGCCCACGTGGCTACTTCACGAAGCCGCCCGCGCGGAAGATGCGCAGGACCAGCTCTTCGAACGGAACGTCGAGCGACGCACGGAAGTAGGGTACGGCATGCGTGCGCGCGAACTCTTCGGCGCGGCGCAGGTAGGCCTCGTGGGCGCGCGCGAAGCGCTGCAGCACGCGCGGCGTCACGGTCACGGCGCGCAGGGCCCCCGTCTCGGCATCTACCAACTCCAGGTCGCCGCGCAGCGCCGGGCGCGCCTCGGCGGGATCGAGCAGGTGGATCACGTAGGGCTCGAACTTGTGGAAGCGCAGATAGTTCAACCCCTCTTCGTAGCCCGCCGGGTCGTACAGGTCGCTCACCAGCACGGCCAGGCCGCGCCGCTTGGAGCGATGCACGAAGGCCTGCAGGGCCGCCGCGGTACACGTCGCTCCGCCCGCGCGCGCGCCGCGCAAGAACTCCAGCACCTTGAAGACCTGCCCCTTGCCGCGCGTGGGGTCGAGCCGCGCGCCCAGCCCGTCGTTGAAAGGCGCCACGCTCACGCGATCCAGGTTGGCGAGCCCCACGTAGGCGAGCGCCGCCACCACGCGCCGCGCGTAGTCGAACTTGGGCGGCTCGCCGAAGCTCATCGACGCCGAGGCGTCGAGCAGGAAGTAGATCCACAGATCTTCCTCCTCCTCGAACAGCCGCAGCAGCAGCTTGTCCAGGCGCCCGTAGACGCTCCAGTCGATGTAGCGGAGATCGTCGCCGACCGCGTAATTGCGGTGGTCGGCAAACTCGACGCCTTGCCCGGTCTTCGTGGAGCGCCGCTCGGCCCGCGCCGCGCCCGAGAATACTTTCTTCGATACGATATGCAGATATTCGAGCTTCTTGAGGAAGGCCTCGTCGAAGAGAACGCCGTCGGGCGCACTTGCCACGGAGTTCATTGATAGCACGCTGGCGAGGCCCAGGCGCGCTATCATGCGGAGCGATGCCCGCCGACCGACCCGTCGAGCCCCCTCGCCCCGCGACGCCCGCCGTCGCCGCGGGCGGCGCTCCCGTCAGCTCGGGCGTGGCGATCGTGAAGCGTCCGGCGGACGCGCCGTTGCCGCTGGCGCGCATCGGCGGCAGCCTGCAAGCGCGCGCTACCGCCGCGCCGGCGGACGGTGACGAGGCCTTCAACACCCTGCGCGTGCTGTATCGCATCGCCGACGTGCTCTGTCAGACGAACGACCGCGACGTCGCCCTGGGCGGCGTCCTCGACATCGTCAAGGAAGCGGCGCGCGCCGACCACGCGTCCATCCTCCTGCCCAGCGGCACCGGCGGGGCGCTGGTGGAGGCCGTCGGCGACGCCTCGGTCAGCCAGACGATGGTCAGCGACGCGGTGCGCGACCGCATGGGCGTGGTGGTCCTCCAGGCGCAGTACGACAGCCGCTACCAGGCGGCGAAGAGCGTGACGCTCCACCGGCTGGGCTCGGTCCTGTGCGCGCCATTGCTGCGCGACGGCGAGCCGGTGCTGGTGCTCTATCTGGCGCGCTCGGGCGCCGCCGAGCCGTTCGACGCGCACGACCTCGACCTGGCCTTCGCCGCCGGACAGCAGCTCGTGCTGGCCGTCGCGCGGCTGGACGCCCAGGAGCAGACGCTGGCGCTGGCGGCCTCCCTGCGCGCACGCGAGCGGCTCGCCACAGCTGGGCAGATGGCCGCCGGGCTGATGCACGAGGTGCGCAACATCGTCGGCTCTTCGTCCGGCTACGTTCAGCTGGCAGTCGAGGCGCAGGGCGCGCTGGCGGCGACACTCGGCGACGGCGCGCCCCCCGAGGTGGCGGCGGCAACCGCTGAGGTCACTGACTGTCTCCAGCGGGCTCAGGCCGGAATGGAGACGCTGCTGCAGATCTGCCGCAGCATGCTCGACCTCGCGCGCCGCAACTCGCCCGAGCCGCGCCCGGTCGAGCTGTACGGCGTGCTGCGCTCGGCGCTGGAGCTGTCGAGGGCCGAGTACCGCCGCGTGGCGAGCGTGACCTTCGAGCCGGCGCCGCCTCTGCCGGTGCTGGGCGACGTCGCCGGACTGACGCAGGTTTTTCTAAACCTGCTGGTCAACGCGGCGCACGCCTTCGACCCCGTCCGCTTCGACACGAACCGCATCGCGCTGACGGTGGAGGATGCCGGCGATGGGCGCGTGGCGGTGCGCGTCACCGACAACGCGCGGGGAATCTCGCCCGAGGCGCTGGCGCGCGTCTTTCAGCCGCTGTTCACGACACGGGCGGACTCGGGCGGCACCGGGCTCGGGCTGGCCATCTCGCGCGAGGTCGTGGAGTCGCTCGGCGGCGACATCCAGGTCGAAAGCCAGCTGGGAGCAGGAACGCGCTTCACCGTGCGGCTTCGCCGGCCGGACGTCCAAACATCCAGCCCAGCGTGAGGCCGTAGGCGAACGCCCAGGTTGTGAACGAGGCGAGCCGCCCCGACGGGTCGACCTCGTGGCGCAGGCCGAAGCCCACGCTCGGCGTCACCTCCGCGCGGCCCCACAGCGAAAGGCGGTAGCCCAGCAGCGCCAGCTCGCTGAAGGTCACGGCGGCCGCGGCGACCTCGTGGTCGGGGCGGTCGCGCAGGCGCCCGCCGCCGCCCTCCACGCGAAGCGCCACGTAAGGACCCACCATGCCGCCGTCGCGCGCATGGCGAACGGGTCCACGCGCCAGGAACCAGTAGCGCCCTTCCACGGCGAGCGTGACGCCCAGCCAGCGGTAGTCGCGTCCGCCGCCCGCGCGCAGCGCCACGCCCGCCACCGCCGAAAAGCGCGGCGCGCGCACGAGACGCTCGATCTGTAGCGACAGCGCGGCGGCGCGCACGGCCAAAGGGTTCCACGAGAGCGCCCAGCGCGGTCCGTAGTCGGGCGGCGGCATCGCATAGGCCTCGCGCGGCGCGGGGACCGCGGGGACCGCGGGGGCCGCCGCCGGCAGCGACGACGGCAACGATGCGGGCAACGACGCCGGCAGCGACGACGGCAACGACGCCGCCGGCGCGGGGAGCGCGGGCGCCGCGGCGGGCATGGAAGCCGGCCGCGAAGTCGGCGGCGACGCGACGGGCGCCGCGAAGACGCCCAGCGCGCCGAGCGCGGCAAGCGTGGCGAGCGCCGGGCTCAGGGCGGCCCCAGCGTCTCGTACAGGAAGTCGATCGTCGCCGCCCACGCGTCGGTGTTGTGCGCCGCCTGATCGAGCGCCCAGAACCCGGCGTCGTCGCCGGGCTGCCAGAGGTGCGAGGCGCCGGTCATCTTCAAGAAACGCACGTCGTTCCCGGCGGCGCGCATCGCGTCGTACATGTCTTCGGCCTGCTGCACCGGAACGAACAGGTCGCTGGAGCCGTGAATCAGCAGCATCGGCGGCAAGCCCGGCGCCACGTGCCAGATGGGCGACGCCAGGTCGTAGCGTTCCGGCACGTCGTCCGGCGAGCCGCCCAGGAAGTCGCGCACCGGCGCCGACCAGCTCAGCGGCCGCATCTCGTGCACGCCGGCGCCGGGAATGGACGCCGCCACACGCGCGGGCTCGCCCGACGTCAGTGCCACCTCGCAATCCGGCTCCAGCTCGGTCACGCCCTCGCTCACCGCCACCAGCGAGGCAAGGTGCCCGCCCGCGCTGTAGCCGGTGATGGCGACCCGTTCGGCGTCGAGACCATAGTCGTCCGCGTGTGCGCGCAGAAAGACGAGCGCGCACTTCGTGTCCTGGATGGCGGCCGGATAGGCCCCGTCCGGCACCAGCCGGTAGTTGATCGAGGCGCACACGAACCCGGAGCGCGCCAGGCGCCGGCACAACGGCTCTTCCAGCTTCTTGTCGCCGAGGCGCCAGCCGCCTCCGTGCACCGCCAGCACCGCGGGGCGCCCGACCGCGTCGTGGGGGGGAAGGTACACGTCCATCGTCGTCGCCGCGCCGAAGCGATCGTCGTACGACACGTCGTGCAGCACCTCCGGCTGCACGCACGCAGTGCTCGCCGCGCCCGCAGCGGCGCTCGCCGCCGCTGACATCGCGACCGCCGCCCACCTGCGCATCAACGCCGTCTCAACGCTCGGGGACGGCCTTGACGATCTCGGCGAGCACCTGGTCGGCATCGATGCCTTCGGCCTCGCCCTCGAAGTTCAAGATGATACGGTGGCGCAGCGCCGGCTTCAGCGCCGCGCGCAGGTCCTCGCACGACACGTTGAAGCGTCCGTCGACCACGGCGCGGATCTTCGCGGCGAGCTGCATCGCCTGCCCTCCGCGCGGGCTCGCCCCATAGCGGACGTACTTCTTGGTGATGGTCGGCACGCCTTCCTTCTCCGGGTGCGTCGCCAGCAGCAGCCGCAGCCCGTAGTCCTGCACGTGACGCGCCACCAGCACCTCGCGCGCCAGCGCGCGCATCTCGAAGATCGTCTCGCGGTCCATCACCGGCGCGACCTTGGGGTCGGACGTCGACGTCGTCCGGTCGAGGATCATGTGCAGCTGCTCGCGGTCGGGGAACTGAACCTTCAGCTTGAAGAAGAAACGATCCAGCTGCGCTTCGGGGAGCGGATACGTCCCCTCCATCTCCAGCGGATTTTGCGTGGCGAGCACGAAGAACGGCTTGTCGATCTGGTAGGTCGTCTTCGCCACCGTGACCGACCCCTCCTGCATCGCCTCCAGCAGCGCCGACTGCGTCTTGGGCGTGGCGCGGTTGATCTCGTCCGCCAGGACCACGTTGGCGAAGATCGGGCCGCGCTGGAACTCGAACCGCTTCCCGCCGCCCGGATCCTCGACGATGATGTTCGTGCCGACGATGTCGGCCGGCATCAAGTCGGGCGTGAACTGCATTCGCGCAAAGCTGAGATGCATGGCCCCGGCCAGCGTCGCCACCAGCTTCGTCTTCCCCAGCCCCGGCACCCCCTCCAGCAGGCCGTGCCCGCCGCCGAGCACGCACGTCAGCACACCCTCGATGATCTCGTCCTGGCCGACGATGACCTTCTGCACCTCGCCGACCAGGCGCCGGAAGTCCTCGCGGAATTTCGCCACGCGCCGCTCGGCGGAGGCGGCAAGGGCTTCGTTGTCGGCGCTGGGGGACTGCGACATGGAGGCTCCTCGGTCGCGTGGTCGGTTGCTTTTAGCACGGCCTACGCGGGGGCGTCGACCGCGGGAACGGCCGCCGCAGCGGCGGGCGCCCCGGCCCCTTCCAAGCGATGGCGGCGCAGCGCGGGGACGAGCAGCGCCGTGGCCACGGCGCAGAGGATGCAGGCGACGCCCCCGCCGCTGACGGAGAACGGGACGCTCGTGAGCTGCGCGACGACGCCGGCCTCCAGCTCGCCGAGCTGCGGGCCGCCCATGAAGAAGATCATGGTCAGCGAGCTCATGCGCCCGCGCAGCTCGTCGGGCGTCATCAAGTTGCGCGCGATGACGCGCACGACCGTGCTGACGGTGTCGGCCGCGCCCGACACCGCCAGCAGCGCTAGGCTCAGCGGGAACCACGGGCAAGAGCCGAACGCGGCCACCGCTCCGCCGTACACGACGATCGCGCCCAGCATGACCGCGCCCTGGCGCCGGATGGCGGGCCGCCACGCGAGCCAGACCGAGGCCAACAACGACCCCACCGACGGAGCCGCCATCATCAGCCCCAGGCCCTTCTCGCCCACGCGCAGGATCTGGTCGGCGTACACCGGCAGCAGGAGCAACGCGCCGGCGAAGAAGGTCGCCAGGAAGTCGAGCGCCATCATCGACATGAGAACCGGCTGGCCGCGCAGATAGCGCATGCCCTCGACGGCGGCGCGCACGCTGGGGCGCACGCCTTCGGACTGCGTGGCGCGCGGGCGCACGCGCAAGAGCGCGCCCACCATGACGAAGAAGGAGACGGCGTCGACGGCGTAGAGGAACGTGAGACTCGTGTGCGCCAGCAGGAGCCCCGCCAGGGCAGGCCCGATGACCGTGGCGAGCTGCCACGTCATGACGTTGAGGCTGAGCCCGTTGGGAAGGTCCTCCCGCGGGACGAGGCTGACGACCAGCGTCTGGCGCGCCGGGTTGTCGAACGCGGTGGCGGCGCCGGCCACCGCCACCAGCGCCAGCAATGCGGCGCTCGACGCGCGCCCCGACCAGGTGAGCCAGGCCATCGCCGCGGAGGTCAGCCCCAGGACGACCTGGGTCGTGAGCATCAGCCGCCGCCGATCGAAGGCGTCGGCCGCCACGCCGGCGCCAATGGCGAGCAGGATCACCGGCACGACGCGGCAGGCGCCGATGAGGCCGAGCGCCAAGGGCGAGCGCGTCAGCAGCCACAGGTGCCAGCTCAGCGCGAAGATCTGGAACTGCGAGCCGGCGCGCGAGACGAAGTGGCCGGCCAGGAACAGGCGGAAGTCGGCGTGGCGCAGCGACGAGAAGCGTCCCGGGGCGTCGGCCACGGCGACCGAATATCACACTTCGTCGGGCGGCTCGCAGCGGCCGGCGGCGTCGCGCGTCACCTGCGCGCGCAACGACTCGGTGTGCGCGATCCAGTGCTCGACGATGTGCGCCGGCACGTCGTGCTCTTCGAGCGTGCGGCGCAGCAGCTCGCGGCGCCGGTTGAAATGGCCGGCGAAGATCGGGTGCGGCGCATGCGCCTCGCGGATGGGCTTGCCTTCGTAGCGTACCGGCCCGCCGAGGTGGCGCGCCGCGAACTGCAGCTCCATGCGCTTCAAGCGCTCGCGGTCGACGTCGCGGAACAGGTAGCCGATCATCACGTCGTCGAACACTCGGTCGACGAACACGTCGACGATACGTCGCAGGCGCTCCTCGCCCAGCTCGTCGTACATGGTGACGGCGGCACTCACGGCGTCTGTTGGGCTCTTCCTCAGCGATCCTTCATTCGGGGCGGATGAGGTCCATGTAGCGCCGCACGTAGCGCTTGTACCCGAGCGGCACGCGGTCCTCTTCCAGCGCGTCCTCGGTGGCGGCGGCGGCGGCCTCGTACATCGGCTTGTAGCCGCGCACGGAGAACCCTTCGGTGGCGGCGCCCATCATGACCTTCGAGCGCAGCGGCCCCGGCCCGCGCTTTCCGGGCACGTCAATGTCCTTGTAGCCGGCGCCGCTCAGGTCGGTCGCCGCGCCGCTACGCCCGTCGTGCGACGCGCCGGCCGCGCCGTGGCCCTTGCGCGCCGTATCGTCCATCGCGCGGGGATCACCGTCCGTGCCGGGCGCCGCGGGCGTATCGCCCTTCCCGGCCTTGCCGTCGCCAGCGTCGCCCTTGGCGTCGCCGGGCTTGGTCCCGGCGGCCGCCCCCGCTTCGACCGGCGCCGCCACACGCCCCGTCTTCACCATGAAGCGGCGCATCTTCAGCGCCACGCCGTCGCCCTCGCCTTCACCGTCGCCTTCGCCCGCCACGCCCTCCCCGCCCGACTCCTCGCCGTCGCCTCCCTCGCCGGGACCGCCCTTGCCGGTTCCCTTCTGCCGCAGCTTGCCCGAGGCGATGGTCAGCTTGCCTTCGGCCAAGGCCTTGCGCAGCTTGTCGGTGGCGTCGGCGTGACCGAGCTTCTCTTCCATGCCGGCCATCTCGTCCTCGATCTCCTGCGCCTTGTCGCCGGCCCCCTTCGCGTCGTCCTTCTTCAGCATGTCGCCGAGCGCGTCGAGGTCGCGCTCCAGCCGCTCCACCATCTTCTTGTCGGCGGCGGCCTCGTCGCGCGCCGCCGCCAGCGCGGCCAGCTCGTCCTTCTTGCGTTTCAGCGTGCGCTCCTCGTCGGCCGTGCGGTCCTTCTTCGCCTCCAGCGCGGCGACGTCGCGCGCCAGCGCCTCTGCCTTGGCGGCATCCTCCTCGGCGTCGACGCCCGGCGCGGCGGCCAGCGCCGCCGCCGCCGCCGCGACAGTGCGTGCCAGCGAGCGCATGGCGCCGGCATCCAGCGCGCGGTCGCGCAACGCCGCCGCCAGCTTGTCCAGCTCGGCGCGCGCCTTGGCGAAGTCTTCCACGTCGAGCGCCCGCCCCAGCTCGTCCAGCGACGGATCCTTGAGCATCGCCTTGGCCAGCGCGCGCAGCTTCCCCCGCAGGACGTCCACCTTCGCGCCCGACGCAGCCCGATCGACCGCGTCGTTGACGGCCGCCAGACGCGCGAACGCCTCCGCCGGCGTCACGTTCTCGGCGCGCACGTCCGTCCAGAGCGCGCCCAGCGCGCGCGCCGCCGCCCGCAACCGCTCGTCTTTCGTCTTCTCCGCCGCCGCCGCCGCTCGCGCCGCCGCTTTCTCCGCGGCCGCCAGGTCCAGCTCCGCGACCGCCAGGTAAAAGCGCGGGGGCGCCGGAGGCGGCGCGGCGGGCGCAGGCACGGGGAAGCGCAGCGCGCCGGTCACCGCCAGGGCGGCGGCCCCCAGCGCGAGCGCGCGCAGGTCCCGCGGCAGCCGCCACGGCGCGGCGCGCCCTGGGTCGGCCCGGGCGGCGGCGCGCGCGGCGTCGCGCAGCAGCGCCGCGACGAAGGCAGCGCGTCCGCCGGACGCGTCGGCCTCGCCGGGGCGTGCACCGAACGCCAGCGCCGAGGCCATGCGATCACCGAGCCCGTTGGTCACGTCGAGCGCGCGCGCCGCCTCGAAGCGCGTCACGCCCCGTGCCGCCGAGACAGCCGCGGCCGCCAGCGGCACCGCCGCCGCCGCCCAACCCAGCACCCACGCTTGCCACTGCCCCAGCCACCCCAGGCGCGCCACGAACAGCAGCACACACCCGAGCGCCAGCGCCGCCACGCCGGCGAGCGTGGCGCGCTCGAGCGCGCGCTGCGCGCGCATCCGGCGCCGGACCGCCGCCACCTTCGCCTCGATGTCCTGCGTCATGGGCGCATGGCCGTCTCCCAAGATAGCATGCAGGCAGTCCGGCGCCGGCTCGCCGCAGCGCGTCGTGAAGACTCGCCGGCACCCTTGGAGCGGGACGGGGCGAGGGGTTACAATCCGTGCCTCGCGGGAGGGACGCGCGAGCCGCGCGGCCGGTCACATCGGAGCTGCAGCGACACAGACGAAACTTGAGCGAGCAACCCATCACCCATCCCGGCGGCCTTCCCGGCGGTGCCCGAGCGCACCACCCGCGCGACGTCGCGCTCGGCATCCCCGGTTTCCGCTACGCTGACCTGTTCTCGCCGCCGCGGCTCGCCGCGCTGGCGGCCGCGTTCGACGACTGGCTCGCGCGCGAAGCGCCCGACGCCGCCGCCCGTTTCGCCGCCTGGCGCGCCGCGCCCGACGCGCTCGACAACGTCGCCGCCGCCGAGCGGATTCTGGAGACCGCGCCGCATCTGTCGCGTTTCGTCGCCCGCCTCTTCCACATCGAGGCGGAACACGAGCGCCACCTCGCCGCCGCGCACGCCTTCGACCCGATCTGGCGCTTCAAGAAGGAGTACGTGCAGCGCCGCCTGAAGAAGTACAAGCCCACCGACCTCGTCGGACGCACCGAGCACGAGCTGGGCGAGCAGGTCGCCGCGCTGCGCGACGCCGCCTTCGCCGCCGAGCTCGCCGCGCCGGGCGTGCCGGCTGCGGCCGAGGCCGCCGCCTCTGACGACGAGCGTGCAGTCGCGGTCGTGGCCATCGGGCTGCTCGACCTCGCCGAAGCGTTCGCGCGCGCGCCCAAGGCGGCGGCCGGCGACGCGGCGGCCCGCGAGGCCGTCGAAGGTGCGGCACGCCGCGCCACCGCCATCCGCGACGCCCTGCGCGCGCATCCTGCCGCCGCCGCGCGGCTCGGCGACGCGCTCGACGCCGCGGGCCCGGCCGACAGCGGCGCCGACGGCGACCCCACCGCCGCCGACGTTCCCGGCCTCGGGCGCTTCGTCGGCGCGCTCCTCGCCGTCGTCGACGCCTGGGTGTACATGCGCCGCGAAGCGGCCGCCGCGCAGCCGCGCCACCACCGCTGGGTCTCGTTCGTCGTCCCCGAGACGCTGCACTTCGATCACCTGGTCGAGACCAAGCGCCTCGACCCCGCCAGCGCGCCCGAGCTCTTCACCGGCGTAGATTCCACCCGCCGCGCGCGCGACGGCTTCGAGCTGACCGACGCGCGCATGTCGCTCAAGCAGGCGCTCGGCGAGATCGACTACTGCCTGTACTGCCACGCCCGCGAGAAGGACTCGTGCCGCTTCGGGCTGATGGACAAGAAGGAGCCGGCGAAGCGCCGCCTGAACCCGCTCGGCGTCCCGCTCACCGGGTGCCCGCTAGACGAGCGCATCAGCGAGATGCACCTCCTAAAGAAGGAGGGCGACTCCATCGCGGCGCTCGCCACCATCATGATCGACAACCCCATGGTGCCGGGCACGGGACACCGCATCTGTAACGACTGCATGAAAGCGTGCGTCTTCCAGAACCAAGACCCGGTGAACATTCCGCAGGCGGAGACGCGCGTCGTCACCGACGTGCTCTTCGACCTCCCCTGGGGCTTCGAGATCTACGGGCTGCTGACGCGCTGGAACCCGTTGAACGTGAAGCGCCCCGTGCAGCTGCCCTACAACGGCAAGAACGTCCTGGTCGTGGGCGCCGGACCAGCGGGCTACACGCTCGCCCAATTCCTCGTCAACGAAGGGTTCGGCGTCGTCATCGTCGACGGCCTCAAGATCGAGCCGCTGCCCGACGAGCTCGTCGGCGCCGACGTCGACGGGCCCGACGGCGAGCCGCTGCCGCGCCCGGTGCGCGACTGGCGCGAGCTGTACCGCAGCCTCGACGAGCGCATCCTGACTGGCTTCGGCGGCGTGTCGGAGTACGGCATCACGGTGCGCTGGGACAAGAACTTCCTCGACCTGCTGTACGTGACGCTGGCGCGCCAGCGCAAGCTACGGATCTATGGAGGCGTGCGCTTCGGCGGGACGCTGACGCTCGACGACGCCTGGGCGCTGGGATTCGACCACGTGGCGCTGGCGACCGGCGCCGGCCGCCCGACAACCGTCGCCGTGAGGAACAACCTCAGCCGCGGGATGCGCGCGGCGAGCGACTTCCTGATGGCGCTGCAGCTCACCGGCGCCTACAAGCGCAGCGCGCTCGCCAACCTGGAAATGCGCCTGCCCGCGCTGGTCATCGGCGGCGGGCTGACGGCCATCGACACCGCCACCGAGCTCGTCGCCTATTACCCGCGTCAGGTGGAGAAAACGCTGGCGCGCTGGGAGGAGCTGTGCGCCGCATTCGGCGAGGAGCGCGCGCGGGCGCTCTACCGCGGCGCCCCCGACCAGGAAGCCGTGCTGGAGGAATTCCTGGCACACGGACGCGAGGTGCGCGCCGAGCGCGCCCGCGCGAAGGCGGAAGGCCGCGCCCCCGACCTCGCGGGACTGGTGGCGCGCTGGGGCGGCGTGACGCTCGTCTACCGCAAGTCGCTGCAAGACTCACCCGCCTACCGCCTGAACCACGAGGAGGTCATCAAGGCGCTGGAGGAGGGCATCCTCTATAGAGAGAAGTTGTCGCCGACCGAGGCGGTGCTCGACGAGCTGGGCGCGGTGAAAGCGATGGCGTTCGAGCGGCACGCGCCCGATGCCAAGGGGAAGTGGCGAGCGACCGGAGAGACGTTGACGCTTCCGGCGCGCGCGATCCTCGTCGCCGCCGGCACGCATCCCAACGCGATCTACGAGAAGGAGCGGCCCGGCACGTTCCGCAAGGACCGCTGGGGCGAGTTCTACCTGGGCTACCGCGCCGTGCGCGACGAGGGCGCCAACGGCAGCGGCGGCGGCAACGGCAACGGCAACGGCGCCGGTGGCGGCGGGCACTGGAAAGTGGTGCCGGTTGAGGGCGAGCCCGAGTGGGGTAGCGCCGCGCCCGTCGGCTTCTTCACCAGCTACGAGAAGGACGGGCGCTTCGTCAGCTACTACGGCGACAACCATCCGGTGTACGAGGGCAACGTCGTCAAGGCGATGGCGTCGGCGAAGGACGGCTACCCGCACGTGGTGGCGCTCTTCGCGGACGAGCTGGCGCGGCTCGATCCGACGCGCCAGCCGGAGCGCGAGACGGCGTGGCACGCGCTGCGCGCCCGGCTCGACGACGGGCTCGTGGCGCGCGTGGTGGAAGTCGTGCGCCTCACGCCCACGATCGTGGAGGTCGTCTGCCGTGCACCGTTCGCCGCGCGCCAGTTCGAGCCGGGACAGTTCTACCGCTTGCAGAACTTCGAGCGCACGGCGCCCGTCGTGAACGGCACGCGCCTGGCCACCGAAGGCATGGCGCTGACGGGGGCGTGGACCGATCGGGCGCGCGGGCTCATCTCGGTCATCGTGCTGGAGATGGGCGTCAGCTCGCGGCTGTGCGCCGCGTTCCGGCCTGGCGAGCGCGTCGTCCTGATGGGGCCGACCGGCGCGCCCACCGAGATTCCGCACGAGGCCGGCACCAAGAAGGAGTCGGTGCTTCTGTGCGGGGGCGGGCTCGGCAACGCGGTGCTCTTCTCCATCGCCGCGGCCTTCAAGCAGGCGGGCCATCGCGTGCTCTACTTCGCCGCCTACAAGCGGCGCCTCGACCTCTACAAGCAGGACTTCATCGAGGCGGCGACCGATCAGGTGGTGTGGAGCGTCGACAGCGGCGACGTCGTCGCGCCGCGCCGCCCGCAGGACGTGAGCTTCCGCGGCAACATCGTGCAGGCGATGCTCGCCTACGCGAAGGGCGAGCTGGGGACGCCGCTGGTCCCGTTCCTCGAAGTGGACCGCGTCATCGCCATCGGCAGCGATCGGATGATGAACGCGGTGCGCGAAGCGCGCTTCGGCGTCTTGCGCGAGCACCTGTGCCGCGGCCACAAGGCCATCGCCAGCATCAACTCGACAATGCAATGCATGATGAAAGAGATCTGCGCCCAGTGCCTGCAGAAGCACGTCGACCCCGAGACCGGCAAGGAAGCCGGCTACGTCTTCAGCTGCTTCAACCAGGATCAGCCCATGGACGCGGTCGACTTCAAGAACCTGAACGATCGCCTGCGGCACAACGCCGTCCAAGAAAAGCTCTCGAACCTGTACCTGGACCTCCTGCTTCAGCAACAGCCCGACCTCCTGCGCATCTGACCCTCGGCGGTGCCGGCTCGTGGGATTCTGCCGCGCCGCGCCGCGCGGCGCGGTCATCGATACGGTCCGTCGGGCTTTCCCTGGAGCGCCGTGCAGAAGCGCGTAATGGCGTCGAGCGCCATCACGGCGGGCGTCGGGTCGAGCAGCGGCGCCGGCAATCGCAGCGCGACCTCTTCGGGCGACAGCGTCAGGGGGCCGTGGCGCTCCTCCAGCCAGGCCAGCGCCTCGCTCGCGGCCGGGCCGAGCCCGCGGGCGTTGGCGGCGGTTCGCTCGCGCCTCCGCCCTGCGCCGTCCTTGCCCGCCGTCCGGGCGTCGGGAACGAGCCAGCGCTTCGGCAGCGGCGGCACCGGGCGCACCCGCACGATCGTGTCGAGGGGCACGCCGCGCGCGCCGAGACGTGTCTCGATCTCGGCGGCGCCCGCCGGCGTCCGCCCAGACACGCGCATGCATCCCGGCTGCAGCACGCCTTCGACTCGCGCCGCCAAGGCGTGCCAGCGCGGCAGAACGCCCGGTGCGCCGAACGCCGTCGGCGGCGGGACGTTGACCCGCGCGGCGTCCATCGCCTCCGCCAAGCGCACCGCCGCGCCCGCCACGTCTTCCAGGTCGGCGGCGGCACCGGACCACGCGCGCACGCACCGCGCCCCGCCGTCGTCGAGTCCCACCGTGCCGCGCGCCGCCAGGCCACGCAACGCCCGCGCGAGGTTGCCGGACAGGAGCGCCGCCGCCTGCGCCGGCTCCCGCGCCCGCAGCTCGCTCGACCGCGCCCATTCCCGCGCGTCGGGCAGCACGACCGCCAGGGGCGGTGACGTGCGTGCGGCACGGTCACCGTCGCCCGCCGCCCCGCGCGACGACAGGTTCAGCCCCAACGAAGGCCAGCGCAGCTCGGCCACGAGCTCCGCGCGCCGTCCGGCCGACTCCGCCCGCAGCGCCACGGCGACGGACCCGCGCGCCCCGACCAGTGTGTCGTCCGCATCGAGGGCGAGACCGACGCGCTGGGCGACGGCGCGCCACGACTCGCGCATCGACCGCGTGAGAAGCCCGCCGTGCCACACCGCCGTCCCCGCCTCCGGCGCGGGCAGCACCGTGAGCGGGATGCGCACGAGCCAGTCGGCGGCGGCGTCGGCGGCAGCCTCGAGCGTCCATTCGACCCGCCAGGCGCCGGCATCGGTCGACAGCGCGAGGTCGGCGGGCATGGACAGGCGGAAGCCGTGGCGCCCGCCCTTGGCGCCCCCGGAGTGCGCTACCAGCGGCCGAACGGCCTCGGCCGTGCGCGCGCCCGCGTACTCTCGCCGCACCAGCCGCAGCGCCACGCTGCCGACGCCGCGCCGGCGCTTGACCTGCCACCAGCCGGTGAGCTCGTCACCCGGGCTCACAACGGTGCGATCGAGCGCCACGCGCAGCCGCCCCTGCTCCCCGCGCATCTCGGCGCCCGGCGCGGGCGTCTCGCGGCCCGTCACGCCTGCGGCGCCGTCCCCGTCGTCGGGCCCCGTCCCCGCGCGCCGGCGCCGCACCAGCATCGGGAGCTCACACGTCGCGTCCGGCCACCACGGGACGTCGACATGGACCTGAAGCCAGTGCGTGACGTCGATCAGCTCGCCGCGGTGGCTCGGCCAAGCCGCGCCGACGCGCAGCGTTCCCGCCAGGTCCGTCGCCCCCGGCGGCAGCCCTGCCGGCCCCTTCAGCACCTCGTACGCGCGCTGCTCCTCGGAGCGTCCGGCCGGCACGGCGCCCGCCTGCGTGCGCATCCGCCGCCGTTCCAGCAGCGTCACCGTCACGTCGCCGATCTTGACGCCGCGCCGCGCGACGAGCCGCACGATGATCGGCACCTCCTCGTCCGGATGCAGCACCTCCGGCGCACGCACCAGCACGCTCGGTCGTCGAGGCAGCGCCATCCCCGGAGCGTACTACGTTGCGCCCGGCCCCTCCGATCGTCGGGGCGGGCGCCGAGCCGCGCTCACGGGGCAACGCGGGGGGCGTCGCGCAAGACGGGGGCGGTGAAGTCCAGGGCTTCGCAGCCGGTGCCGACGCGGGCGGCGGGGTCGGCGAGGTCGAAGGAAAGCTTGAGGCGCGCGCCGAGGTCCTTGGCGCGGGCGGCGAGGGCGTCGCGATCGTAGGTGGGGGCGGGGGTCGGCGGGGCGCCGGGCTTTGCGTCGGCACGGCCGATCAGCACGCGGTTCAAGCGATCGGGCGTGCGGAAGCAGGCGATGCTGGGAAAGACGGCGGCGAAGGTGGCGACGAGCGACCGCTCGCCGGCGGGGTCGTGCGAGAAGAGGTTGGCGACCACCGCGCCGCCGGGCGCGAGGCGCGCGCGCACGGCAGCGAAGAACTCGCGAGTGGCGAGCGGGGCGGGCACGCCGTCGCCGCCGTAGGCGTCGAGCAGCACCAGGTCCCAGCGCGTCTTCGCGTGCTCGACGAAGGCGCGCCCGTCGCCCAGATGGATGACGTAGCGGGCGTCCTCGCGCACTGCGAAGAACTTCTTCGCGGCGTCGATGACCGCGGGGTCGATCTCGACGGCGTCTATCCGTAGATCAGGCAGCGCGCGCCGCAGCAGAGCCGGGAACGTGCCGCCGCCGAGGCCCACGACCAGCGCGCGCTTGGGGTGGGCTACGTACAGCAGCCCCAACGCGGCGTAGCGCACGTACTCCATCGGCACGGCAGCGGGGTCGGAGAGCGAGATCGTCGATTGGTCGTCGCCGTCGACGTCGCCGAAGCGCAGCGAGCGCAAGTCGCCTTCGTCCACGACCAGCACTTCGCCGAACATCCCGGGGGCGCGGTGGACCACGACCGGAGTGGGGCCGACGGCGGCGGCGGTGCCGGGCGGGAGCAGCAGCTCCTTGGCAGAGGCGGTGCCAGGCGCCGCCGTGGCGGGCGGGGCCGCCGTGACCGCAGCGACGTAGGCCCCCGACGTGACCGGCGCGGGGGCCGGCGGCGGCGCCCCGGCGCAGGCACAAGCGGCCGCGAGGGCGGCGAGGGCCGCCGCGAGAACGGCGCGCGCTGCGGAGAGCTCAGCGGCCGGTCCCGGGCGCGCGCCTCGGCCGGGGCGCCACCGTACGCCACGCCAACGCCCCGACCGGCGCA
>DASYRF010000132.1:0-38786 GCA_036004705.1 Myxococcota bacterium
CGGGGGCATCGGAGCACGGCGTACTCGCCGCGCGGACGGGCCCCCGGAATAGATGGAGGCGCGCAGGAATGGCCAAAGGGCAGGAACGCAAAGAGGTACAGCGCCTGATCGAAAAGGGGCGCAAGCAGGGGTACCTCACCTACGACGAAGTCAACGACGCCCTTCCGGACGACGTCATCTCCTCGGAGGAGATCGACGACATCTACACGGCGATCGACGACTCCGACATCCAGGTCGTCAACGACGCGGCCGACGTGCAGCGCAAGGTGGCCGCCAAGCCCAAGCCGGCACCGGTCCCCGTGCCCAAGCCGGTGGTGCGCAAGGAGGACGACGACGAGACCGCCTCACGCACCAACGACCCGGTGCGCATGTACTTGCGCAAGATGGGGTCGGTGTCGCTGCTCGACCGCGAGGGCGAGGTGCGCATCGCCAAGCGCATCGAGGAGGGGGAGCGCCTCGTCCTCGACATCATCTTGTCGTCGGACGTGGCGGTGCAAGAAATCGTGGCGATGGCGGAGAAGCTCAAGAAGGGCAAGATCCGCGTCAAGGAGCTGCTCAAGGACGTCGACGAGCAGGACCACGAGTTCGACGAGGAGTACCACGCCGACCGGTTCCTGAAGGTCGTCGAGCGCGTGCGGCGCATCCAGCGCGAAATGCAGAAGCTGTCGGACAAGGGCGGGACGAACGGCAAGCCGCTCTCGGAGGGCAAGAAGGAGCGCCTGCGCGCGGCCATCTCCGAGCAGCAGGAGCAGGTGGTGCGCGCGCTGATGGAGCTGCAGCTCAACAAGCGCCAGATCGACATGATCGTCGGGCGCATGAAGCAGCTCTACCGGCGCGTGGAAGACGCGGAGCGCGAGCTGGGTGAGTGCGAGCGGCGCACCGGGCTGGACGCCAAGACGCTGCGCCGGACGCTGCGCGACGTGAACAAGTCGTCGGCCGCGGAGAAGCGCGTCATCAAGAAGCTCGGGCTCAAGCCCGAAGAGCTGACGGAGATCGACAAGGTCGTCAAGAACGCCGCCCGCAAGCTGAAGCGCGTGGAGATCGAGGCGGGCGTGCCGCTGGAGAAGCTGCGCAAGACCTGCCTGGACCTGGCGCGCGGCGAGCGCCAGGCCGAGCGGGCGAAGACCGAGCTGGTGGAGGCGAACCTCCGACTGGTGGTGTCCATCGCCAAGAAGTACACGAACCGCGGGCTGCAGTTCCTGGACCTGATCCAGGAGGGGAACATCGGCCTGATGAAGGCGGTGGACAAGTTCGAGTATCGGCGCGGCTACAAGTTCTCGACCTACGCGACGTGGTGGATCCGCCAGGCCATCACCCGCGCCATCGCCGACCAGGCACGAACCATCCGCATCCCCGTGCACATGATCGAGACGATCAACAAGCTCATCCGCACCAGCCGCTACCTGGTGCAGGAGCTGGGCCGCGAGCCGACGCCGGAGGAAATCAGCGAGCGGATGGAGCTGCCGCTGGAGAAGGTGCGCAAGGTGCTCAAGATCGCCAAGGAGCCCATCTCGCTGGAGACGCCCATCGGCGAGGAGGAGGACAGCCACCTGGGCGACTTCATCGAGGACCGCAACGCCGTGTCGCCGTCAGAGGCGGTCATCTCGGCGAACCTCAGCGACCAGACGCGGCGCGTGCTGTCGACGCTGACACACCGCGAGGAGAAGGTGCTGCGGATGCGCTTCGGCATCGGCGAAAAGAGCGACCACACGCTCGAGGAAGTGGGCCAGGACTTCGAGGTGACACGCGAGCGCATCCGCCAGATCGAGGCGAAGGCGCTGCGCAAGCTGCGCCATCCGTCGCGTTCCAAGCGGCTGCGCAGCTTCGTCGAAGGAGGCTGAGCCCTCCCCAGCCGAGGCGACCCGCGGCGGGCGCGGCGCCGGGGCTCCCGCCGCTTGACTGAGGGCGCGGCGAAGGGTAAATGCACTCCACGCCAGCCGCAGAGGGAGGGGGATGGGCGAGGGCCCATAGCTCAGCGGTCAGAGCCGCCGGCTCATAACCGGTAGGTCCCTGGTTCGAATCCAGGTGGGCCCACCAAGAGTGGCGGCGGGCGTGGCAGTCGGCCGGAAAGGAGCGCGGGCGTTTTGATCGCCATGACGGAGCGTCGCAAGCCCAACCCCGCCCCCACGCCCGGCCGTCAGGCGCTCCCGGCCCGCGACCGCGCCATACGCCAAAGCCCGCGCCGAGACCCGGCGCGGGCTTTTTGCTTTTCTGAGGAGGTATAGAGGTGCAAGACCAGCTACTGGCGTTGGAGAAGCTCCAAGAGATCGACTCGCAGATCTGGGAGCTGGACAAGGCGCGCGGCGCCATCCCCGCCAAGATCAACGACCTCAAGGCCAGCCTGGACGCCATCCGCAGCATCCTGGCCAAAGAACGCGCCGAGCTCGAAGCGGCGGAGCGCTACCGCCGCGAGCAGAACGGCGAGCTGGAGAGCTCGTCGAACATGATCGACGCCGCCAAGCACAAGCTCGGCGCGGTGCGCAACTCGAAGGAGTTTCACGCCATCAGCAAGGAGCTGGAGGCGCAGAAGCGCATCAACGGCGAGAAGGAAGAAGAGATCCTCAAGCTGATGGAGGTCATCGAGCAGGCGAACCGCTCCATCAAGGCGCACGAGAAGGAGTTCAACGACCTTCTGAAAATCGTGATGGCCGAGGAGCAGGCGGGGCAGACACGGATGGCCGAGCTGGACGCGCGGATCGCCGCGTTGAACGAGCAGCGCGGGCGCGCCATGGGCGGCATCAGTGCACCCGTGCTGCGCCGCTACGACCACATCCGCCACAAGAAGGCGGGGCTCGCGGTCGTGCGCGTGCAAGGCGGACAGTGCCGCGGCTGCAACATGCAGATCCCGCCGCAGCTGTTCAACATCCTCATGCGGCAGAAGAGCATGGAGCTATGCCCCAGCTGTCACCGCATCATGATCTACCGCTCGCCGGAGCAGGTCGCCGAAGACGAGGGCGCCGCCCGCGCGTGATCCGAGCCCCCCTGCCCGCCGCAGGCGGGAGCCGGCTCAGCCGCTCGGAGCTCGAAGCTCCTCGACGGCCTCCGAGACACCGCCCATCGAGCCGCTCCTCCGGTTTCTTCACGCTGTCCGAGCCGAGGCCCGCGCAGGCCGTTGACCCCACGGGGGCGCCTGCTAGAATCCGCGAATTCCGTTGCAGCGGAGCAGGCGATCGCCGGCTGCCCCGCGACCTTGACATGAGAATGCCGAGTCGTGGTGCGGCGGGAGGAAAGTCCGAGCTCCACAAGGGCGTGATGCTGGCTAACGGCCAGTGGGGGCGACCCCAAGGAAAGTGCCACAGAGAGCAGACCGCCCGGCCCCGCAGGGACAGAGGAGACTCGAGGCTGCCGACGGATGCGCGGCGGCCGTCCCGGCGCGGCCGAGCAAGGGTGAAAGGGTGCGGTAAGAGCGCACCGGGGGGACGGTGACGTCCCCCGCACGGCAAACCCCATCTGGAGCAAGACCGACCGGAGCACGCGCCCGTGAGGGCGCAGGGGTGCCCTACCCCGCTCCGACAGGTTGCTGGAGGAGGTCGGCAACGGCCTCCGTAGATGAATGATCGCTGCCGCCGTCCCGGCAACGGACCGGCGGAACAGAACTCGGCTTACGCGACGTCTGCAACGGAGTATGGGGGCCCCGGCGATTGGTTTCGCCGGGGCCTCCGCTTTTCCGGCGCTTGGTTGACAATTATCAACGAAGGGAAATCGCTCGCGTTTCGGCGGCCCGGCGCTTGTGCGAGGCGCGCGCGGCCTATATCCTGTCGGCCACGCACGAACGCCCCGTGGCGCACACCGTGCCCGAGAGAGGACGCATGCGAACTCTTCCGCCGCTTCCCGCTCGCCGGCTCCGTCCCAACCTCCTCGCCCCGCTCGGCCTCACGCTGCTCGTGTGGCTGTCCGGCTGCAACTGCCCGGGCCGCGGCGCCGTCACGTGCGACCCGAGCCTGTGCAACCCAGGCCAGGAGTGCAACCCCGACACCGACCAGTGCGAGGACATCAGCTGCATCCCCGGCCTCACGCGCTGCTCGGCCACCAGCGCCGGCGGGCTGGAGCGCTGCAACGCGACGGGCGACAACTACATCGCCGTGGGCGCTTGCGGCCCGGGGCAGAGCTGCGTGATGGGCGCCACCGGCGGCGCCTGCGATCCGCCCGCGTGCGCCCCCGGCTCGGCGATGTGCCAGGCGGACGGAAGCGTGAGCTACTGCGTGGTGGGCGTGTTCGAGAACCCCGTCGCCTGCCCGTCGGGCGAAGTGTGCGACCCCAGCGCCGGCGGCACCTGCGTTCCGACCGAGTGCGGCCCGAACACCCTCTTCTGCGAAACGGGCGCGGACGTCGTGCGCGCGTGCAACGCGCTCGGCACCGGCTCCACCGTCGTGGAGACCTGCGGCACCGGCGACACTTGCCAGGCCGGCACCTGCTTCGGCATGTGCGACCTCGCTGAGCTGCAGCGCAGCTTCGTAGGCTGCGTGTACTACGGCATCGACTGCAACAACGACGTGAACAACGACGCGGGCCAGTACGACATCGTCGTGTCCAACCCCAACGACACGCTGTCGGCCAACGTCACCATCGAGACGCGCCTGGGCGCGGGCGGAGCGTGGTCGGCGGTCGCGACCGACGTGGTTGCGCCCGGCACCGTTCGCATCTTCCCGCTGCCCGACCGGCACGTCGAAGACACTGCCATCGCCCCCGCGAACGCGTATCGCGTCACCGGCGACATCCCGATCGTCGCCTGGCAGTTCAACTCCGACGACCTGAACGGCTCGGCGTCGTCGTCGGGCGCGACGATCCTGCTGCCGCGCTCCGCGCTCGGGGACTTCCACTACGTCATGACCTCGGCGACCAGCGCTCCGAGCTTCGGCGGCGGGCTCAACAACGCAGGCTTCGCCATCGTCGGCACCGCCGACGGTACGAACGTCACGGTCACGGTATCAACCAACACGCTCGGCGCGCCCGGCGTCCCGGCGATGACCGCGGGGGACAGCTACTCCACCACGCTGAACGAGGGCGACGTCTTCCAGATCGAAGCCGCCAACATCGGTGACGACCCCACTTCCAGCTACGTCACGTCCGACCAGCCCGTCGCGGTGTTCGCTTATCACGAGACCGCCAAGATCGACCCCGCTGGGCCGGACGACCACACCGAGGAGCAGATGATCCCGCTGGAGGCGTGGGGCACGACGTTCGCGGCGGCGCGCATGCCGCTGGGCAACGAGACGCACCTTTGGCGGATCATGGCCTCGGAAGACGCCACCACCATCACGTTCCAATACGACGCCGGCGTCACCGGGCTGCCGGCGCCGTCGGGCTCGAGCGTCGTGCTGAACGAGGCCGAGTACGCCGACTTCACCGTCGACGGTCCGGCCATGGTCGGCTTCGGCGGTCCGGTCGTCGGCAACATCGGCGACTTCTACATCGCTTCCGACAAGCCGATCCTCGTCGGGCAGTGGTCGATGCGCGAGCCGCACTACTGCCTGTCCGTCCCGATCGAGCAGTGGCTGCCCGACTACCTGTTCATCGCGCCGCCCTTCTTCGCCGACCTCATCACCGTCGTGCGACGTACCTCCTCCACCGTGACGATGGACGGCGCCCCTATCCCGGCGGGCCAGTGGAGCAGCTTCGGCCCGGGCGTCGGCCCGGGACTCGAAGTCTACCGCTCCACGCTCACCGACGGCTCGCACCGCATCGAGGGATCGGCCGCCGACAAGCTGATGGGGCCGCCCGAGATCTACGTCGTCGGCGAGGACGGCAACTGCGGCTACTGCTACCTCGGCGGCCTCAACGTCGAGATCATCAACCCCATCGAATAGTCCGGTCCCCTCGTCCGGTCCCCTCGTCTCCCCTCGTCCGGTGCCTGGTCCGGTCCCTCGTCCGGTCCCCTCGTCCGGTCCCCTCGTCCGGTCCCCTCGTCCGGTCTGGTCCGGTCCCCCAGCCCGGTCCCCTAGTCCGGTCCCGGCATTTTTCGGCGCGCACGCGCCGCAGTTGACGAATGTCAACCCAGCATCGTCATCTATCTACACAGACCGTGAAGCGGTTGACGCGCCGCGAAATCGACCGGACCCCCACTTCCGCCGCGCGCCGCGACGGTGTATCCTTCGGCGCACGTACCTCCAAAGGAATACCTTGCAAAGGGGTTCGTCCATGCGCCGCCTCTTCTCGATCGACGCCCGCCTTGTGCTTCGCCTCGCGCTCACCTCGCTGGGCCTGCTCGCGGCCAGCGCGCTCTCCGGCTGCCACTGCGCCGGCAGCGGCGGCATCACCTGCGATCCATCGGATTGCGCAGCGGGAGAGGAGTGCGATCCGGAAACGAACGCCTGCACGCCCATCAACTGCATTCCCGGCATCACGCGCTGCTCGCCGGACGCGATGGGCGGGCTGCAGCGCTGCAACTCCACCGGCGATGGCTACATCGACGTGGGCGCGTGCGGCCCCGGCCAGAGCTGCGTATCGGGCGCGACCGGCGCGGCGTGCGACCCGCCGGCGTGCGCGCCGGGGTCGGCGATGTGCCAGGCCGACGGCTCGGTGAGCTACTGCGTGGTGGGCGTTTTCGAGAACCCCGTGGCCTGCCCCTCGGGCGAGGTCTGTGACCCGAGCCAGGGCAGCGCGTGCGTGCCCACCGAGTGCGGCCCCAACACGATGTTCTGCGAAGAGGGCGTCGACGTGGTGCGCGCCTGCAACTCGCTCGGCACCGGCTCGACCGTCGTCGAGACCTGCGGCAACGGCGAGGTGTGCAACGCGGGCACCTGCTTCAGCATGTGTGACCTGGCCGAGCTGCAGCGCAGCTTCGTCGGCTGCGTCTACATGGCGCTCGACACCAACAACATCACGTACGACGACGCCCTGCAGTACGACATCGCCGTGTCGAACCCGAGCACCTCGCTCACCGCCAACGTGGTCATCGAGGTGCGCAGCGGTGCCGGCGGAACGTGGTCGCCCGTCGCCACGAGCGCGGTGGCGCCCGGCACGGTGTGGGTGACGGTCGTCCCCGACCGGCACGTCGAGGACACGGCCATCGCCCCGGCCCTGGCCTACCGCATCACCTCCGACATCCCCATCGTCTCCTACCAGTTCAACTCCGACGACCTGAACGGGGCGTCGTCGTCCAGCGGCGCCACGATCTTGTTCCCGAAGAGCGCGCTGGGTGACTACTACGTGGCGATGGGGCTGCCCACCGTACTTCCCGGCTTCGGCGGAACAGGCACCAACAACGCCGGCGTGGCCATCGTGGGCGCGTTCGACGGCACCAACGTCACCGTGAACGTGTCGACCAACACGCTGGCGGCGCCCGGCATCCCGGCGATGGTGGCCGGCGACCAGTACTCCACCACCATCAACGAGGGCGACGTCTTCCAGATCGAAGCCGCCAACGTCGGAGACGACGTGACGGGGACGTACGTCACCTCCGACCAGCCCGTCTCCGTCTTCAGCTACCACGAGGGCGCCGTCACCAGCGCCAACGCGGGCGACGATCATTACGAGGAAGAGATGCTGCCCCTCGAAGCATGGGGCACGACGTACCCCGTCGCGCGTATCTGGAGCGCGGACGAGACGGCGATTTGGCGCATCCTCGCGGCCGAGGACGCCACCACCATCACGTTCACCTACGACGTAGGCGTGACGGGGCTGCCGAACCCGTCGGGCTCGAGCATCATGCTGGACGGACTGGAGTGGGCGGAGTTCACGGTCGACGGGCCCGCCACCGCCGGCTTCACGGTCGTCAACGGCAACATCGGCGACTTCGAGGTGACCTCGGACAAGGCCATCCAGATCAGCAACTGGTCGATGACCGAGACGAGCATGCTGAACATGGTGCCGGCCGAGCAGTGGCTGCAGTCGTACCTGTTCCTGGCGCCGCCCTTCTTCGAGGACACCCTCACGGTGTTCCGCCGCGACACCTCGACCATCACACTGGACGGTTCGGTCATCCCCTCCGGGATGTTCAGCAACATCGTGGCCCCCTTCCAGGCGTACCGGCAGTCGCTGACGGACGGTTCCCACCTCATCAGCGGCTCCGCGCCCAGCGAGCTCGAGAGCCCGCCCTGGATCCACGTCTCCGGCGACGGCGGCAGCTGCGGCTACGCGTACATCGGCGGCCTGAACGTCGCCATCATCAACCCGATCGAATAAGGGGGGCCTGCCCGCCCCCCCTCGCCCGGCAAAGCCGGGCGAGCCTCCCCCCTCCCCGCGTTTCTCGCGCGGCTTGGTTCTGCGGTGACTTCTCAAGGACGTGCGCAACCGCGGGCGGGGAGCTCGGGCTTACCTGGCTGGGTCCGCCCGCCGCGCGGCGCGGCGTTGCGCCGCGGCGTCTTGCTCCGTAACCAGGTGGGGGGCGGCGGGGTCGGGTATGATGGCGGGAGGAGTGCACATGGCGGAGATGACGACGGGGGCGGGCAAGACGGTGGTGTGGGGGCTCGCGGCGGCGCTGGTGCTGACGGGGGGCGCGGCGGCCTACGCGACGATGACGGCGGTCGGGCTGCGGGACGAAGTCCGCGCGCTGCGCGCGACGGTGTCGGGGGCGGAGCCGCCCGCGAAGGGCGCTCCGGGCGTGGGCGTGGCGGGCGCGGCCACGGCGCCCGCGCCGGGGGGGGACTCGATCGTCGCGCGCCTCGCTGCCACCGAGGCGAAGGTCGCCGCGCACGAGCGAACGATCGAGGATCTCTCGACGCTGATAGCCGGGCTCGCCGGCATGAGCGACAAGGACGTCGCCGGGCTGGAGATAGGTCCCGACGGCGAGGCGACCGGCCCCGCCGCCGCCAAGCTGCGCGCCTTCCTCAAGGCCGAACGGCTGCGCGACAAGCGCGAGGGCATGGAGAAGATGGCCGCGCACATCGACGAGACCATTTCCGCCCGCCACGCCAAGTTCGTGGAGGACCACGGCCTAGACGCCGCCAAGGACAAGGCCCTCGCCGAGCTGGAGGCGGACGTCAACGAGAAGGCCCGCGCGCTCGGCGAGTCCGTGCTGAGCGGCGACAAGATGTGGTGGGAAATCCGCCCCGAGATACGCGCGCTCTTCGAGGACTCGACGACGCGCCTGAACGGTCTGCTGGGCGACGACATGGCCAACGACTACCTGGACCGCATCGCCGAGGACTTCCCGATGCTGAACCGCTGGCGGCGAGGCGGCGGCGGCGCGTGGGGCGATCCGGGCGCGGCGGGGACAGGTGCACCCGGCGCCGCCCCCGCTACCGGCGCCCGCTGATGACCGGCCGCACCCGTGCGACCCCGGCGGCGCTCGCCGAAGCACCCCGCGCGCGCCTGGCAGCGGTGCGTTTGCTCCTCACAGACCTGGACGACACGCTCACGACCGGAGGGCGGCTCGGCGAGGCGGCCATGGCGGCGCTGTACCGCGCCGAGCGCGCCGGCTTGCCCGTCGTCGTCGTCACCGGCGGCCCGGGCGGCGCGGGCGAGACCCTGGCCCGCCTGCTGCCGGTCGCCGCCGCCGTCGCTGAGAGCGGCGCCGTCTGGTTCTGGCGCCGCAACGACGAGCCCGGCGCCTCGCCGCGCGTCGGCCACGCCCTCGACGACGCGGCGCGTACGCTCGCGCGGCGCACGCGCGAGGCGCTGTTGGCGCGCGTGGCCGCCGAAGTGCCCGGTGCGCGACTCGCCCACGACCAGGATTTCCGCGCCGTGGACGCCGCGTTCGAGATTTCGCCCGGCGGCGTACCGCTCCCCGAAGCGGACCTCGCGCGCATCGAGGCGCTCTGCACGGCCGCCGGCCTGCGCCATAGCCGCAGCTCGGTGCACGTGAATGCCTGGCCGCCCCTCTACGACAAGGTGTCGGGCGCGCGGGCCGCCGTGCGTGATGCGCTCGGCCTCGGGCTCGACGACCTCGCCGCCGCCGGCGCCGCCGCCTACGTGGGCGACGCTCTCAACGACGCCCCCTGCTTTTCGTTCTTCCCGCTGTCGTTCGGCGTCGCGAACCTCGTCCCGCTGCTGCCGCGGCTCGACGCGCCGCCCGCGTACCTCACGCGCGCGGCGCGCGGCGAAGGGCTCGCGGAGCTGGTGGACGCCCTGCTGGCCGCGCGCTGAGTCGAGCCGAGGCACGCGGAGCGGCGCCTCGGCTTTGGGATCGGCGCAACATCCGCTCTGGCACGCCGATGGTGTCGCCTCCGACTTGGGGAAGGATTCACATCCTCCGAGCGCCGCGACCAAGCGCTGCGCCGCGACGCGCGCCCGCAAGCGCCGTCTCGGAACCGGTTCTCGTCACGAGCCCGCATCGGCAACGCGGCAACGTCACCCGGCGTCGCCGACCGCCTTGAGCACCACGCGCTTGCGCCGCCGGCCGTCGAACTCCGCGTAGAAGATACGCTGCCACGTTCCGAGGTCGAGGTCCCCGTTCGTCACCGGCACGACGACCTCGTGGTGCACCAGCAGCGATTTCAGATGTGCGTCGCCGTTGTCCTCGCCGGTGCGATGGTGGCGGTAGTCCGGGCCGCGCGGCGCCAAGCCCTGCAGCCACTCCCAGATGTCCTCGTGCAGCCCCGGCTCGTCGTCGTTCACGAAGACGCCGGCCGTGATGTGCATCGCACTGACCAGACACAGCCCCTCGGCGATGCCGCTACGCCTCACGAACGCGCGTACCTGCTCGGTGATGTGAACGAGCTCGCGTTCGTGCGCCGTCTCGAGCCACAGGTACTCGGTGGCGGCCGCCATCGCGCCTAGGGGCGGGCCTGCCGCAGCACGTACTCGATCTTGTCGCCTCGACCCGCCGACAGGCTTACGCGGAACGTCAGCGCGCCCGCGGGGTCGTCGGGCCTGGGCGCCGCGTCCACGGCGTAGGCCGCCGCCGCGTCCGCGCCCGGCAGCGCCCCGGAAACGCGCACGCGCTCCAGGTACGTCTCCACCTCTTCTCTGAGTCGCTCGCGCAGCGCCGGCTTGTCCTCGCGCTTCTGCACCCACCGCGTGCCAATCTCGATGCTGCGCAGCAGCAGCAGGTGGCGCCGCGCCATCGTCAGCGCGCGTAGCCGCTCGTCCGGCGCCAGCGTCGCCTCTCCCCAGAGGTGGTACCCCTTTCCCTTCACGTCCAGAATCGGGTTCACGCGCCGCGGCGTCAGGTGCTTCTTCGCCTCTTGCTCGTCGAAGCGGTCGGACACACCCAGGACGCCGCGCACGAGCTGCCCGGCTGGCGACGATTCCAACCCGCTCTCGCGCTGGCGGCGCGCGACCACCCCCGCCACGTGGCCGCAGGGCGGTACTTCCCGTGCCCCCTCGACGGGGTCGTGCACCGAGACCCACGGGTAGAACAGCGCTGCCCAGGCGGTCGGCTCCGGCACCGGCACCGCCGCCAATCCGTCCGCCGGGCGCGCGGCCGGACCGTCCAGCAGGCCGAACCAGGCGCGATGCTCGTCCAGGTGCTTGGCCACGGCCGACTGCTGGGCGGGGTCGACCAGTCCCGGAAACGCCACGAGCGAAAGCGTCTCGTCGGCGTGCTTCCCCAGCGCGCGCAGCCCGCCGATCCAATCGGGCGCGCTGCCGCCCGCGTCGAGGCACACCACGTAACACTTCTCGCCGCCGTTCGCGAAGAACCCTTGCACCGCGTGCCAAAGGTACCCCTCGCCCGCCTCACCGAAGATCTGCGCGTATTGCCCAAGACTGGTGCACAGGCGCGGATCCATGCAGGGGCCTTGTGCGGCGCGGCCCACGAACGCCACCAGGTCGCCCCCCACCGTCTCGATGGGCTTGGTGCCTTCTTCGAAGAGCAACGTCATGCGCGCAATCTGCATCGGACGCCCGCCGCCGGTCAAGAGCGGGCCGCCACCTCCCCCGGCCAGGTGGTAAGATCCGCGCATGCCAGGCCCTCGCCGGGCGGCGCCCCTCGCCGTCGCCGCCGTCCTCCTCGCCGGCGCGCTCGTCTGGGCGCGCCCGGCGGCAGCGCAGTACGCGACCGTCACCGCCAACGAGAAGCTGAAGGCGGCACGCGCCGCCTTCGAGGAGAACAAGTGGGTCGACGCCGCCGCCGCCGCCGCCGCCGCGCTCGAGGTGCCCCACAACTCTCTCGAGGAGATGGTGGAGATCTACCGCCTCAAAGGGATGTGCGAGGCGCTGCTCGGCAAGAAGGCCGTCGCCGTGGAGACCTTCAAGGTGCTTCTGGCGATGAGCTTCACCGCCACCGTTCCGCCGACGGAGCCGCCGGCGGTGCACGCCGCGTTCGCCGCCGCGCACGACTGGTGGAGGGGCAAGGCCTCCGGCATCGTCGTCGAGCACGACGGCGTCCCCGCGCCCTTCGCCGACGCGCCCATCCTGGTGTCGGTCGGGATGATCGACCCGCTCGACGTCATTCGCAAGGCGGCGCTGGTGTACCGAAACGACAAGGCCAAGCCGTGGACGCGCGTCGTCACCGACCGCCGCCCGGGCGCCACGCGCCTCGAGCTCGTCATCCCCGCCTCCGACGTGGGCGCCGGCCTGGAGGTCGAATACTACGTAGAGCTGCTGGAAGAGCATGAAGGCGTGGTGGCGAGGCTCGGCGAGGCGCGCGCCCCGCGCAGCGCCTTCGTCCCGGGCCTACCGCCGGGGATGTTGCGCACGACGGTAGACGGCAAGAAGAAGCCCACCGGCGGGGGCGGCGGAGGTACGGTGCCCCTGTGGGCCGTCGGCGCCGGCGGTGGGGCCGCCGTGCTGGTGGCTGGCCTGGTGCTGCTGCTCCTGCCGAAGTCGGTCGACGTGCACGTCATCTCCTGCATCGGGACGTGCGAGTGAACTTGCCAGGGCCGCCGCCCCGCGTTAGGTGGGAGCGGGGCCGGATCTGCGTCCCCGCTCCGCCGCCGCCGTCCGCCGAAGGAGAGCCGCGTACGCCATGAGCGCAGCCCGTACGTTCCACGTCGCCGTCGTCGGCGCCACCGGCGCCGTCGGTACCGAGATGCTCCGCGTGCTCGCGGAGCGCGACTTTCCGGTCGGCCGGCTCACGCTGCTGGCGTCGGCGCGCTCCGCCGGCCGGGCGCTACCTTGGAAAGGCGCCACCCAGGCCGTAGAGGCGCTCGGGCCCGACTCCTTCCACGGCGTGGAGATCGCGCTGTTCAGCGCGGGCGCCTCGGTGAGCCGCGACTACGCCCCGCGCGCCGCTGCGGACGGAGCCGTGGTCATCGACAACACCAGCGCGTTCCGCATGAACCCCGACGTGCCCCTGGTGGTGCCGGAGGTGAACGGCGCCAGCGCCGCCCTCGCCTTCCAAAACGGACGCCGCATCATCGCCAACCCAAACTGCTCCACCATCCAGATGGTCGTGGCCCTGGCACCGCTGCACCGCGCCGCCGGCATCGAGCGGATCGTCGTGGCCACCTACCAATCCGTGAGCGGCAAGGGACGCCTGGCGATGGACGAGCTGCTCACCCAGAGCGCCGACGTCCTGGCCGGCCGCCCCGCCGAGCCCAAGGTCTTTCCGCGTCCCATCGCCTTCAACCTTCTGCCGCACATCGACGACTTCACGCCGAACGGCTACACGAAGGAGGAGATGAAGATGGTGAACGAGACGCGCAAGATCATCGGCGACGAGTCGATCCGCATCTCGGCCACCACGGTGCGCGTGCCGGTGCTGGTGGGCCACTCCGAGGCGGTGAACGTGGTGACGCGGCGAAAGATCGCGCTCGACGAGGCACGCGCCCTGCTGCGCGCCGCGCCCGGCGTGCAGCTGCTCGACGACCCCGCGCGCCCCGGCCAGGAGTACCCGACGCCGCGCGAGGCCGCCGGCACCGACCTCACTTACGTGGGACGCCTGCGGGAAGACCTTTCGCACGAGCGCGGTTTGGACCTGTGGATCGTGGCCGACAATCTCCGCAAGGGCGCGGCCACCAACGCAGTCCAGATTGCCGAATTGTGCATGGAGCGTCACCTGTGACAAAAGCGACAAACGCCCGCCTCGCCCTCCTGGTCGTCGCTGCCGTTCCGTCCTCGCTCGTTGCCTTCGTGTCAACCGCCGCGGCACAGACGACCATCGCGAACATCACGTTCATCAATCCCAACGCGGACCCCGACGACGCCTACAACGGCGGGCGACTCTCCGTACGCGACGGCGCGGTGGACGCGAACACGACGCCCATCCAGGTGAACCTGGGGGACTGCGTGAACGCCACCGCGGTGGGCCTGCGCATCACCTTGACCGCCGTGAGCACGGTGCCGAACACCGACCTCGTCGTGCGCATCGGGCCGAGCGGCAGCGATTGCAGCACGATCGTCGCCGGGTCTCTGTGCCGTGACGTGGCGAGCTTCCCCGCCACCACCGGAACCGTGTTTCCGATGGCGCTGAACTCCGCCACCGACGTGGTGGGCGACACGACCTGCCCGGAACGGGACGCCACCACCCTCACGTTGACGGCCGTGCTCGTGACCGACGGCACCACGGTGTCGGGCTCGCAGAAGACGCGGACGGTGCGCTACGACACGGCACCGCCGGCCCCGCCGCTGAACCTCGCTTCGTCGCCCGCCGAAGCGGCGGTGCGGCTGACGTTCGACTCGAACCCGTCGAACACCGACCCGCTGACCGACGAGTACCGCTACATGGCGGGCTGTGCGCCGGCGGGAGCCGCGCCGAGCGACGCTGGCGCCGGCGGCGCCACCGATGCCGGGGACGCCGGTGCCGGCACCGACGCCGGCTCTGGCGCGACGGCGACCGTCGGCTACTACCCGGCGCCACCCGACGGCTTCTATCCGTGCAAGGAGGGAGAGCCGTCCGGCTCGCCCACCCTCGACGAGTTCTATATGGCCCTGGGCGGCCACGAGGTGCGGCTGGAGTTCTACTGGGACGGCACCGCCGTGGCGCCGCTCACCAACGGCACCGCCTACGACGTGTCGCTGCAGACGATAGACGACTACTTCAACGCCAGCGCCCCAGTGTACGCGGAGGACGTGACGCCCACGCCCACCGACGACTTCGCCGAGACCTACGGGGCGGCGGGCGGGCGCGAGCACGGCGGCTACTGCGGCGTCGTGACCGGGTCGCCCGGCGCGGCCGGGGGAATGCCCGCGTGGGCACTGGCCGGGCTGGCGCTGGGCGCCGCGGCCTTCCTGGCCGTGCGGCGTGCGCGCGGCCAGCGCCGGCGTACGCGCCGCCCGCGCGGAGGCCGCGTCGGCCCGGCGGCGGCGCTCGTCCTGACGCCTTTCCTGCTGCTGGCACGCGCCTCGCCGGCGCGCGCCGCCGACGAAGCACCCGGGCTGGAGCTTTCGTCGACGGCCCCCACGGAGCCCGAGCCCGAAAGCCCACAGCACTTCGCCTTCGAGATGAAGTTCGGCCCCTACCTGCCGCAGATCGACGACGAGTTCTCGGGAAAAGGGGTCGCGCCGTTCGCCGCGCACTTCGGCGCGCGCGACGAGATGGGCAACCTGCTCTATCGCAAGAACGGCGCGCCGCGCGTGCCCGCACGGGTGCGCGCGCGCTTCGAGTTCGACTGGCAGGTGCTGCGCTTCCCCGGCGGTACGCTCGCCCCGTTCGCCGCCGTCGGCTTCTGGAACGCCGTGGGGCACGCGTTCACGCAGGACACCTCGGGCAGCACGCCGCCGCTCGATCGCACCATCAGCTCCGACAAGACCGCGCTCATCCTCTGGCCCTGGTCGATCGGCGCGGCGGTGCGGCTGGACTACGCGGCGCGAGAATGGAACGTGCCCCTGGTGCCCTACCTGAAGGCCGGGCTCAACTACACCTTCTACTGGGTCAAGGCCGGTGGCGGCTCGGTGGCGGAGTTCGCCCCCGGCGAGAAGGCCCGCGGCGGCATCCCCGGCTGGGAGGTGGACGTCGGCGGCATGTTCCTGCTGGACGTGTTCGATCCGGGCGCCACGCGTGCTTTCGATCGCGACTTTGGCGTCAACAACTCCTACGTCTTCTTCGAGTGGCAGTTCGGGCAGATGGACGGCTTCGGCCGGAGGATGATCCTCAGCGACTCGACCTGGAGTGTCGGCCTCGCGCTCGAATACTGACGCGGAGCCCCTGCGCACGGTGCGCCTGGTCGTGGAGTACGACGGCACCGACTTCCACGGCTGGCAGCGGCAGCCGCAGGGCCCGAGCATCCAGGCGGCGCTGGAGGACGCGCTCGCGCGACTGCTGGGCGCGGCGGCGGGGCCGGAAGGCCGCGCGGTGGCTGTAGTCGCCGCCGGGCGCACGGACGCCGGCGTGCACGCCGCCGCGCAAGTCTGCCACCTGCGCACGACGGCGACGGTTCCGCTGCGCGCCTTCGTGCCGGGGCTGAACGCGCTCCTCCCGGCGGCGATCGCCGTGAAGGAGGCACAGGAGGCGCCGGGCGACTTCCACGCCCGCCGCGCAGCGCGCGGCAAGCACTACCGCTACACGATCATCGAGACGCCGGTGCGCAGCCCGCTGTTGGCGCGGCGGGCTTGGTGGGTCCGCGGCCCGCTCGATCGGGCTGCGATGCGCGCCGGCGCCGCCGCACTGGTCGGCGAGCACGACTTCAGCGCCTTCCGCGGCCAGGGCTGCGAGGCCAAGACCACGGTGCGGCTGTTGCGCGCGCTGGACCTGGTCGAATCGCCCGACGCCGGCGGCCCCGCGCCGCCCCCGGCAGGACTGCTGCAGATCGATCTTCGCGCCACGGCGTTCCTCAAGCACATGGTGCGGAACATCGTCGGCACGCTGGTCGAGATCGGCCGCGGCCGCTTCGCCGCCGCCGACGTCGCCGCCATCCTCGACTCGCGCGATCGCCGGCGCGCCGGCCCCACCGCCCCGCCCCAGGGGCTCTGTCTGATGTCCGTCGAGTATCCGCCTGACCCTCCCTCGCCGCCGTCGCCCTGAGCTGCGCGCGGAACGGTTGACGCGCTAGTGTTTGCGCACCTCCAGCAGGTCATGCAGCAAGCCGTCCACGGGTGGGTCGCAGAACGTCTTCAGCACCATCGGGTCGCGATCCATCTCGCGCACGGCGGCTTCCACGCGCGTCAGCATCTTGACGCGCTCGTGATGCGTCAGGCGGTCGTCCAGCGTCAGCTCCCACTCGGGCCGCCGTAGCGCCGCCCCGCAGACCAACCCGTAGCGCCCCTTCTGGTCGCTGCAGAAACGCTCGATGGCGGTGCACAGCACTTGCGCCAGGCGCGTCAGCCCGTCGCCCTCGGATCCTGCGTCCAGGAAGTACACCTCCGGCCCCGTCTCCTCGGCCACCACCAGCACCCACGGCCGCTCCGGCAACAGCTCGGCGTGCACCTGCACGCGGTAGCCCAGCCCCGACACGTCCCAGTTGTGGCGGAACCGGTAGGCGTCGGCTCCCAGGATGAAGTCGTTCTCCACGATGAGCCGCCCGCTGCTGCGCTGCCCGGGCCCGGCGAAGGTCCCCAGGAACGTCGGCAGATCCTGGTAGAACTCCATCGGCGTGCGCGCCCGATGCAGGCACTTCATCCCCATCAGGAACTCGTGATAGAGGTCGCTCTTGCGCAGCTTGTGCAACGACCGTTGAGACTGACGTGGCTCCATCTTCCTCCTGAGCGCCGCCGGACCGCTACGCGGCCCAGAAGCCGCCCGGCTTGTCCTCGGGGCGCTTCACCTCGACCACCGGCCAGCCGTGATGCTCCGCACGCGCCAGCAGCTCCGGATCGGGATTGACGCACACCGCCACGGCGCGCGCCGCCTGCAGCATCTCGTAGTCGGCGCGACCGTTCCCGACCGCCACCCACGGCCGGCGCCCGATGATCTGATCGATGCAGCGCACCTTCCCTTCGCCGTAAGGCACCTCACCGGCCCCGCGGTCGGTCAAGCGCCCGTCCGCGTCCACCTCCGTGCGTAGGCCGATGACGCACGCTTCGTCGACGCCGAGGGCCGGCGCCGCCATGCGCACGAACCGCTCCGCCGACCCCGACACGATCCACGGCTCGTAGCCCAGCTCGCGCACGCATCCCACGAAGTACACCATCTCGGCGTAGGCGCGCGCCACGCAATCGCGCTCGACGACCACGCGCGCCGCACGATCCACCTCTGCGGCGTCGAGCCCGGCGAAGAGCGTCATTGCCCGCAGCAAGCCCGCCGGCGGGTCGCGCTCCACCAGCACCTGGTACTCGTGGAAGAACACGTCGCGGCCGTAGTCCACGCCCAGCAAGCGCCGGCCGGCGATGAACGCGCGCAGCACGTCCTCCTGGACGTCACCCGGCCAGAGCGTGCCGTCGGCGTCGAAGACCGCAACCGGCGGCCCACCCTCGGCCGCCAGCGTCGCTGCCTCCGGCAGCCGCTCGCTCACCTCGGCGAGCGTCGTGTTGGGCCGCGTCGGCGCGCCGCCCGAGCTTTCGCCGGCGCCGGCCACGCTCAGCCCCCGGCCTTCTCCAGCGCGGCGGCGAGCGCGGCGCTGTGATTGGCGGCGTCGCCGTGCTCCGGCTTGTGCCATTTCTCGCTGTAGGCCATGAAGAAGGCGAGCGCGTCGAGACAGTGGCGCAGGGCGATCGGACGGGACGCCGACACGTCGGTCTTCTCGCCGGGGTCGGCTTCCAGGTCGTAGAGAAGCGCGCCCTTGCCGCCGCGCAGGTGCAGCTTCCAGACGCCGATGCGCACGGCGCGCCACCAGTCGAGGTGGAAGCTGAAGGCCGGGCGCACGTAGCGCACCTCGGTGGCGGCGCGCGCCAGCGGCCCCAGGTCGCGGCCTTGCGCGGTGGGCGGCACCGAGACGTGCGCCGCCGCCATCAGAGTGGGCAGCACGTCGAGGGTCTCCACGTCGTCGCGCACCACCGTGCCCGGCGGGAAGTGGTGGGCGTCCTCGCCGCTGTCCTCGAGGATGAGCGGCACGTGCGTCAGCTCCGAGTAGAGCGACGTGCCGTGGCCGATCGATCCGTGGTCGAACATCTCCTCGCCGTGGTCGGAGGAGACCATCACCAGCACGCGCCCCTTGAGCAGCGCCGGCAGGTCTTTCATCATCTCGCCGAACACGCGGTCATTGTAGGTGACGGCGTTGTGGTACAGCGCCAGCACGCGCGTCTTGTCGCGGTCGCTCCACTTCGTCTTGCCGCTCACGAAGTCCGCGGTGTCGAAGCCGGTGACGATCTTCTTGAACGGCCCGTCGTAGGGGTCGGGGTCGTAGCGCTCCAGGATGCCGTCGTGGGCTCGGTAGGGCACGTGCGTGTCGGCGGGTTGCAGGTAGAGGAAGGCGTGGGCCGGTTTCTCGGCCACCAGCCAGGCGCGCGCGTTCTCCCAGACCTTGCCGGCATGCGAGGGCATCGACTCGCGCACGAAGTTGAGGTGCTTGTCCCAGCCACGGTCGAAGCCCCAGGTCCCCGACACGTAGCCGTTGGAGATGAACGACGCCGTGCGCCAGCCGGCGGCGCGGAAGAGCTCCGGCAGGACGGGAAGGCGCGCCGGCAGGCGGTCCGTGTCGCGCACCATCTTCGACACCGTCGGGTAGGTGCCGGTGAAGAGCGTGGCGGCGCCGGCCTTGCTCTCGCTGCCCTGCACCGAGGCGTTCAGGAAGACGGTCCCGGCACGGGCAGCGGCGTCCATGTTGGGCGTGTCCACGTCCACCCCGCCGTAGGCGTCGAGGAGATCGGCGCGCATGGCGTCGACCACCCACAAGACCACGTGGTCGACGGGCGGCAGCGACGCGGCGGCGGCGGCGGGACCGGCCCCGGCCGCACCGGCGCCGGGGAGGGCCAGCGCGGCGGGACCGTAGGCGGACGGCGGGCCCGGCGGCCCCACCAGCGCGGCGTCGCGCAGGCCCAGTTTCCCGCAGCCCTCGCCCACCAGGGACAACTCCAGCCGCACCGTGCGGCCGCCGACCGTGGAGAGGTCGAGCGCGACGGGGGCGCCGCGCGCGACGAGCCGTCCCAGCACGACCGGCGGAGCGGCGTCCTCGTGGACGGTCACGTCCACGCCGCAGCCGCCGGCGGCGTCGAGGTTCAGCCACAGCCGCGCGCGCGCCGGCACCTGCACGTACCAGGCGAGCGCGTCGCCCGGGCCCGGGAGGCGCAGCCGTCCGGCGCCCGGCTCGAAGTAGGCGGCCGCGCCGGGAGGGTCGGCGACGCCGGCCTTTCCTACCCACATGCGCGATAGCGAAAGATATGCAGGGCGGCCGCCAAGCGTGCCCTTGCCGCCCGAAAAGATGCGTAGGACGTTCTCGCCGGCCAGCGCGGTGCCGGGCGCGAGCTTGATGCGCAGGATCTGGAACCCCGCGGCCGCCAGGGTCTGGTCGCCCAGCGGCCTCTCGTTGAGGAAGACGCTGATGCGCGTGCCGGCGTGCGGCGGCATGACGCGCAGCCACAGCTCGCGCGCCTCCAGCGCGGCCGCATCGGTCAGGGGGAACGAGATGTTGTCGCTGCGCGACGTCAACAGCGCCGCGCGCTCCGCGCCGCCCACGGGCACCGCCGGCTCCCAGCCATTGCCCCAGCCGCCGCGCACGTTCTTCCACATGCCGGGGCTCTCACCGTCCACCAGCGCGCCGCCCTGCCAGACGAGGTGCGCGAGCAGACGGTTGGCGAGCAGATCGAACAGCACGGGACCGGGCTCCGGTGGCGGCCCGATCGGCTCGACCGGCGCCTTGCCTGCGCCGCCGTGCGCGTCGATCCTGCCTGCGCCTTCGCCCGCGGCCGAGCCCACCCGCGCGTCCGGCGCGTGCTTCGACGCGTCGCCGCCGCAGGCGAGCGCGCCCATGGCCGTGGCCGCCGCCACCGCCGCCGCCGCCGAGAGCCCGCGCATCGTGCGCAAGCTACCGCGGCGGATCGCGCGCTGCAATTTTCCGCGGCGCCGGCCCTCGACGCGCGGCCGGCGGCCCGGCACACTCGGGGCGTGGACGTCCGCCTCCTCGCCGGCCGGCTCGCCGCGCTGCTCTGCGACCACGACGCCGCCTCGCTGGAAGCGCGGCTTCACGAGTGGCGGCGCGAGGCCGCTACGGCGCAGGAGGCCGACGCGCTCGCCCGCCTGGCGCAGAAGGCGCTGGAGCTCAAGCCGCTCATCGACGCCCACGCCATGTCGCGTGAGGAGCTGGCCCAAGCGCTGGAGCTCATGCTGCGGCTGGCGCTGGAGGGCGGCCAGCCGATTCGTTGACCGACCCCGCGGCGAGGAACACCCTCAGCTCCTCGGCGTCGACGCCCCCCAGCAGCAGAGTACCGCTCGCCAGCCGCACGCGCGCCCCGTCCCCGGCCGCCTCGACCCCGCGCACCTCGGCCAGCCCCACTCCAGCCCTCAGCAGCCGCCGGACCGACTCGTCGTAGCGGTAGAGCACCAGGCACGCAGCCGTCCGCCCCACCGTTACCAGAGACCGCGCCGCGAGGTCCGCCGCCGGCCCCGACCGAAGCGCCGGCGGCGCCCCGTCCCCACCCACCGACGTGGCCGGCCCGAACGCCTTGTAGCTGTCCCCGAAGACGAACTGCCGGTAGGCCCCCAGCACGGCGTCGCCGCCGACCGGATTCCCCTTTGCGTCGACCGCGCGGCCCTCCTGGGCCAGCCGCTTCCACCAGCGCAGCAGCACCGCGCCCACGCCGATCATCGCCACCGCTTCCAGCGCATAGCGTGGTGGGCCCGCCAGCCGCGTGACGCTCAGCGCCAGGTGCAGCCCCAGCACGCCCAGGAGGGCGAGGCCCAGCCCGCCCAGAAAGCTACGCAGCGGAAGCGTGGCCGGCGCCGGGGGCTTCCCCGGGGGTGCCTCCTCCAGCGCCTGCGAGAACCCTTCCTCCACGGCGGGCTCGGCGGCCGGGAAGTCGCGCCAGGTCACGACGCGCCCTCCACCCAGCCCACGTCGGCGGCGATGCGCCGCCACGCCGGCGCTCCGTCGAAGCCGTAAGCCGCCCCCAGGCCCAGCACCGCGTCCCGCTTGCGCGCGCGCCACGCCGCCGCGGCGCCACGTGCAGCCGCCTCCGCCGTGCTCGCCGCCCCCTCGTCCGGCGGCGCCGCACAACGGGCGAACGCGCTGCGTTGCTCGCGGTCCAGGAAGAAGAGCAGGGCCGGCGCCTCCGTGTCGAGCGCGCGCGCGAAGCGCTGCACCTCGCCGATCTCGTGCATGGGACGCGGGTCGCGCTCGTACCCGACGAACACGTACTGCAGGATCGCCTCGGCGCGCGGCACCAGCTCCTCCTCGTGCGCCACGTGCACCGGCGCCAGCGCCGCCCCCAGCTCCAGCGCCCGCACATCCTCGCGCCGCAGCGTCACCCGCAGCACCTGCGTCGGGTCCTCCACCACCCGCCAGAAGCTGTGCCGCAGCGGCCCGTGCGGGTCGATCGGGTCGATCACCGGCACGGGCGCGCGCCTCCTCCCCGCCGCGCGCGCGGGCTCCGGCCGTGGCCGACGCCCTCCCCGCCGTCCCGGCACAGGCCCGGCCCGCGGAATTTGCCACATGTAGGATAAGGTAGTACCATGTGCGACATGCACGATTACATCTTCAACGTGTCGCTCTTCCTGGCCATGGCGCTGGCCCTCATCACGGCCATTGGATACCACACGGACGGAAGGGCCGACAGACGCCGGCGCGAGCGCTACGGCGGCGCCCCGCGCCTTTACGCCCCGACCGGGCGCTACATGGTGGTGATGGACAGCTCCACGTCGCCGTCGGCGAACGCGTCCCACCCGTCGACGAATACGTAGTACGTCCCCGCCGGGGCGTCCGTCAGGGTCACCTCAGACCGAAAGTTCAGCCCCGCGAAGTCGACGTCGTCGTTGCAGGCGATCTCGTCCACCGGCGCCGCACAGCTCGGCCGGCGCACGTAGAGCACGGTGTCCGGGTGGGTGGTCCCGGGGTTATCGGTCGAGATCACGACGCTCGCCGCCGGAGCCGCCAGCGTGAACGCCACCACCGTCTCCACCCCACCGGCGTTTACCGCGCAGGTCCCGCGGAAGTTGTCGTCACCCCCGACGGTCGTGAGCATCGCCGCCGCGCCGTCCACCGCCGCCGATACGTCCGCCGCCGCCAGGCACTCCGCGCCGTCCGGCGCCAACACGCAGGCCGGCCCCCCCGGCGCTGCCGGGTCGCAGGACAGCCCCCAGTCGCAACGGTCCGCCGTCCCGGTCGGGTCGCACGGCGCGGTTCCCGCCGCCAGGATGGGCCGGAGGCGCGCCGCCAGCTCGAACGTGCCCGCCGCCGCCAGCCCACCCGTGTAGTAACCCGTCACGTCGTCGAACGACCCGTCCACGAACACGTAGTAGTCTACCCCCGGCTGCGCGTCGTAGACGACCACGTCGCTGCGAAAATCGCGCGCCGCCGCCGCGCGGTCGTCGTTGCACGCCACCTCCGCGCCGGGGTCGCCGCACCCGCCCCCCAAGCTTCCGTCGCGCACGTAGAGCACGGTGTCAAACGCGGTCGCCGGCAGCGCCGTCGTCAACAGAATGTCCTGCACGACCGGCGTCGTCACCACCAACACCGCCTCGTCGTGGCCGGGGGTCGCCGCGCACGACCCCTCGTGCGCCCCCGCCGCCGCCGCGGCCGTCGTGGCCCGCGCCCGCCCGTAGGGCGCCACCGGGATGGGGGTCGCGCAGTCCCCTGCCGCCACACACACCGGCCCGCCGCCCGGGTCGGCGCACGTCAGCCACGCCCCGCATCGGTCCGCCGCCCCCGTCGGGTCGCAGGCGTCGGCGACCCCCCGCACCGGGCGCGTCGTCACGCCCACCGTGTAGTCGCCCGCATCGGGCGCGCCCCCCGCCGCCGTGCCGTCGGCCACCACCGCCACGGTCGCCGCCGCGGCCGTCGCGTCCACGTCCCAGGCCTCGGCGTGCGCCGCATCGCCCGGGCCGGTCCCGGCCCCCACCCCGCACCCCGCCTCGCTCGTCGCGTCGTCGCAGGTGGTACGCACAGAGACCACCGGCTCGTGCCCCGTCGTCGTCACGTCGGCCAGCACGTCGACCACGCCCGTGGCCGCCGGCAGGGTCACGAGCCACGCCTGCTCCGGCGCCGCCGTCGTGCCGGCCAGGTCGCAGGCGCTGGCGAAGCTGGAGGCCGCCCCCGGCACGGTGCTTCCCGCCGCCGGTGCGGCGCCCGGCAGCAGCGCCCCCGCTCCCCCGGCGGCGCACACCGGCGTGGCCAGGTCTTCGCAGGCCGGCGTCCCGTCGTCGACGCAGTCGAGCCCGTAGGAGCAGCGGTCCGACAGCCCCGCCGGGTCGCAGGCCTCGCCCGCGGCGCGCACGAACACCGCATTCACCGTCAGAGCGATGGGCCCGAACGCGCGCAAGTTCATCAGGTCGTCGTAGGAGCCGTCGACGATGATGAAGTAGGTTCCGGGCGGCATCGCGGCGAGCGTCACCTCGCTGAAGAGGTTCGGCACCGCCCCGCCCAACATGATGTCGTCGTTGCACGCCAGCTCCGGCCCCGAGGTGCAGTCTGCGCCGCGCACGTAGAGGTACGTGTCCATGTCGGTGCCCGGGTTGTCGGTCGACACGGTCAAGTCCGCGGTCTCGGGAAGATCCAGCTGGAAGACCGCCTCGCCGTACGCGGGCATGGGCGGAGTCGCTACGAAGCGGCAGCTTCCTTCGGTGGTGCTTGCTTCGCCGGACGCCACGGCGGCGATGGCGACCGACCCGTCGGGGGCGACGGGCTGGGGCATCGCGCACGTTCCGTGATTGGACTTCACGCTGATCGTGCAGTTGAAGGTGCAGCCCGGGTCCGTGGCCGGCTCGCACTCCTCGCCGTGGCCCGTGTCCACGACCCCGTCGCCGCAGCGGGCCTCGCTGCAGTCGGTGCGGCAGGCGTCTGGCACCAGGTCGCTGTTGTCGGGGCCGTCGTCGCACGGCTCCGAGCCCTCGACGACGCCGTTCCCGCAGGTCTGCAGCTGGCACGTGTCGCCACAGCCGGCGCTGAACGGGGGCTCGCACTGCTCGTCGCTGTCGATGATGTTGTCGCCGCAGAACGGGCTCGTGCAGTTCGTGCGGCAGGCGTCGGGAAGCGTGTCGTCGTTCGCGTCGCCCGAGTCGCACTCCTCGGTCGGCTCGACGATGCCGTTTCCGCAGAAGCTCGCCCCCGACTCCACGCGGCAGCGCGAGTCGCAACCGTCGCCGTCGGCGCGATTGCCGTCGTCGCACGTCTCGCGCCCGTTGAGCACCCGGTCGCCACAATCGACGTGGCAGCCGCACCCCGCCGTCGCCGCGCCACCCGCCCCCGCCGCGAGCAGCAGCGCACCGGTGGGCCACAATCCCCTGGACCGGATCCGTGCCATGCGTACCTTTTCCTGTTGGTCACGGCCAGTGTGACCCGACGGCGCGGCCGCCGCAAGGAAGGTCTGTACAAGCCGCCCGTAAGTAGGCTACAGAGCCAGGTCTTCGGGCGGGTTCCAACCGTGGAGGGTGAGTCATGAGCAACGGAGGCGGCACGTTCCAGTTCCGTGGGACCGGTGGACAGCTGTTCGTGCAGATGCTGATCGTGATGCTGCTGTCGATGATCACGTTCTTCATCTACATGCCGTGGGGGTATTGCCGCATCGCCCGCTGGATGGCGGCGAACACCACCGTCAACGGGCAGCCGGTGCAGTTCAACGGCACGGGCGGCGGACTCTTCGTCGAGTTCTTCATCATCGGCCTGCTGACGATGATCACGTTCTACATCTACACGCCGTGGGGCATCTGCCGCATGACGCGCTGGTTCGCCGCGAATACCACAGTGGGCGGCCAGCCGGTGCAGTTCGACGGCACCGGCGGAGAGCTGTTCGGCCTGTACATCGTCGGCATGCTGCTGAGCATGATCACGTTCGGCATCTACAGCTTCTGGTTCCAGATGAAGCTGAATCGCTGGAACGCCTCGCATACGATCATCGGCGGGCAGCGCCTGCAGTTCAGCGGAGAGGCCATCGACTGGATCGTTCAGCTGCTGATCGTCGGCTTCCTGAACGCCATCACCTTCGGCATTTACTCGGCGTGGGGCACGGTACGCATCATCAAGTGGCAGATGGATCGCACCAGCTTCGCCGGCGCCATGCCGATGATGGCTACGGCGTAGCGCGCTGCTGCGCCTTTGCCCGCCCGTCGCCGCTGCCGGCTCGCCTCAGAGATTGTGAATCTTCCCCAAAGCTGGAGGCGACCCCTTCGGCGTGCCTCGCCCTCCCTGCACGCCTAGCCCGCGCGACGGCCCCTTTACGTCCCGCCCGGATTGCGTTATGGGTCGGCCCCTGAACGGCCAGGCCCACGACGGTGGGGCGGGGCGGTGGGCCGCAAAAAAGGGCTAAGCACATGGCGACGCGGACGACCGGGAAGGCGAAGGGAAGCGGGGCAGCGGCGAAGGCGGGACCGTCGGCGAAGGCCACCAAGGCCAAAGCGGCGACATCCAAGGCAAAGGCGGCGGCGCCCAAAGCCGCGGTGACGAAGAAGCCAGCCGCGGCCAAGAAGGCGGCGGCCAAGGCGCCGGCCAAGACGGACGGGGCGGCTCAGCTCAAGCAGCTGGAGAAGGACCTGGCCGCCGAGCGTCAGACCAGCGCGAAGCTGCGCACTGAGCTGAGCGCGGCGCGCGGCCCCTCCGACCTCGAGCAGCTGAAAGCCGATGCGCGGCGGGCCACGCGGCTGGAAGGCGAGCTGAACGAGGCGCGCGCCGAGGCCGAGCGTTTGCGCGCGCGCACGGCGCAGCTGCAGAGCGAGGGCGACCAGGCGAAGGCCGACGCCAAGCGACTGCAGGGGGCGCTCGGACAGCGCGACGACGAGCTGCGGCGGCTCCGGAGCGGCAGCGGGGCCGCCGCTCCGTTGGGCGGAAGCGGCGTGGCGGCGCGTCCGGGGAGCGGCAGCGGCCTCGGCGCCGCGGTCGCGGGCACCGGCCGGCCTGCCGCGGCCGCGTCGGTGCGCGCGCCGTCCCCCGCCGTCGACAAGGGCTGGGACGCCGACGAGGAGGAGGCGGCAGAGGTCGACGACCTCGACGACGACGACGACGAGGCCGGCGCCGCCAGCGACGACGACGACGAGTGACCCTTCTCCCGGCCGGCGTTCCACCGCCCGCCTAGTCCCCGTGAAACCGAAGCTGGACCTCATCCTCGTGGGCGGCGGGCCGGCGGGCATCTCCACGGCGCTGCATCTGCAGCGCCACGCCCCCGCGCTGGCGGCACGGACACTGGTCCTGGAGAAGGAGCGCTACCCGCGCGACAAATATTGCGCCGGCGCCATCGCCTCGCGCGCCCAGCACTTGCTCGACGCGCTGGGCGTGAAGGTCGACGTGCCGTCCGTCAACTTCGACGCCATCGCCATCGCCCTACCCGGGACCACGCTGGAGGTGCGCCATCCCGGCCTGGGGCGCATCGTGCGCCGTGTCGAGTTCGACGAGGCGTTCGCGCGAATCGCCATGGCCCGCGGCATCGAGGTGCGCGAGGGCGCCGTGGTCGAGCGCGTGGAGGCGAGCGAAGACGGCGTGACGGTTCACCTGACCTCCGGCGACACGCTCGAAGCACGCGCCGTGGTGGGCGCAGACGGCGTGGGTGGCCCGGTGCGGCGCACCGCCGGCTTCGCGCGCGGCGCGCTGCGCGCGCAAGTCGTCGAGTGCGACACCGAGCCGGTCGACGGCGATGCGACGCGCGACACCATCCATTTCGACTGGTGGGACCACCAGCTGCCTGGCTACGCCTGGGACTTCCCGACCGTCGTCGCCGGGCGCGCGCTGATGTGCCGCGGAATCTACCTGGCCCGCCTCGGCGGCGGCGTCCCAGACGCGCGCACGCAGCTGTGCGCGCATCTGGAGCGCAAGAAGCTCGACCCACGCGCCTACAAGTTCAAGCCGTTCGCCGAGCGCGGCTTCGAGCCGGAGGAGCCCATTTCGCGGCCGCGCGTGCTGCTGGTCGGCGAGGCGGCCGGCATCGATATCATCACCGGCGAGGGCATCCCGCAGGCCATCGCCTACGGCGCCGTCGCCGCCTCCTACCTCGCCGCCCGCTTCGAGGACGGCGACTTCGGCTTCGGCGACTGGCTCGCCGCCGTGCGCCGCGCCGGCGAAGGCAAGCGCCTCCGCATCCGGCATCTGACCTACGCCGCCGCCTTCGGCCGCGAGCGTCCGCTCGGCGAAAAGCTGCTGTCGCGCGCCCCCGACCTGTTGCGCGTCGGCGCCCTGGACTTCGGCGGCAAGGCCATCCCGCGCGCCGCGCTGGCCCGCATGGTCGGCCAGGTCGCGCCGTTCCTCTTCCGCCACGGCGGCGGCGTGCTCTACCGTCTGTTGCGCGATCGCGCCTACGCCTGACCGCCCGCGTCGCCGCGGCGGAGGTGCGCCCGGTCGGAGGATGCGAATCGTTCTTACGCCCGAGGCATCGCCTTTCGGCGCCCGGCGCCTCAGAAGAGCTCGAAGGGCCAGGTCACGCGCTCCGAGGCAGCGCCTTCGCCGCCCGGCGCCTCAGAAGAGCTCGAAGGGCCAGGTCACGGGCTCCGAGGCAGCGGCGCCGAAGCTGGGGAACTTCACCTTCTTCATGGCGTCGATGACGCACTTGCCGGCGGCCGTCTCGTCCGCCGGGGGCTTCACGGCGACCTCCTGCGGGACGCCGTCGCCACGTACGCGGAAAACGAGCGTCATCTTGCCCGAGCCGGCGAGGCCGCACTTGGAGATGGGGCCCATCGCCTTCTTCATGACGGCCTTCACCTCGTCGGGCGTCAGCGCTTTCTTGGGGATGGCGGCGATCGCCGCTTTCGCCTCTGCGTTGTCGGGGTCGGCGGCCAGCACGGCGCTGCATTTCTGCCAAGCGAACCAGGCATCGTCGCGCGTGGACGCCCAGACGCACAGCTTCGCCTCGGCGGCGACGCCCAGCTTGGCCACTTTGGCGCGCGCGTCGGCCAGGCCGGCGGCGGAGGTGTCGAGCGCGGCGGCGGCGTCGCAGGCCCGGCGCGCCCCGTCGGCGTCTCCGGCGTCGGCTGCTTTGGCGCACTCCGCGGCGAGCGCAGCGGCCTTGACCGTCGGGGTCTCGACCACGGCGCCGGGCTTGGCGGACGGCTTGGCGCCGGCGACGGCGCCCGTCGTGCGGTCGAACGCGCGCCAGCCCAGCACCGCCACTTCCGCGCCGCTGAACCAGCTCCCGCCGTGCGCCACGCCCCACGCCTTCGTGGGCAAGACCACCAGATCCACCTGCAACCCGCCCGCCGCCCAGCGCTCCGCGTCGGCCGGCGTCTTCGCCTTCAGCTTCGTCTTCAGAGCGACCAGCCCGGGCGCCGACAGCCCCACGCCCGCCGCCGGATCCGGCCCGAGCAGCGTCTTGGGCGCGCCGACCGTGAAGAACGGCCCCCCCATGAACCCTTTTCGCGCCAGCGAGCCGTCGACCGTGACCTCGACGTCGGTCTTGCCGCTGACTATGGCCTTGTAGGGACGGTCGGCCAGGAGAACCACAGTGCCGAGCGCTTTGGCCTGGGCGTCACGGCAGGCGAAGACGGGGGCGCCGGGCTCCGCCTTGTCACAGTCGGCGATGAGGGCGTCGAGCAACGCCCGCTCTTCCACCGCAGCCGGCACGGTGGCGACGAGCTCGTCCCAGGTCTTGGCGACCTTCGCCTTGGCGGCGGGCGACGGCGGCTCGGCGGCGCGTGCGGCCGGCGCCCCGCCCAATCCGAGCGCCAGCCCCAGCCCCAGGCCCACCCAGGGCGCACGCGCGGCCACCACCGCGACCCTCCGGCACTTCTTGTCGCTCACGATGCTTCTCCCTGTCGCGGGCCGGGACCTTGCCACGGAGTTGACGGGCCGCGCAACCCCACCCTAAGCTCACCGACTCGTCGCGCCCCCCGATTGTTCAAGTCGTCCGCGACCGACCGCCATGGACCACTTCGACCCTGCCTCCGCCGGATCCGCGCCGTCCGCCGCCGGATCCGCCGCCCATGCGGCGCGCATCTTCGACTTCAACCGCGAGCGCGGCGAGATCGTGCGCGAGGTGGCCGGACGGGTCTGGGGACGCAAGGTGCTCGCCGGCGAGCGCAACCCCGACGCCGCGCTGGAGTACGTCCTCAACGACGTGGCCTTTCACGAGATCCAGCGCCTGGAGCCGGACCGCTCCGACAAGGCCAAAGCCCGCCGCGGCGCGTGGCAGGATCTGGCGCGCTCCCTCGGACGCATGTCCACGCCGGAGAAGGAATCGCGCGTGCGCGCCCTCATCGACGAGTACGCGCAGGACATCGTCGGCAACTTCGACCCGCGTGTCTACCAGTTCGCTACGCGCGTCCTGCCGCTGGGCCTCGCGGCGCTGCTGACGCCACAGGACCTGCGCCACGGGCTCACCGGCTTCGGCGAGCTGGGCGACCACATCACCGTGCAGGGCGATCTCGAAACGCTGCGGGCGCTCGCGGCGCGCGCCACGCTCGTGTTCACGCCCACGCACATGTCGAACCTCGACTCCATCCTCATCGGCTTTGCCCTCCTGCGCGCCGGGCTCCCGCCGGCCACCTACGGCGCCGGGAAGAATCTCTTCACGAACCGCTTCATCAGCTTCTTCATGCAGAACCTCGGCGCCTACAAGGTCGACCGGCGCCTGCGCTTCGCTCTCTACAAGGACGTGCTGAAGGAGTACTCGTCCGTGCTGCTGGAGCGCGGCTTCCATTCGCTCTTCTTCCCCGGCGGGACGCGCTCGCGCGCGGGCGAGGTGGAGCATCATCTCAAGCTGGGGCTCTTGGGCACCGCGCTGGCGGCTTACGTGGAGAACCTGCGCGCCGCGCGGCCCAACCCCGACGTCTTCATCGTGCCCGTCACGCTGAACTACCCCCTCGTGCTGGAGGCCGCCACTCTCATCGAGGACCACTTCAAGGCCGAGGGCAAGGGGCGCTACATCATCGAGGACGACGAGTTCTCCCGCTTCGAACGCATCGTCACCTTCCTGCGGCGGCTCCTGTCGATGGAGCAGTCCATCGTCGTACATTTCTCGCACGCCCTCGACCCGTTCGGGAACCGCGTTGGCCCGGACGGGCGGTCGCGCGACCGGCGCGGGCGGCCCGTGGACCGCACCACCTACGTGGCGCGCTGGGACGCCATCGCGGCGGCGGCGGCGGGGGGAGCGCCGGCCGGCGCCTTCCAGCACGACCGCGCGCGCGACGCCGAGTACACCGAGGAGCTGGGGCGCCGCATCTGCGAGGTCTTCGCCGCCGACACCGTGGCGATGTCCACGCACGTGACCTCGCTCTGCGTGTTCGAGCTCTTGCGCCGGCGCTTTCCGTCCCTGGATCTGTACCGGCTGCTGCGCGCTGCCGGCGGCGAGACGCTGCCGCTGGAGGAAGTGACGGCGGCGGTGGGTCGCGTCCAGGGTGCCCTGCGCGCGCTCGCCGACGCGGGGCGCGTGCGCATGTCGGTCACCGTGGCCTCGCGCGGCCCCGCGGGCGTGCTGGATCGCGCGCTGCGCTACTTCTCCGCCTACCACGTGCCCAGCGTGTTGACGCGCGAGGGCGCACGGCTGCGCGTGGGCGACACGGCGCTGGTGGTCTACTATCGAAACCGGCTGATGCGCTACGGGCTGGAGCGCGCGGCGGCGGCGGCGGAGGCCGGGACTTGAGCACGAACGGGACGGTCGGCGCCGTGGGCGTGGTGGGCGCGGGGGAGTGGGCGGCGGCCGTCGCAACGCTGGCGGCGCAGCGCGGCACCGTCTTGCATCGCACCGCGCCGCCCGGCGCCGACGCGCCCGGCGAGCCCAGCTTCGCCGACCTAGGCGCGCGCGCGCGGCTCATCCTGCTGGTGCTGCCCTCGGCGGAGGTCCGCGCCACCGCGCGCGTGCTGGGCGACTACCTCCACGGCGGCCACTTGCTGGTGCACGGCACGCGCGGTCTCGAGCCCCATTCTTCCGCGCAGGACGCCGAGACGGGCACGGGCGCGGGCACCGGCGACGGCCACGAGGGCACGACCGAGAACGGCGCCAACCCACCCACGGCGGCCGCCGGCTGGCTGCGCATCTCCGAGGTGCTGCGCGAGGAGACGCCGGCGGTGCGCCTGGGCGCGCTCGCCGGCCCTACGCTCGCCGGCGAAGTGAAGCGCGGACAACCCACCGTGGCGGTCGTCGGGTCGCGCTTTCCGGAAGTGATCGACGCCGTACGCGAGGCGCTGGCCGGGCCGACGTTCCGCGTGTACGGCTCGGACGACCTCTGCGGCGTGGAGCTGGCCGCGGCGCTCTCGCCGGTTGTGGCGCTGGCCGCCGGCCTCGCCGCCGGCCTGGGCCTGGAGTTCAATACGCGCGCCGCGGTGGTTGTGCGCGGCTTCGCCGAGATGGCGCGCCTCGGCGCCTCGCTCGGCGCCAAGCCGGCCACGTTCACGGGGCTCGCGGGCCTGGGCGATCTGCTCGCCTCGGCCCAATCGGACGCGTCGGCCGACTTCCGGCTCGGTCGCGCACTCGGCCAGGGCACCCCCCTGGCGGCGGCGAGCGCCGCTTTGCAGGCGGAGGGCGCGACCGCCGAGGGACTGCGCATGGTGGGCGCCGTGCAGCACATCGCCGCGCGCAACCGGGTGCGCGTCTCGCTCACCGACGGGCTCGGCGCCATCCTCGCCGGGGCCGACCCGCGCGAAGTTGTGCGCGGGCTCATGACGCTCGCGCCGATGTCGGAAGCCGGCTGACGCGCGCAACCGGGCGCCGCGTGGAGGAGCCATGATCGAATACGACGGCAGGAGCTGGCTGCGGATGCTGTTCCAGCTGCACGGATCAGTGGTGCCGCGGCTATTGCCGCGCATGATCGCCTGCGGGGTGGTCGGCGCGTTGGCCGCCTGGCTGTTCGACGCGCGCTCCGTGAAGATCCCGACCGTCGCGCACACCATTCTGGGCGTGGCGCTGGGCCTGCTGCTGGTGTTCCGCACCAACGCCTCGTACGACCGCTACTGGGAAGGGCGCAAGCTCCTGGGCGCGATGATCAACCGTGCGCGCAACGTGGTGCGGCTCGCGGCCAGCTACATCGAGGACGGCACCGACGCGGCGGCGGCGGCGCGCGACCGCACGGAGGTGCGGCGGCTGGTGATCCTGCTCTTCGCGCTCATCCGCCAGTACCTTCGTAAGGAGCGCGACCTCGAGGCGCTCGGCGCGCCCGTGACGCCGGAGGAGAAGCAGGCGCTCGAGCCGGTGAAGGTGCGGCCTTGCCTGGGGGCGGAGTGGCTGTCGGCGCGTATCGCCGCGTCGGCGCGCGCCGGCCGGCTCAGCGAGCAGCGATTGCAGCTGCTCGACGCGGACGTCACCGCCTTCGTCGACTGTTGGGGCGGCGCCGAGCGCATCATGAAGACGCCCATCCCGTTCGCCTACGCGCAGCACATCAAGGGCTTCCTCACGCTGTTCTGCTTCACCGCGCCGTTCGCCCTGGTGGAGTCGATGCACTGGTTCACGCCGCTGGTCGCCGCCGTCGTCGCCTACGGGATGTTCGGCATCGAGGAGATTGGCGTCGAGATCGAGGATCCGTTCGGCTACGATCCGAACGACCTGCCGCTCGACGCGATGAGCAACACCGTCGCCAATGACACGGCCGACATCCTGGCACGGAGCGCCGGTGCGCTGGGCGCCGGCAGCGCCGACGCGCCGCGCGCCGCATGACGGTGAGACCCGCCCGCCGGAGCCGGCCGCGGCCGCGGCGGCGGAGGCCTGAAGGACTTGCGCCGCTGTGCTAGCTTGATGGCATGGTTGTCGAAGCCGCTCATCCGGCGCGCACGGAGACCGAGCCGTACCGCCATCGCCTGCTGGACGCCTATCGCCGCAGCTTCGTCGGGCAGCGCGTCCGCTACCCCACCTACAGCCTCGAAGGCCAGGTCCACCTCACCGAGCGCTGCTACCTGGACAGCGCGGCAACGACCTTGGTCAGCGAAGCGGTCCTGCGCGGCGAGCGTGACTACCTCGAGACTTCTCTCGCCAACTCGCACACGCGCGCGCATCTCGCCGGGCGCACCACCACCGACGAGATCGAGGAGGCGCGCCGGGCCCTCGGGCGCTTCGTCGGTGCCGACCCTGCCTCGGACCTCGTCATCTTCACCGGCAACGGCGCCACCGGCGCGCTTAACTTGCTCGCGCGCGCCCTCTTCCCGCCGCAGCTCCGCTGGCTGGAAGACTGCGAGCACATGCACGGCGCCGACGCCGCCACCTGTGCGCGCTTCCGCCCCGTGATGCAGGAGCTGAAGGCGGCGCTGCGCGCCGGCGACCCGGTCCTCGACGCGCTGCTGCGCCGCCCCAAGGTCATCGTCACGATGATGGAGCATCACTCCAACATCCTGCCGTGGGTGGCCGCCGCCGGGCACAAGAACGTCCTGTACTGCCGCGTCCGGCCCGACACCACGCTCGACCTCGACCACCTGCAACAGCTCTTGCAAGAGAACGGACAGGAGACGCGCCTCGTCGCCGTCACCGGTGTGTCCAACGTGACGGGCCTGAAGAATCCGGTGCACCGCATCGCCCGCCTGGCCCACTCCGTGGGTGCAGAGATCGTCGTCGACGCCGCGCAAATGGCGGCGCACGCCGTGCTGCAAATGCACCCGCCGGAGGAGCCCGGCGCCGACATCGACTACGTGGTGCTGTCCGGGCACAAGATCTACGCTCCCGGCTCGCGCGGCGGACTCGTGGGCCGGATGTCGGCTTTCCTCAACCGCGAGACCGTCGGCGACCTGGGCGGCGGCATGGTGGAATACGTCTCGGTCGAGGGCTACAAGGCCAAGTCCGACCCCGCACAACGCGAAGAAGCCGGTACGCCCAATATCCCCGGCACGATCCGCTTCGGACTATCGCTGGAAATCCTCAGGCGCATCGGCATGGACCTGGTCGAGCAGGACGAGGACCGGCTCGTCGCGCAGGCGCTGCCGCTGCTGGCGGCGCTGCCCGGTGTGACCGTCTACGGCAGCCACGACCTGGCCCGCGCCCCGCGCGCCGGGGTCTTCTCCTTCAACGTCGACGACCTGCACCACGGCTTCGTGGCCTCGGTGCTAAACGATTACTTCAACGTCGCGGTGCGCAACGAGTGCTTCTGCGCGCAGCCCTATGTGAAAGAGCAGCTCGCCGTCACGCCGGAGCAGGAGTGCGCCTTGCAGGCGCGCATGCTGCTGCACGACCGGCGCACGCTGCCGGGAATGGTGCGCGCCAGCTTCGGAATCTACTCGACGCTCGACGACGTGGAGCGCTTGGCCGACGCGCTGCGCTTCATCCGCAAGCACGTCGCCAAGCTGGAGGCGCGCTACTCACAGAACCGCGCCGGCGACTTCATCCATCATCGCGGCTTCCACCAGGACCCGCCGTTCACCGTGGCGGGCGCGGTGGACCGCCACCTCGACGACCTGCTGCGCGCCGATCAGGAGCGCGCCGGTGAGAGCGGCGCGGCGGGCGCAGCGGTGGGGACCGGGCTCCCCGCGGCGGGCGGTGGCGGCTCGTCCCACCCCGCGCCCATCCAGGACTCGTAGACGGCGCGCTCGGCGGCGCTGGCGTCGCGCCGCTTGACGATCCGGTAGGTGTCGGGCGGGGCTTCGCCCAGCGTCAGCGTCACCTCGCGCAGCACGTCCAGGCGGAACACCGTCAAGCGGATGGTGGCGCCGGCGGAGCGCGCGCGGCAGCGCTCCGCGAGGGACCCCTCGTCGACCTTCACGCCGTCGAGCGCGACGATCTCGTCGCCGGGCTCCAGGCCGCCGCGCTCTGCCGGCGACCCGCGCATCACGTTGCGCACCACCGCTCGCCGTCCAGCCTCCGCGGCGGTGACGACGCCCAGCCAGCCGCGCCGCCCTTCGGCGCCGCCCTCGCCGCCGCCGCCGCCGCCGCCGGTGACACCTGGCCCGGCGGCCAGGCCGTCCTCGCTGGTGCGCTCGAGCGCGAGCCCGGCGCGTCCCAGCGTGACGCCGTAGTCCAGATCGTCGCGTCCGCGGATCCACCGCTCGGCCAGCTCGAGCACCTCGCGACCGGCGACCTCGGCGATTGTGGCGAAGGGCGCGTCGTCTTCGTACCCGCGCGCCCCCTCGCGCCCGTACTGCACCCACAGGCGGCGCATGACGTCGTCCAGCGAGCGCGCGCCGCCGCTGCGCGCGCGAATCTCGAGGTCGAGCAGGAGCCCGACGATCTCTCCCTTCAGATAGTACGAGACAGTCGAGTTCGGCGTGTGCTCGTCGGGGCGGTAGAGCTTCACCCATGCGTCGAAGCTCGCTTCCTCCAACGATTGCATCGCGCGTCCCGGCGTCTCGTCGAGCTTCCTCACCTGCCCGGCCAGGTACTTGAGGTACGACTCCACCCCGATGAGCCCGGCGCGGCGCAGCAGCAGCTCGTCGTAGTAGCTCGTCACCCCCTCGACCAGCCACAGCGCCCGCGTGTAAGCCTCGCGCTCGTAGTCGAACGGACCCAGCACCCGCGGGCGCAGCCTCTTGCCGTTCCAGGCGTGGAACAGCTCGTGCGAAGCGAGCGCCATGAACTTCTCGTACTTGTCTTTCGGGCGTAATCCGCTGCGCGAGTACAGCAACACGCTGGAAGCGCGGTGCTCCAGCCCGCCGTAGCCTTCGACCAGGTGGACGATGAAGAGGTACCGCTGAAAGGGATAGCCTTGGCCGAAGACGGCGGCTGTGGGCGCGAAGAGGCGCGCGAGGTCGGCGCGCACTTCGGCGCGCGGCGGCGGCGCGTCGCACCACTCCCACCCGACCCAGACGACCTCCGCTTGCACGGCGCCCGCCCCCGGCAGCTCCAGCGGCTCGGCGTCGAACGGACCGCACTCGATGGGCGAGTCGACCAGCTCCTCGAAGTCGCGCGCGCGCAACGCACCGCCGGGTGCGCGTGGCAACGCGCAATGGACCTTCCACCCGGGCGGCGCGACGACCTCCACCTCCTGCGGCGCACCCGCGGCGCCTTCCAGCTGGAAGAACACGCCACCGCCGTTGAGGAGCGCGAAATCCGCGGTGATGCAGCTGGTGCGCACGGTCAGCTCGTGCGCGTAGACGCGGTAGCGTACGGTGGCGGCGCGACCGGCGCCGGCGCGGACGGCCCACGTGCCCTTGGCGATCTTGGAGACAGGCAGCTCGTGGCCGCCTTCGCCTTCCGCGCGCAGGCCCTCCACCTGGCGGGCGAACTCACGGATGAGGTAGCTGCCGGGGGTCCAGGCCGGCATCGTGATGCGGTGCTCGCCATCGGCGCCCGCCGCCGGGAGATGGAGCGTCACGTCCACCAGGTGAGTTCGCGGGTCCTGGATCGTCACGCGGTGACGGAGTGCGGAAAGGGCGTCCATGGAGCGCGCAGGTTAGCCGACCCGGCGGCCGCCGCGCCAGGCTACTCGCGGTCGAGCACCGAGATGTCGATGGGGCAGGCGGCGAGGGCCATCGTGTCCTTGCGCTCGAGCGCCACGGCCGCGCAGCTCACGCCGGCGGCCGACAGCTTCGCGCACTTCGTCAGGTAATCCTTCTTGTTCTCGCGGAGCTTCTTGTCCATCTCGGCGAACAGCGTCTCACGCCGGGCCGGATCGCGCTCCATGCCCTCCAGCATCGCGCGGCCGAACGCGCGCGAGGCCTCGTGGAGCTTCTCGCAGTCCGCCGCGGTGGCGCGCGGCGATGCGACGCCGCTGTCCGCGGCGCGGGCCGTCGCCGCGACCGTGGTGGCGGTTCCGTCGACCGCCGCGCCCGTCCCTGCGCCCGTGGCCCCCGCCGTCGCGGCGCCGGTGGCCGTCGCGGAGCCGGGAGTGGGCGTCGAGGTGGACGCCGACGACCCACAGGCCGCCGTCAGCGCGAACGCGGCGCCGAGCACCCCTCGCGCCGTCCGAGTCACGCCGCGCCCGCGCCCGCGCTCGCCTTTGCCTTCGCCGGCGCCGCCCCCGCCGCTCCGCCGGCCCCGGCCCCCAGCGCTGCCGCGACGGACTTCCCCGGCAGCGTGAACCGCAGGGCCACCAACATGAGCGCCACGGACGTTACGAGCCAAAGCGACGCCCAAAACCAGTAGGGAAGGAGCAACGCGTCCGCCACCGAGTGCGCGTCGGAGCCGCCCGACGGCGCGCCGTTGACCACCAGATTCGACCCGAACAGCACCTGGATGCTCGTGACGGCGTTCAGGCAGCAGGTCGCTGCCACGAAGGAGAAGAGCCACCCGCTCAGCTCCTCCTTGAGCTTCACGCCGGCGGCGGCGAGCGCCGCACCGATGAGCGGCACCATGACCAGGCCGAAGAGGTTGCGCACGAAGAGCACCGTCGACACCAGCATCAGAACGCCGAACGCGGTCACGCCGATGCGGCCGGCGAGCGGCCGCCGCCGGAACACAAGCGTAAGCGCGCCGATGACGCTGGTGCCCATGTAGCCGGCGCTCGCCACCCACGCACGAGTGAAGGCCCCTGCCCCGTAGCGCGTGAAGCACAGCCCGCTGCCGTCCGGATAGACCTCGAGCTTGTCCACCCCGCCACCGATGAGCAGCGCGGCCACCCCGTGGCACATTTCGTGGACCCAGGTGCTGAAGAGCATGAACGGGTACAGTGCGTATCGACCGTAAGGTATGTTGAGCAGCACGACCAGAACGGCAATCGCCGTCAGCAGCCGCTTCTCGTTGGCCAGGAACGTCTTGATCCGGCTCATGCCGGCAAGGCTAGCACGGGTCGCGCGTCGCGCAGGCCCACGCGCGCGCACCGACGCCAGCGCGCGCTACCGTCGTCACGCTCATGTCGCGCGACGGATGGTCGGCGATGAAGGCGCGCGGCACGTAGTAGTGGTCCATCACCCAGGCCGGATCGCGGCCGTGGCTCGAGGGCCAGTACGACGGCGGGAAGTAGGCCATATTGGCCTTGCGCACCTCGAAGTGCAGGTGCGCCCAGTAGCGCCCGCCGTCGCCCTTGCCGATGCGCGCAATGCGCTCGCTCCGGCGCACGACGTCGCCGACCTTCACGCCGATGTCGAGCACGTGGGCGTAGACGGTGAAGACCACCTCGCCGCTGGGGAGCAGGTGGCGCAGCATGACGACGTTGCCCCAGCCCGCCGCGTCACGGTCGATGGCCGCGACTTGACCGGTACCAGCCGCCAGCACCGGCTGGCCCAGGTCGGTGTCGCCGCCGCCGACGCCGTTCCAGTCCTCGCCGGGATGGAGCGCGCCGCGGTTGCGCAGGTAGTCCT
>DASYRF010000133.1:0-5153 GCA_036004705.1 Myxococcota bacterium
AACTGGGTCTACACCGGCGAGGCCATCGCCTCGGTCGGCATCCTCTCCGTCGACGACCACCAGTACCTGTGGCTGCCACTGTCGCACTCGTTCGGCAAGGTGCTCGAAGCCGTGCAGCTCGAGCTCGGCTTCTCCACCACCGTCGACGGCCGCATCCCCAAGCTCGTGGAGAACCTCGCCGTGGACCGGCCCACGTTCATGGCCGCCGCGCCGCGCATCTTCGAGAAGGTCTACAACAAGGTCGTCACCGGGGTGCAGGAGGCGGGCGGCGTCAAGCTCGCCCTCTTCCGCTGGGCGGTGGGCGTCGGCCGGCGCGTCTCCCAGCGGCGCCAGGCGGGGCAGGAGCCCGGCGCGCTGCTCGCGCTGCAGGCCGCCGTCGCCGACCGGCTCGTCTTCGGCAAGCTGCGCGCGCGCTTCGGCGGGCGCCTGCGTTTCTTCATCAGCGGCAGCGCGCCGCTGTCGCGCGACATCGCCGAGTTCTTCCACGCCTGCGGCATCCTCATCCTGGAGGGCTACGGGCTGACCGAGACCAGCGCCGCCAGCTTCGTCAACCTCCCCGGACGCAACCGCTTCGGCACCGTGGGCCCGCCCGTGCCCGGCACGGAGGTGCGCATCGCCCCCGAGGACGGCGAAGTGCTCATACGCGGGCGCGGCGTCATGCGCGGCTACCACGACCTCCCCGCCGAGACGGCCGAGACGCTGAAGGACGGCTGGCTGCACACCGGCGACATCGGCGAGGTGGACGACGGCGGCTTCCTGCGCATCACCGACCGCAAGAAGGACCTCATCAAGACGAGCGGCGGCAAGTACGTCGCCCCGCAGGCGCTGGAGGCGAAGCTCAAGGTCCTCTGCCCGTACCTTGGCCACGTCGTGGTGCACGGCGACCGCCGCAACTTCTGCTCCGCGCTCGTGACGCTGGACCCGGAGGGCATCGAGAGCTGGGCCGCCGACGCCGGCCTCGGCGGGCTCGACCTCGCCGCGCTGTCGAAGCACCCCAAGGTCACCGCGCTCGTGCAAGCCGCCGTCGACCAGCTCAACGCCGGCCTCGCCTCCTACGAGACCGTGAAGCGCGTCGCCGTCCTCCCCGTGGACTTCACCGTCGAGACCGGCGAGCTGACCCCGAGCCTGAAGCTCAAGCGCAAGGTCGTCGAGAAGAAGTTCGCCGCCGTCCTCGACGCCTTCTACAAGGACGCCCTCGCCTCCGCCTGACCCCGCCCGGCGCGCCGATCAGCTAGGGCGCACCCAGGTCGCGGGGTACTGCCGCCGGACCGCCGTCGCTAGGCGGGCTACTTGCAGACGGGGTCTTCGTGTTTTTCGAGGTCCATGCGCGGGACGACGCGAACGTAGGCAAAGCCCAGGTCGCGGTAGTGGCGCGTCAGGGCGGCGACGTCGGCTGCAAAGCTCGTGCGACTGAACCAAGCGCCTGCCTTGAGCAGCGGCGCCGGCAGCGCGTCGCGCGCCGCAGGGTCTTTGGGCGCGGCGACGTCGACCTTGCCCACGCGGTAGCGCCGGCCTTCGTCGATGGTGATGGTGACGTAGGCGTCGCGCCGGTCGCCGCTCAGCGTGACGCGGGGGCGCGCGACCTTCGCGTCGAGGTAGCCGACGTCGTAGTAGGCGGCCTTCAGCATCTCGAGATCGTGCTCCAGGCCGGCAGTCGAGAGCTTCCCCGTGCCCTTCAGGAACGACAGGCTGTCGCCTCCGGTCGTGCCCATGCACGCCTTCAGCTCGGCGTCGGTGAGAGACACGTTGCCGACGAAGGTGATCGCGCGGACCGTCACCTTGGCCGCCTCGGCGACGGAGAAGACGACGTCCACCTCTCCCGGCCGCGCCGGCGCGCGCCGCACCGAGACCTCGGCCAGCGCGTAGCCCTCTTCGACGTACTTCTCGCGGATCCGCTCGGCGCTGCGACGCAGCTTGGACCCGTCGACGAGCTCGCCGGGGCGAACGTCCACGACCTCGCGGAGCTTGTCGTCGTCCAGCGCTTCGTTGCCGTCGATCAACACGGCGCGCACGAGCGGCTTCTCCACGACCGACACCACGACGCGGCCGAGCGCCGGGTCGCCTTCCATCTCGATGGCGACGTCCTCGAAGAGCCCCAGCGCGAAGAGCCGCCGCACGTCGTCCCGCACGGCGCCGGCGCTCAGCGCTTTCCCCGGCGCCGTCTCGAGCGCCGCCCGTATCGTCGCGTCCTCCACGCGCCGGTTCCCGGTGATCCACACCTCGCGGACCACGATCCCGGCCGGCAACACGCCGCCGTCCGGCCGCGTCGGTGCGGCCGCCCCCGCCACCCCGCCCGCCACCGCGAACGCGCCGGTGGTCGCCGCCAGTGTCACCGCTAGCCACGCCGGAGCGCAGGTTCGCCGAGGTCGCTTCATGGGACTGTCGATGTTACCGCTCCGTCGCGGGACTGCAAGTCGCCCATCGGCGCGCGTCGGAGGGAGCCCCGCGCACGCGACGAAGGGACGCGGGCGGACCAAGCCTACTCGGGCGCAACGGGCGGGGAGAGGATGGTGCGGCAGCCGGGCGCCGCGCCGCGGTCGCGCGGGGGCGGCACCAGCGCCTCGGCGAGCTCGTCGAGGCGAGGGCGCCACCTGCGGCTTCTTGGGCCACGCCCGAATCATCGCATGCGCCTCGTGCGACGGGGCAAGGGCGCCGTTCTTAGCCGGGGCGGACGCGCTCTTTGTCGGCGCGATCCGTCAGCACGGCGGCGCGTTGCAGGAGGCGGCGCACGGCTTCGACGAGTGCCAGGTGGCGCGCCGAGCCCGGCGTCACGCGGCGCAACGGGCCGCCGATGATCTCGCCGGCGGCGGACGGCGTGCCGGCCGGCGGGGACAGGGAGGCGCCGGCGCGAAGAGGCGCCAGAAACGCCAGGGCCACGGCCTGGCGCGGCCCCTCGGTGGCCGTACGCACGGCGGCGGCATCGTCGAGCAGGCCTTGCGCGCGCGCCTGCTCGAAGCCGCGCCGGCTTCGCAAGGACGCGAGGGCGGCGGCGCGTGCCGCGGGGCCGTCGCCAGCCGCCCGCAGTCGGCGCTCGTCGGCGATCTCTTCCAGCAGACGGACGTCGCGCCAGTCGTCTTCTCGTTCCGTCTCCTTGCTGCGGATGAGATCGTCGAGGCCGAGGAAGGCCACCGTTCGCCCGCCGTAGAGCCCCTCGGCGCGGCGTGCCTGCAGCTCAGCGAAAGGCGCGAGAAGGTGGTTGCGGCGCCAGCACTCGAGCAGCTCCTCGCGCCCGTCGGGAAGGGCCCCGACGATGAAGCGCCGGAACTCGTCCGGCCGCCAGGTCGGTCCCTCGCGGAGCGGCGTGGCTGCCAACGCCGGCGCGCGCGCCAGGGTCTGCCCGAGCCGCGCCCAGTCGGCGGCGTCGAGCGCCACGTGGAAATCGTAATCGAGCGTGCTGCGGTCGACCCCGTAGAAGCGGACGGCGTGACCGCCCATGACCAGCACCGGTAGTCCCAGCGCACGCAGCTGCTCGTAGAACGCCGCCAACCTCTCTTCGGCGTTCAAAGCAGCGAGTCTTCCCAGGCGCGGCTCCCGCGCGACAACAGGAGCGCGACCAGCGGGTGGCGCCGGAACTCGGCGTCGGTGAGGGCGCTGTCGACGAGCGCGACGATCTCGTGCAGGTGCCTGTCGAGGTACAACTCCTCGGCCTCGTCCACGGTGGCGGCTTCGCCGCGCAGGATCAAGTCCGCGACAGGGTCGCCGGTGCTCGGGAGCGAATCGTACGGCGTGTCCACGCCACGATCATCGCGCGTGGCTCCTGCGCCGGCAAGCGCCGCATCCGGTGCGGGCACCATCCGCCGGGCTCAATGGGCCGGGGTGCGGGCGATCGCGCCGGCGAGGAGTACCTCTCGCGTCGCGGCGGCGCCGGCGCCGGCGGTGGTGCGGCGGACGAGCAGGCGCGTGGCGAGCGACGCGCGCAGGGCGGCGGCGTCGAAGGACGCGATCCAGCCTCGGACTCGTTCGCGCATGACGCGCGCCCGTTGCGCGAGGGGCCGCACACGGTGTCCACGGTCGCGGATCGTTTGCCAACCGGCAGAAACCGCGGCCGGCGCATTTCGCGATCCCCCGAAGCCGCGCGCCCCTGCCCCCGAGTGATGCGCCGCATGCCCGAGCGCGTCGCGCACCCAGCCGAGTCCGCTCGCGTCCGACCCGAAGCCGCTACGCGGTCCCGCGGACGCCTTGCGCGGTCGCGCCGGCCCCCGCGCCGATCGCGCCGAACCGTTGTCCTCGCCCGCGCCGGCATGTCACGGGCGCCCCGAGGATCCGGACGCGGACGGGGGCGGCTCCGCGCGCGGCGCGAGCGGGTAGGACCAGCGCACCGTTCCCGCCGCCCAGTCGACGGCCACGAGGCTGCGCTCGGCGACGAATCCGCCGCCCGCGCGCCCGGCCGGGTCCCGGCGCTCGACCACGTAGAGGAGGCTCGGGCCGAGCAGCGTGAGCGGCGGCACGAAGCCCGGCTCGAACGGCGGGAGTCTGGCGCTCGGGCCCGTCTTGGCCACCGTGTAGAGATCGTAGAGCGTGCTCGTGTCGACCGTTCCCTTGCGCGCGGTCACGACGAGGTGGCGCGCGTCGAGGGCCAGGAGCACCCGGTAGGAGTCGTCGCCGGCGGCGATCTCCACGGGCGCCAGCGGCTCGAAGGGGCGCCAGCGGTGCAGCACCAGCCGCCGCGCCACGCCGCCTTCGACCGCCAGGTACCCCATCACGCCGCCGCCGAAGCGGAACGGGCGCGGCGTGCCGGTCCAGCCCGGGCTGCCGCCGTCGTCGAACCACGCCCAGTACATCGCGCCGGGCTCGGGCTTCCAGCCGTCGGGGAGCGCGGGCGGGACCGGCCCGCCCGGCGGCTCGGTCGGTCCCATCTCGACCGCGCCCGTGGTCGCGTCCACGTAGGCGGTGCCCTCGGCGACCTTCGGCTTGCCGCCCAACGCCGAGAAGTGGCGCGCCTCCCAGTTGAGCCTCCACGCGCCGCGGTGGGGGTCCGGCACGGGGACGCGCGTGGGGAGCGGCCGCCAGGCGGTGCACGAGAACGAGGTCCGGCCGCCGCGCCACGGCGGGTGCACGTCGACCCAGTCCGGCAGGACGATAGGCGCCGACTCGGAGAGCCGCCGGCCCGTCCCGAGCCCCACGAAGCGGACGCGCAGCACGTTGGCGGCCGC